>NZ_WHNU01000015.1:0-161489 GCF_009362305.1 Burkholderia sp. BE17
CAGCATCAGATCCTGAACCTCGGTCGGCGTCATCGGCCCCTTGACCAACTGGTCCAGCAGTTCCTTGGGCAACTCAGGCAGCGGCCCGCGGGCCGCTGCCTGACGCGCTACGGTTTGCCTCTTCTTCTTCATCGGCATATCCATGACTTTTATACCTCATGATATGCCCCGCCCACGAAATGACGGATAGGTCCGCGCGGCGAGCAGCGCCGGGCCAAGCGCCGCGAGCTATCATATGGCTCGCCCGTTCGCGATGCCGGACGGGCCGCGACCGTTCCCCTCACCTGCTGCACGCTGCGAAGCCAACATGAACTCCACGCCGGATACGCCCACGCCACGCGCCCTTCGCGAACTCACGCCTCTCGAGGCCCGCATTCTCGGTGTGCTCGTCGAGAAACAGCACACGGTGCCGGACACCTACCCGCTGTCGCTGAATGCGCTGACCGCGGGCTGCAACCAGAAAACCGCGCGCTCGCCGGTGATGAACGTCAGCGAGGACGAAGTCACGACCGCGCTCGACGGGTTGAAGCACCTGAGCCTGGTGATGGAAGGCAGCAGCAGCCGCGTGCCGCGTTTCGAGCACAACATGAACCGCGTGCTCGGCATCCCGAGCCAGGCGATCGCGCTGCTGACGATCCTGCTGCTGCGCGGCCCGCAGACGGCCGCCGAGCTGCGCCTGAACAGCGCACGCCTGCACGGCTTCGCGGATATCTCGTCGGTCGAGGCGTTTCTCGACGAACTCGCGGCGCGCGCGCAGGCGCTCGTCGTCCGGCTGCCGCGTGCGCCGGGCGCGCGCGAGAACCGCTGGATGCACCTGATGTGCGGCGAGGTGAACGTGGCCGATTTCGCGAGCGCGGATGCCGGCGGCGCGGATTCCGTGCCGCCTTCCGAATTCGAGGCGCTGAAGGCCGAACAGAAGCGCCTCGCGGATGAAGTGGCGCGACTGAGTGAGCTGGTTCAGCGGATGGCCAGCGAACTGGGGATCGACGTCGACGCGCAGGGCAACGCGTCTTGACGCAATGACTGCGGTGCTCGCGCGTCGACCGCCCTCGTCGCTGTGCGGCCGGGCCGATGCGCGATGTGGATACCGCTACGTGCCGCCGCGTTACTTCAGCTTGACGCCCGGTACGAGATAACGCGCACCTTCGGGCTTCAGGATCGGTGCGAGCGCCGCAAACGGCGCGTCGAGCTGTGGCCCGAGACAGGCACCCGCCGCGTGGCCGATACCGGACACGGCGAACGACAGCTTGCCGGGCGCATCGAGTTCGAACGCAAGATACTGGGGGAACACGTCGGCGCACGACAGCGAATTGCCGTAGCCGTCCGTCGGCCGTTCACCCGGCTCGGCCTTGTCACGTCGCTGCGCGATGAAGCGCATCAATGCGGCGCTCGTTTCCGTGTCGCCGTCCTTGCCTGGCGTAGCCGCGTCGATCACGCGATTCCAGTCGAGATACGCGCCGCGCAGCAGGTCGAATGTGCCAGGGTTGTAGTGATTGTTCGGATGCGCGCCGCCGCAGAACGTGCTGCCCGATTCCACGATGCCCAATGCCGCGCGCGATAGCCACGTGACCGTCACGTGCTCGTCGTCGTAGCCGCCAAGCGTCCCGGCTGCCGGCCCGTCGTCGGTATAGCGGGTTGACGCGCATTCGAGCGCGGCGAGATTCATCTGCCACTGCCGCTGTTCCAGCAGATGGTTGACCCGCGCCATCACGGCCGGATCGGGATGGCGGCTCAGTCGCGGATACAGGAACTGCGTGCGCGGATCGCGCCACATCCGGTAGGCGATCGTGCCGTCGCCGATCTCGGGGCCGGCCGGCTGCGCGTGCCCGGCGAGCTTCAGCGTCGCGTAGGGTGCGCGCTTCATGTCGATGTCCACGCCGCGTGCGACGCCGCTGCCGACGCCGCCGGCGATGCGATCGGTGACGGCTTCGACGGAACCCGGCCCAATCGCGTCGGGATCGTATTCGGCAACACGCCGCAACGCGAATGCGCGCGTCTTGCCCGAGCGTGCATCGGTCCAGCGGCCCCGATAGCCGTCTCCGTTCTGCGCGCCGCGCCAGGTTGCCGCGACCTGATCGAAATCGGCTCGATCGCTGTAGCTAGACTGGCTGCGGGCGGCATCCGGCAAATCCGTTCGCGCGAGTGGTTCGACGAGCGCTGCGGGCTTGCCGCGCAGCGGAATGTCGATGCCGTACTGCGTGTAGAAATAACGGCCCGAGATCGTGCCGTCTGCCGCCGTCCGCCCGTCGAGTTCCATCACGACTTCGCCAGCCCCTTGCAGCGTGCCCTGATAGACGATGCGTGGCGCGGCGTACACGAAGCCCGCGTGCAGCGCGAGCAACAACAGCGCAATTGGACCCGGCAGTTTCATGGCGATCCTTTCGACGAGATCAGGTGTGGGCGAGAACGATGCCAGCGTTACCAGCGGCATCCCGTTTTCTCGGATGCGTCGGCGTCGAACGCCCACGTGAAATTGGTTTTCTTGCGGGTGCGCGCGTTGGTGTAGGTCATCGTATAGATTCGGGCGCCCTGCGACCTCATTTCGTATTCTCCGTTGATCTTGCCGTCGACCATTTCGATCCAGGTCGTCGTGAACTGGTGCGGACGGTCTTCGGCGGGCACTTCCTCCTCCTCGTGACCGATCACCAGCGGGAGGGCCGTTTTCGATTTCGCGTACCGGACCATGCCGCCCGTCCATTTGACCGCATCGTCGTAGTAGGTGCGCATCTCGAAGCGCACGGGTTTGTCGCCGTCCGATGTGAAACAGAACACTTCGGTGGAAACCTTGGCGAGCGCCGGCAACGAAATGCAGAGCAGTACCGCGGCGAGAGCTTTTTTCATGATGGTGGTGTGCAAGAGATGAAGCCGCATTTCAACCGACGCCGATCCGCGTAGCCCCCGCATCGACGAGCCGGAACAGCAGATCCTCGACGGCCGTCTCGGGCGCGGAACCGAGATCCGCATCGACGCGCCACCCCTGTTCCGTGCGAACCGGTTCCGACAGGTAGTGAACGATGCCATGCAGCCCGTCTTCGGCCGGCGTGTTCTCGTCGTCCACATCGAACCACGCGAAGAACCACGTCTTGAACGCGTCGACCGCCGCGCTTTCGTCGAGGCCATCGGCCTCGATCGCGGCCCAGTCCCACACGAACGGGCGGATCGACACGGCCGCCGTTTCGAGGTCGAACGCGAACGGCTCGAAATCGAGTTGCGAGGTCGAATCGACCATCGACGGCTGGCCGGCCGCGTCGCCTTCGGTCGGGATCGTGTCGGCCCGGCACGGCAGCGCGAGCGGCCCTTCGGTGGCCAGTGTGCCGTCGGCCTGCCGGTAGGCCGGTTCGACGATCACCGCCGGTTGCGCTGCCGCTTTCGCGAGCAGGTCGATATAGGGTTGGCGGATGGCGCGGAGCAGTTCGGATACGGTCATCGTGGCAACTCGGGTGGGTCAGGTAACGATCGGGTCGCCGGCGGGCGGTCACCAGGCCAGCGCCCGTGAGCGCTCGCACCGAACGACTCGGTTGGACGCAATCGTACGGCACTCCGGCCGCGCGCCGGCAGTCGGCCGAACGGTCAGGGCACGCGCTACGATACGCGACTGCCGCGAAATACGTGACGCAAGACACCGGCCTGTCGGTACGACTCGTCGTGTCCGGATTTAGACGTTTACCTTCAAACAACGGAAAACGCACATCGAACGCGTTCTCGTTGTGCTTCAATTCATCCGGTTTGTACTCCTACTAAAATTGCAGATTCCGAACAAGCCGGATCATTCACAGGAGACAGTCGATGGCACGGAAACGCTTTTGAAGCGGCAATCGCAGATGGTCTGCAACACCGCCGAACTTCCTTCGATGAAAGCAGGTTATCCCAGGGGCTCCCACCCATGTCCTCCAGACGTTTGATGATTGCCGCGGCCGTTGTGTCCGCCGCACTGGCCATCGCCGCACCGCCGGCCAGCGCCGGCGCGCCGACCGTGTCCGATCCGTTCTATACGTATGCCGGCGTCACGCCATTGGCATCGATTCCACCGGGCACGGTGCTGAAGACGCGCAACGTCACCTATCACGTGGCCGGCATTCCGACCGCGCTGACCGCGCAGCAGTTGCTGTATCGCACCAACAACGCGCGGAACCAGCCGGTCGTCAACGTGACGTCCGTGATCCGGAGCGCGGTCAGCAACGGCCAGGCCATCTCGTACCAGTCGGCCTACGATTCGCTGAACCCGTACGACGAGCCGTCGCAGGTGATCGCCGGCGATCGCGACGTCACGAAGGTCATCAACGTGGGCACGGTGCTCTACAGCGCGGAATCGATTCCGCTGTCGACACTGCTGCTGCTCGGCTACAACATCATCGTGCCCGATACGGAAGGCCAGACGGCGGACTTCGCTGCGGGCCCCGAATACGGGATGACGACGCTCGATTCGATCCGCGCGGCGCTCAACACGCCGTCGACCGGCCTGAATCCGTCGAGCAAGGTCGCGATGATCGGCTATTCCGGCGGTGCGATCGCGACGAACTGGGCCGCGCAACTCGCGCCGAGCTATGCGCCCGACATCAACAGGCAGCTCGTCGGCGCGGCGGAAGGCGGCGTGCTGGTCGACCCCGCGCACAACCTGCGCTATGTGGACGGCAGCATCGTCTGGGGCGGCGTCGCCGCGGCCGCGCTCGCCGGGCTCTCGCGCGGCTACGGCTTCGACCTGACGCCCTATCTCAGCGACACCGGCGTTGCCGTGTTCAAGGACATTCAGAGCCAGTCGCTCGCGTACATCCTGCCGAAGTACACGGGCCTGCATTGGGGGACGCTGTTCAAGTCGCAATACGCGAACGACATCAACAGCATCCCGGCCTACGTGACGTATGCGAACAAGGTGAATGCGGGGCTGGCCGCGTCGCCGACGATCCCGATGTATATCGACCAGGGCACGGCGGGCGCGCTCGATGGCACGTTCGGCAGCCAGGTGGGCGACGGCGTGATGCTTGCGTACGACGTGCGCGCGCTTGCGAAGAAGTTCTGCGCCAGCGGCACGCCGGTTACTTACACCGAGTATCCGCTCGAACATGTGGGCGCGATCGCGCCTTGGGTGGCCGGCATGCTGCCGTGGCTCTACGACCGCTTCAACGGGAAAGCCGCGCCGAGCAACTGCTGGCTGACGGCGCTGCTGCCGAGCAATTCGCTGGCGCCCGAGACGCTGCACTAGACGCGCCGGGGCGACGCGGTGAAGGGCAGGGCGATCCGCTGCGGATCGCCCTTTTTGCATCCCGCGTCTGCCGTCTGTCGCACGACCCTGACCGCCGTCACATGCATCCCCCCGCCACACCCGGCTGCCGCTTCTCCCGGGTGCCATAATCGAGCCTGCACATCATTCCAGACGTCCCCCGGAGAATCATCATGCAGAACCTCGACAATCCTTCCCATGATCGCGAGGTAGGCAGCGCCGACGCGACGCAGGACACCACGCGCATCGACGACGTCCGCATCGGCGCCGTGCGCCCGCTGATTTCGCCGGCACTGCTGCTCGACGAGCTGCCGGTGCCGGCCGCCACGCAGACGCTCGTCGAGGATACGCGCCGCGCGATCGGCGATATCCTGCACGGCCGCGACGACCGGCTGCTGCTCGTCGTCGGCCCGTGCTCGATCCACGATCACGACCAGGCGCTCGATTACGCGCGCCGCCTGAAGGCCGCCGCCGACGCGCTGAAGGACGACCTGCTGATCACGATGCGCGTCTACTTCGAGAAGCCGCGCACGACGGTCGGCTGGAAGGGCTACATCAACGATCCGCGCCTCGACGGCAGCTTCCGCATCAACGAAGGGCTGCGCGCCGCGCGGCAGCTGCTGCTCGACGTCAACGCGCTCGGCCTGCCGGCCGCGACCGAATTCCTCGACCTGCTGAGCCCGCAGTACATCGCCGACCTGATCGCGTGGGGCGCGATCGGCGCGCGCACGACCGAGAGCCAGAGCCATCGCCAGCTCGCATCGGGGCTGAGCTGCCCGATCGGCTTCAAGAACGGCACCGACGGCGGCGTGCAGGTCGCGTCGGACGCGATCGTCGCCGCGGCCGCGAGCCATGCGTTCATGGGGATGACGAAGATGGGGATGGCCGCGATCTTCGAGACGCGCGGCAACGACGACGCGCACGTGATCCTGCGCGGCGGCAAGACCGGCCCGAACTACGACGCCGCGCATGTCGAGGAATGCTGCGCGGTGCTGCGCAAGGCCGGGCTGCGCGAGCAGGTGATGGTCGACTGCTCGCATGCGAACTCGAACAAGTCGCACGAGCGGCAGATCGACGTCGCGCAGGATCTCGCGCGGCAACTGTCGCAGGGCGAGCACCGGATCGTCGGCGTGATGGTCGAGAGCCATCTCGAGGCAGGGCGGCAGGACCTGAAGCCGGGCGTGCCGCTGAAGTACGGCGTATCGATCACGGATGCATGCCTGAGCTGGACGCAGACGGAGCCGGTGCTCGACGTGCTGGCGGAGGCCGTGCGACATCGGCGAGTGTATTCGCGCAATGCGTGAAATAACGGCGGCGGGTTGACGCCCGCCGTCGTCATAGGCGAGGTGATACATCAACGAAGATGGGTGCCGGGCAAATCGCTTTATTCCGCCAGATACGCGCTCGCCCGCGTTTTCGCCATCACGTCGCGCGACGAGCATCCTGCCCGCGCGTCTTCCCGCCTCGATTGTCCGATAGCCGCGCTCGGTGGCTCGGATATGGCTCGCTTCGGAAACTTCTCGCGAACGAGTTTGCCCTGCAGACCATCACGCTCCATCTCACTATGCGGATCGCGGGTAGTTAGGCCTTTATAGGCGAATTAGCCCTGTCGATTGGTGCAGAAGCATCAAATTTAGGACGAATCCTATATTCCGTGCCCCCCTGATTAGTCAGAATCCTAATCAAGCAATGCGTTGGGATAGCCGGGGTGCTTGACATGGCACCTCATACGCAAACGCGCTGGAGATTTCGCGGTCGCCGGAAAGATCGGGCTGCCGCTTCCATCCCAAGTCGACGAAGGGTTTCATGACTCGTGCCGCGTTCGTCGCCGACGACTCGGCGGCTCGGGTGTCACGCCGGCCCGTATCCGCGGTGGAAACGACTGGCTGAGCCATCTCAGGCATGTCGCAAGTCATTGGGAAGCCGCCTGGAATTTGCGTCGAGCGAGGCGTGATGGCTCGCTAATGCGTGAAATAGCGCGAAATTGATTCCGTGTAGATAAGGTATGCAAATTATTTTCAACGAGAGATACCACCCGTATCGGGTGTTGCTTGTCGCAATTGCCATGTCGCTTGCCTCATCGGTCGCCAGCGCAAACATGCTGGTCTATCCCATGGCGGCATCGATCGGGGGCGGCAAGGAGTCGGCCGCGGAGCTGCGCATCTATTCGAAGTCCGATGCGACGCAGTACGTGAAGGCGATCGCGAAGCGCGTGATCGATCCGGCGACGGATCACGAGCGCGAGGAGGCCAGCATGAATTCCGGTGACGACGCGATCGTGATCTCGCCGGCCAGGTTCGCGTTGCCGGCCGGCGGCACGCGGCTCCTGAGGGTGATTCCGCTGGGCGTGCCGAAGAAGGAGGTGCTGTATCGCGTCTACCTGCAGCCGGTGGCGGCGCCGTCCGACGACGATTCCGCGGCGAATGGCGATGTGTCCGGCAAGGTCGACTTCAGCCTCGTCTGGGCGCCGCTCATTCGTGTGCTGCCGAAAACGCCGGTGCCTGATTTCGACGTGTCGCATGGCGTGCTGGCCAATACCGGCAACGTGCGGATCGGTTTGCTCGAGGCCGGCGCGTGCCGGTCCGAGAAGGACGATGCTTCGTGCCAATGGACGAAATTCGACCGCAGTGTCTATCCGGGCCAGCACTTCAGGCTGGAGGGGCTGCATTCCGCACCTTATGTGCGAATCCGATATCGAGTGGGGGGAATGGCAGGTGTACAGCAGAAGGTTGTGCGCATGCATTCCGTCGACGCGATGAACGCGCCGAGCGCGAATAACGAGACCCTGACGGGTCATACCATTGTTTCAACCAACCAGAAGGACTAACCCATGCTGAAATACGTTCCGATCGCTGCCGCCGCCCTGATGTCGATGTCGGCTCACGCCGTGCAGAAGGACATCACCGTCACCGCCAACGTCGACACGACGCTCGAGATGCTGTCGGCGGACGGTTCGGCGCTGCCGACGACCATGCAGATGCAGTATCTGCCGGGCTCGGGTCTCCAGGCGGCTGAAGTGAACACGAAGATCTTCACGAACGACAAGGCGAAGGATCTGCAGATCCGCCTCGCGGCCGAGCCGGCGCTGAAGAACCAGACGAGCCCGGGCGCCAAGGAGATTCCGCTGGCGGTCAAGCTGGGCACCACCGCGCTGAGCACCACGGCGACGACGCTGAAGGCGTCGGAGATCTTTACCGGCGAACTGGCGCAGGGCTCGAACGTGCTGCCGCTGTCGATCGAACAGAAGACGGCCGGAGCCATCACGGCTGCCGGCAGCTATCAAGGCCTCGTCAGCGTGATCGTCACGCAGAGCGCGGCATCGGGTAGCTAAGCTCCTGCGCGGTATCGACGGGCGCGCCTGAACGGCGCGCCCTGTTTTTTGTAGCACTCCTTTGAAAATCCTCCTTGTTCCCGCATGATTCCATTCGACCTCAAGAAGACCGTTGTCGCATGCCTGGGCGCTATCTGTGTGATGGACATCGTGTCCGTCGCACACGCCGCTTCGGCTGTGCCGCCGGGGTTCGAGGACATCGTGACGGGGCAGGACGAGCGCATCAACGTCAACTTTCTGGGCAAGCCGCTCGGCTTGTTCCGCGTGTTCGTGACGCCGGACGCGGTGCGTTTCGAGGATTCCGCACGCCTGTTGCAGGCGCTCGGCTCGCAGCTGAACCCGGCGACGGACGTGTCGACGATCGGCGACGCGCTGTCGAAGTCGATGGCGCGCAACGGCAACCTCGCCTGCGCGGGGCCGGCGGGCGTGAACGGCTGCGGGTATGTCGACACCGACAGCGCGGCCGTGATCTACGACGAAAGCGAAGGCAACATCGAGCTGTTCCTGTCGCGCGACTGGGTGAGCGTCGAAGAGCGCGACCAGCGGTTTCGCGAGCCGTCTCCGATGACGGAAAACGCGCTGATCCATCAGCAGACGATCAACCTGTCGGGCGGGCGCGGCTACGAGAGTCTGTCCGTGTCGGGCACGGGGGCGCTCGGCATCACGCCGAAGAGTTTCATCGGCGGGAACTGGAACTTCACCCATACGGGCTATTCGAGAGGATCGGACAGCCACGTCCAGCTTCAGGATCTCTACTACCGCCACGATCTCGGCACCGAGCATTACGCGCAGGCCGGCCGGATGGACAACCGCAACCTCGCGAGTGCGCTCGGCGGCAACTTCGGGTTCACGATGCTGCCGGTCGGCACGCTCGACGGCATGCGTGTCGGCACGACGCTGGCCTACGTGAACCCGGAAGTTGCGCAGCAGGGCACGCCGGTCACACTGCTGTTGCCGCGTGATTCGCGTATCGACGCGTACCGCGGGCAGGAGCTGCTGGGCACGTCTTACATGAAGGCCGGCGTCAATGCGCTCGATACGTCTCGCTTTCCGGAAGGCACGTATCCGCTGACGCTGCGCGTGTTCGAGAACGGCGTGCAGGTGCGCACGCAGACAACGCCGTTCACGAAGACGGGCGGCGGTGTCGATTCGCGCACACGACAATGGTTCGCGCAGGCCGGCCGCCCGTCTGACCGGGACGCGCCGGACGGCATGGCAGCGGCAGCCGGCGTGCGGATTCCGCTGTCGCGCGAAATTGCGCTGACAAGCGGCGTCGCGAGCGTCGGCCGGCACGTGTACAACGAGACGGCGCTGGAGTGGCGCCATGCATTTCCGCTGGGCGTGCTCTCCGCCGGCGGTTCGTTCTTCTTCGGGAACGACGGTTCGCGCGGCAACACCCAGCAGATTTCGTTCGCCGACGGCGTGTCGTGGAGTGTGTACCGCTACCAGATGCGCGGCGCGGCGTGCAACGGCCCGGCCGTGTCGTATCGCGACATCGGTTGCTACGACATGCTGAACGCGACCGTGTCGTTTCCGATGGGCAACTGGTCGGCGATGCTTGGCTACACGTACAACAAGAGCGTCGGGCGGTCGCAGGACTGGCAGCCGGACACGCCGGATCGTCCGTGGGCGACACCCGTCTTTCGCCAGGGCGACCAGGTGTCGCGTGCGCTTCAGGCATCGCTATCGCGATCCTTCACATGGCGCAAGGTCAGCGCGAACCTGCGCGTCGGCGCGTACGCGAATCGCAGCACAGGTGCCCGCAGCGAGTACGGCGGTTACGTCGGCGTGACGCTGTCGATGGCCGAACCCGCGAGGCAGCTCGGGCGCGCGTCCGCTTACACGTCGGCGGGCGTCGACGTTCGAACGGATCGCAACAGCACGACGACGAACTACACGCTCGACCGCAACTGGAACTGGCAGGGCGACACCTACCGGGAAGTCGCGATCGGCGTGTCGGGCTATGGCACCGAGAGCCTGACCGGTACTGTCCAGGGCCGCTGGAAGGGGCGCTACGGCGACGTCGCCGCGTCGGTCGCGAACAGCTACAGCCGCGACAGCGGCGGCAACAATCCATCGGTGACGGCGAGCTATTCGTCGTCGTTCGCGGTGGCGCGGCAGGGCGTGTTCCTCGGCGCATCCGCGTCGCAGTCGGATCCGCTCGCGGGGTTCGCCGTGCGGGTCGGCAAGCGCGACGATGCGAGCGGCATGGCGGCCGAGGTGCGCAGCGATTCGAGCGCGCGGATCAAGGTGGGGTTCGGGCAGCGCGCGCTGCTGCCGGTGTCTGCCTTCACGCCCGTGACGACCGAAGTGAACGACGCGGGCGCGCACGCGTCCGCGGGTGCGACGAGCGTGACCGAGGGGCTCGGCAAGCGCACGCTGTTCATGGTGCCGGGGCAGCTCGCGTTGCGCAAAGTCGAAGCGAAGGTGACGTACACCTATGTCGGCCAGGCATTCTCGAAGGGCGGCATGCCGCTGTCGGACAGTGTGATCCTCAATGGCGCGATGCCGCTGATCGACAACGAAGGCGGCTTTATTGCCGAGCTTGATCATAAGGAAAACGAGCTGTTCGTTGTGGATGGTCCGACGCTGATGCGTTGCCCGCTGCACGTGAAGCAGCAGCAGGACGTGCTGATGATGGTGGGCAAGGTGCGCTGCGAAGTGGCCGGACCCGATGCGCTGCCGGCGTCGCTGCGCAAGCAGGCTCGCGTGCGCAAGCTGCTGGAGCATCGCTACGTGATGTCGATGCGGGCGCAGGCATTGGACGTAATCAACGCGGCGCAATGACGCGCACGCACGGATGCCGCGCGGCGCGACCCGCGATTTCGAGTACACAAGGAAGCAGTCATTCAAATGATTCAGATCAGTCGAATTCGCTGTCGGGCAATCGTCCTGGCGGCCGCGTTGAGCGCGATCGCGTTCGATGCATCGGCGGCCTCCCAGCAGCCGGCCAACCGCAACGATACTGTGGAAGCCACGCTGGATCGTGGCGCGCCGACGGGGGACGTCGTGGTATTCAACTACGCGTCGGGCGGCTATGACACGGCGGATTTCAAGCGATGGGGGCGGAATTCGTGGACGTGCGAATCGGCCACCGCCACGGCGACAGGTGCGTGT
The DNA here is from genome assembly GCF_009362305.1 of Burkholderia sp. BE17. Taxonomy (NCBI): domain Bacteria; kingdom Pseudomonadati; phylum Pseudomonadota; class Betaproteobacteria; order Burkholderiales; family Burkholderiaceae; genus Burkholderia; species Burkholderia sp. BE17. The sequence continues at coordinate 11,667 of NZ_WHNU01000015.1, forward strand.
CCGATCGAACCGGTCTGGATCGTGGCGGGCAGTTCGACCACGATCCGGCTTACGTTCAAGGAGGAAAAGACGGGCGCCACGGCCGTGCTGAATCTTCAAGGAGAAAGTGCATACAGTCGCCACCGCGATTGCAACGGCAACGCCATGTCGGAAGGCTTGTCGTCCGGGCGAACGCCAATCGAGATGGCGCAATCCGCTACCGTGGCAAATTGCACTGCCATAGGCTGGGATGGGCGAAATATTTTCGTCAAGATCCCCGTCGCGGAGCTGAAGAAGCTCCCGTCGGGCGGAACCTGGAAGGCGAACCTGAAGCTGAACCTGAGGCAATGGGACGTCGGCGGAATCAACCCGAAGATCGCCACTTTCGTGGCGTCAATCAAGCTGGACGTCACCGACAAGAACAACATCCAGGTTTATCTGCCGGAGTTCACGAGCGCGACGCCCACGGTCGACCTCAAGCTGCGCAAGCTGCCGAACGGCAGCCGAATGTCGGGCACGTCGAACGTCGATATGTGCCTGTACGACGGCTACAACTCGCAGAGCACGTGGTTCGACGTGTCGGCGAGCGACGGTTTGACGGTCGACCGTCGCGACAAGGGCCAGTATTCCGTGCTGCTCGCGTCGGACAAGAGCGGCGCGTACGAATCGCGTATCGACTACAACGTGAGCCTGACGTACGCAGGCAAGAACATCGTGCTGCCGAACAACGAGACGGTGCGGCTCCAGGGCGTGAACAACAGTGCCGGTCGCTCGGTATCGCTGCCGGGCATTTCGGTGCCGGTCGTCTGCACGCCGACGCCACTGACCCTCGAGACACCGGAATTCCAGTCGGCCTGGAAGCGTCCGGGCAAGTACACCAACAAGCTGACGATCACGTTTACGCCGTCGTCAGCCAGTCTCTAGCGCGTTCGGCGCCCGTGAAGCGGCGCCGAGCGCCTTTACCCCAAACGAATCGATCATGGAAGCAAGGTTCTCCGCGCATCGCCCGGTGTGGCGCATGCTTCGCCACGTATTGACGACGATGCTGCTGACCTTCTCGGTCGGCACGGGCGCCGCGACCGCCTGCTGGAAGCCGATCTTTACTGAAGAGGAGCTGCGCTGGATCGGCGACCACCCGGTCGTCCATATCGCGGTCGAGGCGAACTGGCACCCGATCGAGTACATGCGCAACGGCAGACACGCAGGTCTTGTCGCAGGCTATCTGAGCGCGATCTCGAAGATGACCGGACTCGCGTTCCAGACCGTGCCGGGCACCGAGTGGGGACACGCGTACAAGGCGCTCGCGTCAGGCAAGGTCGATTTGCTGCCGGGTGTCTGGCGCGAGCTGGTTCCGGACCGCATCGGCGCCGGTGCGCTGGTCAGCGCGCCCTACCTGGTCGGGCGGCTTACCGTCGTGACGCGCAACGATTCCGCGATGATCTTTGGTCTGCAACGGCTGAAGGGGCGGCGCATCGCGATCAAGGGGCACGGTGCGGTCGAGTACTTCGTCCGCCACAGTGGCGTGCCGCTCCATGTGCTCACGTTCGACACCGAGGAACTGGCGCTTGGCGCGGTCGCCAACGGCGAAGCCGATGCCGCGCTCGGCATCGACGTCACGATCCTGCCGATCGTGCGGCGGCAATTCACCGGGCAGCTTTACATGTCCGGCATGCTGGCCGACCGCCCGGTGTCGCTCGCGATGCTCTCGCGCGCCGACCTGCCGGTGCTCGCGTCGATCATCGACAAGTCGCTCGCGGCCATTCCGGTCAGCGAGACGGCCGAGATCACGCGAGACTCGATCGAGCTGGGCGACTACGGCAAGCCGACGATCCGCTCGATCGTGCATTATCGTGCGCCGGTGGTGCTGGCCATCGCGTTGACGTTGCTGACGTTCGCGGTGCTCGCCTACCTGATGTGGAAATCCCGTGCGGCGGCCATCCGCAGCAAGCGCGACAAGGCGATGTTCCTGGCTTTCGTCAGTCACGAAATCCGCACGCCGATGCAGACGGTCCTGTCGTCGCTCGAATTCCTGCAGCGCTCGCGGCTTCCCGTGCTGCAGGCCGGCCGCGTGGAGGCGGCCGCATCGGCATCCGAAACGCTGCTGACGCTGCTCGACGACATCCTCGAATATTCGCGCCTCGAATCGCGCAAGGTGACGCTGGCTCCGCAAACGACCGAGCTCGAGGCGTGGGCTCATCAAACCGTCGACATGGTGCGCTGGCGTGCGGAGCGAAAGGCGCTGGCGCTGAGGCTCGAGATTTCGGGGGCACCGTCGTTGCACGTCCTGATCGATCCGGTTCGCGTGCGCCAGATTGCGCTGAATCTGCTCGTCAATGCGATCAATTTCACGGCGGCCGGCGCCGTTACGCTGCGCGTCCGCTATCTGGCGGCCCGCCACGGGCGCAACGGCGTGTTGCACCTCGAAGTGCGCGACACCGGCATCGGTATCGCGCCCGAACGGTTCGGGCGGGTCTTCGACACCTACTGGCAGGCCGATCGTGCACCGCAACAGGGCATCGGCGGCAGCGGGCTCGGGCTCGCGATCTGCCGGGAACTCGTCGAGTTGATGCACGGCTCGATCGCGGTCGAAAGCACGCCGCACGTCGAAACGGTATTCACGGTGCAATTGCCGGCGACCGCAGTGGACGGCGTGCCGTCGACACCGGCCGTCGCGGCGCCGCCGACACTGGCCGACGCAGCGGCAGCGCCGGTGCATCGCGGCGCACCGCGCGTCCTGATCGTCGACGATCACGAAGCCGTGCGGGTCGCGCTGCAGGATCAATGCGACGCGCTCGGCTGTGTCGGCATCGTCGCCGGCGCGGGCGACGATGCGTTGCGGCATCTCGCGCAGGGCCGGATCGACATGGTGCTGCTCGATTGCAATCTGCCCGACATCGACGGTTATGCACTCGCGCGAATGATTCGTCAGGAGGAAACCGCGCGAAAGGCCACGCATGTTCCGATCATTGCGATTTCGGCGGAGTCCGGCGATGCGCACAAGGCGCGTTGCCTGGAAAGCGGCATGGACGGCGTGCTGGGCAAGCCGCTGCGGCTCGAAACGCTCCGGCAGGCGATCGCGACCTGGTGTCCGGCCGATGCGGATGGCGCACCGGTTGCGTCGACCGCGCCATAGGGCCACGACGCGTGCCGGCAGCCGGGGCCCGGGTTTCCGGCCACGCGGGCCATCTATGTTTCGGCGTTGCCCGAATCGTGCCCGCGGGCGTCCGATCCGGCCATGTCGGCGCGATGCAGGCGCAACAGTTCGTCGCCGAGCGCCCGGATGCCTGGCGGCATGGGGCCGGATGCGAACTGCAGCCGGCGCTCGAGTTCGGCTGCCAGTTCGCTCGTCGCCGCATGGCCGGCAACGGCAGCGGCACCCTTGATGCGGTGCGACGCATGACGTGCGCGATCGGCATCGTCATTCGACAGCGCATCGCCGAGCACCGCCAGATCCGCGTCGACGCTTTGCCGATAGATCGCCCGGAAATCGGCTTGTGCCGATCGCGTGTCCTGCGCCGGTGGCGCGATTTCGTCCGCCGTGCCGGCCGGACACCACAGGTCGATCATCTGGCGCAGCGCATCGAGCCGCAGCGGCTTGCCCAGCACGCCGTCCATGCCGCTGTCGAAGCACCGCTCGCGATGCGCGTCGCCGGTCGACGCCGAGATCGCGATGATGGGCGTGCGCGCCCGTTCTAGCAGGCGTTCGCTGTCGCGCATGCGTCGCACGACCGTATAGCCGTCGATGTCGGGCAGGTCACAATCGAGCAGCACCATGTCGAATGCCGTGCGCTCGAACTGCGCGAGGGCCTGCTCGCCGGTGCAGGCAACCGCCGAGCGGCACGCGAGCGCGTCGAGTTGATGTGCGATCGCATGTTGAACCGCTTCGTGATCGTCGACGACGAGAATCGTCGGGCCGCTCCCGGCCGGCTGCCGCGTGTCGGCTTCAACTGGCGCCAGTCCGTGCGCCGGCGGCGACGGGTCGGCCGACGTCTTCTGTGCCCCGGTCGTGTCGGACGCCTGAATGTGAGCGATGCGCCGTGCCGGCACGATCACCGTGAAGATGGTGCCCTTGTCGGGGCTGCTGCTGACGGTAATCACGCCTTTCATCAGGTCGACCAGTTCGCGACAGATCGACAGTCCCAATCCGCTGCCGCCGACGCGACGGTTACCCGAATGCTCGACACGCTGGTAGGGCTCGAAGATGCGGCGCTGGCGTTCGGGCGGAATGCCGATGCCGGTATCGCGGACCTCGATCACGAGCGAGCCGGCATGGTCCGGCTTGCCGTCGAGATAGTCGACGCGCAGCGCAACCGAACCGGCCGACGTGAACTTGATCGCATTGACGAGCAGATTCAGCACGATCTGCCGCGTGCGCACGGGGTCGATCAGCACGCACAGCCCGGGTGGGCACGCGAGTTCGAGCGCCAGGCTCAGCTTCTTCTCGTCGATTCGCCAGCGGACCATGTCGGCGCTGCGCCGCACCCAGGGCTCGACGTGCGTGGGCTCGGGCGCGAGCGTCACGTTGTGCGATTCGAGGCGCGAGTATTCGAGGATGTCGTCGAGCAGCGTCAGCAGCGATTCCGATGCGGCCATCGCCGCGTCCGCGCGACCGGCCTGCTTCGGCGGCAGCTCCGAGCGTTGCAGCAATTCCAGCGACGACAGGATCGTGTACATCGGCGTGCGGATCTCGTGGCTGATGAAGGCGAAGAACATTGCCTTGTCGCGCTCGCTGCGCACCGCCGCGACGCGCGAGCGCCAGGAAACGAATGCGATTGCGGCCAGCGCGAGCAGGCCGGCCCCGGCCGCGGTGACCTGCCAGCGCCGGTAGTAAAGGATCGAGTGCAGCGACGGCTTGCCATAGTCGGCCGATTCGATCCATTGACGTGCGATGTGCTCGGCGTCGCGCGCCGGGATCGCCGCGAGCGACTTGTCGAGAATCGAGGCGAGCACCGGCATGTCGGGGCGCGTGGCGATCGCGAGCGCATACGGGCTGTCCGGCAGGCCGCCCGTTACGAACAGCTTGTCGCGGTATTGCCGCTGCAGCAGCGGCAGGATGGACATGTCGGGACCGATGGCGACGTCCGCGTCACCGTGGGAGACGGCCTCGAGCGCGTCGCGTTCGTCGTCGTAGGTCAGCAGGGTCACGGGGATGTCGCCATGGCGGATCGCGATTTCCAGTGCGCCCCCGCCCTTGATCGCGACACGCCGGCCGGCGAGATTGCGGGAGTCGACGAACAGGTTCTGGCGTTCGGACGCAATGACGAAAACGGTGCCGACGAAATAGGGGCGGCTGACGATGAGGTTGCTGCGGAGCGATGTGGCGCCGCCGCCCGCCGTCGCACCGGAGGCGGTGCCGGGGCCAGGCATTTGAAGTGCACCGGACGCGCTGCGCCAGGTCACGTCGGGAACGATGTCGATCCGGCCGGAGCGCAATGCGTCCATCGAGTCGCGCCAAGTGACGTCATCGACATACTCGAAGCGCAACCCGCTGATCCGCGAGATGGCGTCGAGAAACGACGGCACCACGCCGACGACCTTGCCGCTTTCGCGAAATTCGAACGGACGCCACCTCGAATCGACGCGGGTGCGCACCACCGGATGCGCGGCGATCCAGGCCTTTTCCTCCGCCGTAAACCGCGGCGCGTCGGCCGCGTCTCCGGGCGCCGGCAGCAACCCGATCATCATGCCGATCAGGACGGCGCAACCCTTCAAACTCACCATGCTCACGTCCTTTCCTCGCTTGCGTTATCGTTCGGGTTGCAACCGAACCGGCCGCGATACCGGAGTGGCCGCGGCGGCGCCGGCCCGCTCCGGCGTCGTGGTTCCCGTCCATCGCGGCGCGCGGCGGCCGGATCCGCATCGGTCGCCCCGACGAACCCGGGAACCGCCGAAAAACGGGCTCGCCATCATAGGTCGCGCGCCAGGGAAGCGCAACGCCGCCCTGCGGCGGGGGACCAGGCCGAAAAGCCTCGGCCCCGTTTAGCCGACAGGGTTAAAAATTAGCCGGAAAGCCGGTAAGCTAACTCCAATAACCGATGACATCGATGGCCGCTTGCGACGACAAGCAGTAACGCAAAGCCGGCTACGGTCGTACCGAAATAAAGAAAGGGTTAGCAATGAGGCCAAAGCACCAGCCGATCCGGGTCGTGATCCTGGACGACCACGCCGTCGTCCAGCACGGGATCGCCAGTTACCTGACGGAGAAAACCGGCATCGAAGTGGCGGCGAGTTTCGCGAAGTCGCGCGACCTGATTCGCTGGCTCGAAGCGAATCACGCGGATGTCGTGCTGCTCGACTATACGCTCGGCCCCGGCGAGATCGACGGCCTCAATCTCGTCAAGCTTGTCAATACGCGCTTCCCGAATTGCCGGATCCTGATGACATCGAGCAGCGATACGCCGGCGACCGTGAACATGACGATGCGCGCGGGTGCGCTCGGCTTTTTCGGCAAGAGCGAAGATCTCGGCGAGCTTGCGCATGCCATCCGTGTCGTGGCGAGCGGCCGTTCGTACATCAGCGCCGAACTGGCCGCCCGGATGGAATCGAGCGCGACGCCCGACCCGCGCATGGCCGACACGAAGGCGGCGGGCGACGGCACGCTGTCGCCCGAATCGGCATCTTCTGCCGATCTGCGCCTCAGCCCGCGCGAGCACGAGGTGCTGCGCTGCTTTCTCGCCGGCATGTCCGTATCCGACATCGCCTCGAAGTTCTCACGCAGCCCCAAGACGATCAGCGCGCAGAAGCAATCGGCGTTTCGCAAGCTCGGCATTCGTAGCGATGCCGAACTTTTCGCATCCCGCAAGCTGATCGAGGAAGGCCGGACGGCTTGATCGACATGTCGCGGCGCGCGGCGCCGATTATCCACACGTTCATTGATCTCCATCCGGCTCGCCCCACCTGCCACGTTGCACCCCGAACGCACGATCCGGCGAATGCCGCTACCATGAACGCCGTGTTGCATGCAGCGGTCCGGCCATGCCGGTCCGTCGTGCACATACGCAGTGGCGGCGCGGCCGGCCGTCACGCGACCGACGAAGCGCGGGGTGCTCATCGATCAGCCGTTGCGCCCGCGTCGCTTCGCTCCCGGAATCAACAACACCGAACCGGAGTGCGATACACATGAAGTTCTACAAAACCCTCATCGCAGCAACCATCCTCGCATCGAGCGTCAGCGCACACGCGCAGATCGCCGGCGCACAGCCGCTCAGCGTCACCGTCGAGCAATCGCAGGCGCTGCTCGAAGGCTGGAGCGTGAAGAAGAGCGTGCTCGGCAAGGCCGTATACAACGACGCGAACCAGAAAGTCGGCACGGTGCGCGACCTGATCGTCGCGCCGGACGGCTCGGTGTCGGCGGCGATCGTGTCGGCCGGCGGTTTCCTCGGCGTGGCCGCGCATGACGTCGCGGTGCCGATCGCGTCGCTCGACGTGCGCAACGGCAACATCTACCTGCCGGGCGCGACGAAGGATGCACTGAAGGCGACGCCGGCATTCCAGTACGCGAAGGTGCCGTCGCCGCCGAAGCCGAAGAAGATCGACGACAAGCACTGATCGATGCGGCCCGGCGCGCGCTGCGCCGGGCCCGGCCGACCGCGGGCCGTGAACGGCACCGCGCGTCGGCGCGATCGTCGGAAGCCAGGCGCCACATCATGGCGGCGAACGGATTGCTTCGACGATCGATGACGATGCGGCTGCGTTGCCGCCGCGCATCCGGCGCGAATCGATATCGCGATTCGCGCCGCACCGCGAACGCCGGCGATCAGCTTGCCGGCATCGTCTCGTCCACCCACACCCCGTCGAAACCGAACGCAACCGGCCCGCTCAGGAACACGCTGCCGGTGCCGTCCCATTGAACGGCGACGTCGCCGCCGTCGCATTCCACCCGCACGGTATGGTCGAGCAGCCCGCGCCGGATGCCGTTGACCACCGCGCCGCACGAACACGAGCCCGAACCGAGCGGCACGCCGCCGCCGCGCTCCCAGATGCGCAGGCGGATATGCGTGCGGCCGATCACCTGCACGAAATGCACGTTGGTCTTCAGCGGAAACAGCGGATGCGTTTCGATTGCCGGGCCGAGCGTGTCGATATCGACCGCATCGAGATCGTCGACGAAGAACGTGCCGTGCGGATTGCCCATGTTGCACGCAGCCGGTGCGCCGGGCAGAGGAAGGGCGAGCGTGTCGACGGCTTCGGCGGTGGGCACGTCCTGCCAGCCGACGCACGGCGCGCCCATCTCGACCGTGATCAGCCCGTGCGTATCGTGCGAACAGAGCAGGCGCCCGCGGTTGGTGCGCAGCACGACCGACGCCGCGCCGGTTTCCCGCATCAGCTTCCACGCGACGCCGCGCGTCGCGCTGCCGCAGGTATCGAGCGTCGAGCCGTCGGGGTTCCAGAACGCGACGCGGGCGGCCGCGTCGTCGCAGTCCGATAGCACCGCGAGCTGGTTGAAGCCGATGCCGCGATGCCGGTCGCCCATGCGCCGTACGAGGTCGCGGTCGATCGCGTGCGCATGATCCAGATCCTCGCCGAGCAGGTCGACGATGACGAAGTCATCGCCATTCGCGTTCATCTTCTGAAATCGGATCGGCATGGCGGTTCCGGAATCGAGGTACGCGAACACTGTACGTGGCTTGCCGACCGCGATCAATCGCGGCCGAACGATGCGCATGCAACAACCATGCGGTGCGAACTACGTAATTCTACGTATCTCCACATACGTAGTTATCCGCTTGTAAGCCGCCCCCGTCGCACGGAATACTACGGCCCATTGCCGCGGCCTTTGCAAGACCGCGGCACGACGCATCGACGTCACGCGTGTGCGGCCACTTAGCCGCATGCCATCAAAACCACATTGGAGACCAGGAGACGCCATGAATCGGGCTTCCAGTACCCTGCTCTGGATCGCGGTCGCGCTGCTCGGCGCGTTCTCGTTCGGAACGATCGCACTCGCGCACGGCGAGCGCGTCAGTGCCCTCTGGATCGTGATCGCCGCTGTCTGCGTGTATCTGATCGCGTATCGCTTCTACAGCCGTTTCATCGCCAGCAAGGTCATGCAGCTCGACGGGCTGCGGATGACGCCGGCGGTCAAGTACAACGACGGCCTCGACTACGTGCCGACCAACAAGTACGTGCTGTTCGGTCATCACTTCGCCGCGATCGCCGGCGCGGGGCCGCTCGTCGGGCCCGTGCTCGCCGCGCAGATGGGCTACACGCCCGGCATGCTGTGGATCCTGGCCGGCGTCGTGTTTGCCGGCGCGGTGCAGGACTTCATCGTGCTGTTCATCTCGACGCGCCGCGACGGCCGCTCGCTCGGCGATCTCGTCAAGATGGAGCTTGGCACGGTGCCCGGCGTGATCGCGCTGTTCGGCGCGTTCCTGATCATGGTGATCATCCTCGCGGTGCTTGCGCTGATCGTCGTGAAGGCGCTGACCAATTCGCCGTGGGGCACGTTCACCGTCGCCGCGACGATTCCGATCGCGCTGTTCATGGGCGTCTATACGCGCTACATCCGTCCGGGCCGCATCGGCGAAGTGTCGATCATCGGTTTCATCGGACTGATGGCGGCGATCTCGTTCGGCCAGAACGTCAGCGCGTCGCCCGCGCTCGCCGCATGGTTCACGTTCAGCGGCACGCAGCTCACGTGGATCCTGATCGGCTACGGCTTCGTCGCATCGGTGCTGCCGGTGTGGCTGCTGCTCGCGCCGCGCGACTACCTGTCGACGTTCCTGAAGATCGGCACGATCCTCGGCCTCGCGATCGGCATCCTGGTCGTCGCGCCGGAACTGAAGATGCCCGCGCTGACGAAGTTCGTCGACGGCACGGGCCCGGTGTGGTCGGGCAACCTGTTCCCGTTCCTGTTCATCACGATCGCATGCGGCGCGGTGTCGGGCTTCCACGCGCTGATCTCGTCGGGCACGACGCCGAAGCTGATCGACAACGAAACCAACGCGCGCTTCATCGGTTACGGCGCGATGCTGATGGAATCGTTCGTCGCGATCATGGCGCTGGTCGCCGCGTGCGTGATCGAGCCGGGCATCTACTTCGCGATGAACGCGCCGGCCGCCGTGCTCGGCTCGACGCCGGAAGCCGTCGCGAACACCGTCACGCAGTGGGGCTTCGTGCTGACGCCCGACATGCTCACGCAGACCGCGAAGGCCGTCGGCGAAACGACGATCATCGCGCGCGCGGGTGGCGCACCGACGCTGGCCGTCGGCATGGCGCACATCCTGCACCAGGTGATCGGCGGCGAAGCGATGATGGCGTTCTGGTATCACTTCGCGATCCTGTTCGAGGCGCTGTTCATCCTGACGGCCGTCGACGCCGGCACGCGCGCGGGCCGCTTCATGCTGCAGGATCTGCTCGGCACGTTCCACCCGGCGCTCAAGCGCACCGAGTCGCTGCCCGCGAACCTGGTCGCCACCGGGCTGTGCGTGGCCGCGTGGGGCTACTTCCTGTACCAGGGCGTGGTCGATCCGCTCGGCGGCATCAACACGCTGTGGCCGCTGTTCGGCATCTCGAACCAGATGCTCGCCGCGATCGCGCTGGTGCTCGGCACCGTCGTGCTATTCAAGATGAAGCGCGAGCGCTATGCATGGGTGACGATCGTGCCGACGGCATGGCTGCTGATCTGCACGCTGACGGCCGGCTGGCAGAAGATTTTCGATGCGAACCCGAAGGTCAGCTTCCTCGCGCACGCGGCGAAGCTGCAGGCCGCGGTGGACGAAGGCAAGGTGCTCGCGCCGGCCAAGTCGATCGCGCAGATGAAGCGGATCATCTTCAACGACTACATCGATGCGGCGCTGGCCGGGCTGTTCATCTTCGTCGTCATCAGCATCGCGGTGTACGGAGTGATCGCCGTGCTGCGCGCGCGCAGCGAGTCGAAGCCGACCGTGCGCGAGACGCCGTACGAAGCGATGCCGGCCGCGCAGGCGCTCGGCAGCGGACGTTAAGGGGAGGCCGCGATGTTCAGCGATCTTGGCAGCGACCTGCGCAGTGCGGGGCGTTACCTCGGGCAGGCGTTGCGGCTGATGGTCGGCCTGCCCGACTACGACACCTACGTCGCGCACATGCGCGAAACCCATCCGGACCGCGAGCCGATGACGTACGAGGAATTTTTCCGCGAGCGTCAGAATGCGCGGTACGGGTCGGGAGCAGGGAAGTGTTGCTGAGCCGGGCCGGTGAAACGGTTCGGTGATTTACAAGGAAGCGCCGCGATGGATTTCGCGGCGCTTTTTCTTTGGCGGGCCCGGCGGCGCGCCTGTCGCGGATATCGCCGCGTCGTTTGCCGGCGCGCAGCACGGCAACGTCCGGTGGCCGGTATCATAGAACTCACTTTTTCCCCCAGTGGACCCGCGCAGGAGAACACGTCGTGCATGTCGGTGAGCGTTTCAACAGCATTTCCCACCTCGTCGGCGCGGTGCTGTCGGTGGCCGGCCTCGTGGCGCTCGTGACGATGGGCGCGCTCGAAGGCGACCCGTACAAGGTGGTGAGCTTCAGCGTGTACGGCGCGATGCTGATCCTGCTCTACGCGATCTCGACGCTGTACCACAGCGTGCGCAACCCGCGCCTGAAAGCGATCCTGCAGAAATGCGACCATTCGGCGATCTACCTGCTGATCGCCGGCAGCTACACGCCATTCACGCTGGTCACGTTGCGCGGCCCGTGGGGCTGGTCGCTGTTCGGTGTGAGCTGGGGGCTCGCCGTGCTGGGCATCGTGCAGGAACTGACGCTCGGGCGGCGCACGCGCATGCTGTCGATGATCCTGTACGTGCTGATGGGCTGGCTCGCGCTCGTCGCGGTGCGTCCGCTGATCCATGCGCTGCCGCCGGTGGGCACCGCGTGGCTCGTGGCCGGCGGCGTGATCTACAGCGCGGGCATCTACTTCTTCATCAACGACGAACGTATTCGCCACGGGCACGGTATCTGGCACCTTTTCGTGCTGGCCGGCAGCCTGTGCCAGTTCGTCAGCGTCGCGATGTATGTGGCGTGAGCGGAATGCGGTGTTGACCCGGTGACGACGCGCCACGGGCGCGTCCGGGGAATGCGCTATCGGCGCGCGGTGGTCATGGGTACGGCCCGCTCGCCGGCGGCCGTCATGCACGGTCGGGCGCCGGCGTCGCGGCCTGCAGCGCGAGAAAGCCGACCCATCCCCAGTACACGCGATGATGCACGATCAACCCGTCGCGCAGATCCATCACCTCGACGAGATCGACCTGGTCGCCTTCCGGCGTGGCGCGCGGATATTCCCACGTGAGTTGGCGACCGTTCGAGAAGAACAACCCGGTCCGGTACCAGCGTCCAAGCTTGTTGCCCGGATTGCGCAGGCCGGCCGCGAAGAATTCGCCGATCGCGGCCTTGCCGTGCAGCACGCCCGAGCCGTGGTCGGGCAGCGCAACGACGACGAGCGGCGTTTCGAGCACCGCGTCGTCCGCGTACAGCGACATCAGCGCATCGAGGTCGCGTGCGACGACGGCGGCGTGCCAGCTTTCATGGATGCGCCGGGCATCGGCGTCGGCGTGTGTCATGGCGGGTTCCCTGAAGTGTCGATAACGGAACCCACTGTATTGGCGCGACGCCGCGAGACGTTTCACGTCGGCCCGAAACGTGGATGCGGCCCTGGTTGAAGGCGGCCGCGCGCCAGACCTTATCCGGCCAGCGCGTCGAGATTCAGCACATACGACTTCCCGATCCACACCGCGCAATCGCGATGGTCGCGCAGGTCGTCGCCGGTATTCGGGTGCAGGAAGATATCGAGCGGGCCGTGGTTCAGCACGAGCCACGGCACGATGTCGTCGAATCGCGCGGCGTCGAACGCGATCTGGTACGACCAGGCCGGATGCGGGCCGACGAGACGTTCGTGAAAGCGGCCGAGTTCGATGACCGCGCCGAACCGTTCGTCGACGACCTGGCGAAACGCCCAGGCCGCGTCGCGGCTGGCCGCATCGAAATAGACGTGCGCGTGCCAACTGTCGATGGCGGTGGTGTCGAGGGCAGCCATGGAAGGACTCGATAAAAAAGGGGAATGCAAGAAGCGCCGTGCGAAACGGCCGATGCGTGATTATCGCGCGTCCTTGCCGTATGCGTCGTGTCACGGTCCGGCAATCCGACGCCGATGATTTGTCCTGTATCAGAAGAATCGTTTGATCCGATGAAACCGGGCTTGTGGTATCCGCGTGTGCGATATCACACCGGTAGCCTTGTCGGCACTTGCGCTAGCCGCAATCGCACAGGCAACACGTCATTTCGGAAATTGAAAAAGCGATGCGAGCGTGCTTTGAGGCAACTGGAAAAATGCGATCAGGCGGTTGAATGAAATAAGGAAATTCCATTTCGGCGGGATGGGTGAATGATGCGGATCGCGCGCCGAATGCAAGGCTGAAAATATCAATTGCGAAATCGGCTATTCAAGCGGAATGCGGCGCGACATACGATGATTTCAACGCATCGATGATCACCGATCGATGCGGGGACAACCATCTGGAGGCCACCATGCGATCCCTCGTTCCCGTTGCTGTTCTTTCCTGCGCACTCGTTGCGCTGCCCGCCGTCGGCTTTGCGCAGCCGGCCGGCTCCGACTGGTTGCCGAATACCGCACGGTTGAGCTGGTCGGCGGCGCGCGCCGAAACCGACACGCAACTGATCCAGATGACGCGTGCCGGCTATCGCGCGACGACGGCCGGCAACCAGAACTATCCGCTCGCGATGCAGCGCGCGCTCGAACGTGTCCACAATCCGGTGCCCGACCGGTCGCGCGAGGAGAAGGCCGCGATGGAAGCGCGCGTGGCCCGCGATGCGCAAGCAGGCCATCCGGTCAGGGCGTTCTTCGTGAAGACCGCGTACTACCTGAAGGGCGAGAACACGTTCTGATGCGGGAGACGAACATGGCTTGCCCGATCCGATTCGCCGACGTCGTGCGCGCGTCGGCGCCGCTCCAGTTGCCGGATGGGCGGGCAACGCAGCGGCGAGGCGATGCGCATGGCGCGCGGCGCGCGGCGAAGCACAACCGCGATGCAGGCCGCGGCGCCGTCGCGTGCCGTATCGTGTGGCCGGATTTCGCGGCGAGCGACGCTCCCGCACGCGAGCGCGAATCATGAAGGCCACCCGGAAAAACCGTCGCCACGTGCCGCTGACCCGCGAATGGCTGCTGCCGCTGCCGCCCGTGCATGTGCGCGACATCTCGCTGAAATGCCACATGGCGCTCGTCGCGCTGCGCGGCGAGCACGGCAACGAGGCGCTGCTGATGCGACTGCGCACGAGTGTCTATCTGGTGTTCCTGGCAATCGACGATGCGGTGTGCGCGGACGCAAGCATCGACTTGTGCGTCGACGCGGAGCGCGCGCTCGATGCGGGTGTGGCGCGCGCGGCGCAAAGCGGTGCATGGGCGCTGCGCGACGACGAGTGCGCGGTGCTCGAGCGCGTGCTCGCGGCGCACGACACCTGCGTCGCGACGCTCACGCGGCATCGGCTCGTCGAGCTGTGGCGTCACGTCTGCATGTTCGCGTCGAGCGGGCAGCCGGCGCTCGTGGCGAGCGCGGCGGAGAAGATGCGCGTGCACGCGGCCGAAACGCTGGCCGCGTAGCGTCGCGACCGGTTTCACGTGGGGATGGAGGAGACAGGGCCGACCGCACCGGCGCGGCCGATGCAATCGCGCGACGTCGACGATTGCGCGGCTGCCGCGGCAACGTGGTGCGGGCAAATCCAGCGGCCCAAAACAAAAGCGCCACGGAGTGAACTCCGTGGCACTTCATTCATGCCCGCCTGTGCGGAGGCGCTAGCCCCCGCCAGGCGAAACGCGCTTAAGCCGCCGTTGCCGGCTTCGCCGGCTTCTGCAGCTTGCCCTTGCCGGCGCGCTGGATTTCCTCGAGCTTGATCTCGACGTGGCGCGAGAACACGTACTCGGCCGGACGCTGCTTCGCGATCGAGATATCCGGTGCGAACGGGCCGTCGGTCTTGATGCCCTTGCGGCTCACGCGCAGCGCCTTCAGCGGGTTCGAGATCGTGTCCATCACGGCCGTGGCCTCGAAGCCGCAGTGGACCATGCAGTCCGCGCACTTCTCGTAGTTGCCGACGCCGTAGTTGTCCCACTCGGTCGTTTCCATCAGTTCCTTGAAGGTCTTCACGTAACCTTCGCCGACCAGGTAGCACGGCTTCTGCCAGCCGAACACCGTACGCGCCGGGTTGCCCCACGGCGTGCACTTGTAAGTCTGGTTGCCGGCCAGGAAGTCGAGGAACAGCGACGACTGGCTGAACGACCAGCGCTTGCCGCCTTCGCCGCGCTTCAGGATTTCGCGGAACAGGTTCTTCGTCTTGTCGCGGTTCAGGAAGTGCTGCTGATCCGGCGCGCGCTCGTACGCGTAGCCCGGCGACACCGTGATGCCGTCGACGCCGATCGGCCCCAGCGTGTCGAAGAACTTCGCGACGCGCTCGGGCACCGCATCGTTGAACAGCGTGCAGTTGATGTTCACGCGGAAGCCGCGGCGCTTCGCTTCCTTGATCGCCGCGACGGCCTTGTCGTACACGCCTTCCTGCGACACCGAGTGATCGTGCGCCTGCTGGTCGCCGTCGAGGTGGACCGACCAGACGAAATACGGGCTCGGCGCGTAGTCGTCCATCTTCTTTTCCATCAGCAGCGCGTTCGTGCACAGGTACACGAATTTCTTGCGCTTCATGATGCCCTTGACGATTTCCGGCATCTCCTTGTGGAGCAGCGGTTCGCCGCCGGCGATCGACACGACGGGCGCGCCGCACTCGTCGACGGCCTGCAGGCATTCCTCGACGGACAGGCGCTGGTTCAGGATCGGGTCCGGATAATCGATCTTGCCGCAGCCGTTGCACGCGAGGTTGCAGCGGAACAGCGGCTCGAGCATCAGCGCGAGCGGATAGCGTTTGTTGCCGGACAGGTGCTGGCGCACGATATATGCGCCGACACGGACTTGCTGGAGCAGCGGAATAGACAAGGGATGTCCTCCTTAAACTTCGCGGGCGACAGCTTGCGTGAGCTTCGCCGGCAGCTTGAATTCGACTTTTTCCTCACGGCCCGCCATCGTCGCGACATCGACGGGCCCCAGCGCGCGCAGCGCGCCGATTACATCCTCGACCATCTCTTCGGGCGCCGACGCGCCGGCGGTCAGGCCGACCGTCTGCACGCCCGCGAACCATTCGGCTTTCACTTCCGAGCCGTCGGCGACGAGATAGCTCGGCACACCGCTTTCGGTGCCGATCTCGCGCAGGCGGTTCGAGTTCGAGCTGTTCGTCGCGCCGACGACGAGCAGCACGTCAACCTGTTCGCTCAGCTCGCGCACGGCGGCCTGGCGATTTTGCGTCGCGTAGCAGATGTCACGCGTGTCCGGGCCGACGAGGTCGGTGAACCGGCGCTGCAGCGCTTCGATGATGCCGCGCGTGTCGTCGACCGACAGCGTGGTCTGCGTGATGTACGCGACCGGCGTATCGACGGGCAGCGTCAGCGTCGCGACTTCGGCTTCGCTCTGCACGAGGATCACCTCGGCCGGAATCTGGCCGATCGTACCCTCGACTTCCGGGTGGCCCGCGTGGCCGATCAGGATCAGCCGGCGGCCCGCCGCGACATACTGGCGGCCCTGCACGTGCACCTTCGTGACGAGCGGGCAGGTCGCGTCGAGCACGTCGAGCCCGCGCGTTTCAGCGTCGCGCTCGACCGTCTGGGCGACACCGTGCGCGCTGAAGATCGCGACAGCGCCGTGCGGCACCTCGTCGAGTTCCTCAACGAATCGTGCCCCTTTATTACGCAGATTTTCGACGACATGCCGGTTATGAACGATTTCATGACGCACATAGACCGGCGCGCCGTGCTGTTGCAGCGCGCGATCGACGATCTCGATCGCACGGACAACCCCCGCACAAAAGCCGCGGGGCTGGGCAAGGATGACTCGCATAGGTGAGCGAACTCCGACGACAGACGCCGGGGTTCGAGGAGCTGGCACCAACTCGATCGCCCCGGCTTGATGTTATGAAGGCAGGAACGAACCGGCCAGACCAGGCCCCGGAACCCCGAATTAATCGCGCATTTTAACCCTATCGGGAAGTCCTTGCTCTGGTGCCGTGTCGGCCCTGTTGCAATTGCGGGAGAACCGCGTCGGCGCTGGCGCGCGCGGAACCCAGTAAACTACGCGGTTTCGCGGGCGGCCGCTCCGGCTGCCCGGCGTCGCGCTCATTTCAAGGCCATTCGATGACCGTCGATTCTTACGCGTATTGCCCGGCCGCTCGTGCGGTTTCGGGCGTTTTGTTCCTGACCCCCATTCAACATGCCGGTGTCCGGTCGGAGGCGCGCCAATGATGCTGGCGATCGCTTTCCTGGTATCCGGCCTGTCGCTGATGATCTGGATCGTGCTGCTCGTCGCGCGCGGCGGCTTCTGGCGCGCGGTGCCCGCGCGGCCGCTGCCGCCCGACGCGCGCGGCACGGCGGCCGACGCCGGCTGGCCGGCCGTCGTCGCGGTCGTGCCGGCGCGCAACGAGGCCGACGTGATCGCCCGCGCGGCGACTTCGCTGCTCGAGCAGGATTATCCGGGCGACTTTCATCTGATCATCGTCGACGACCACAGCGACGACGGCACCGCCGACGCGGCCCGCGCGGCGGCGCTCGCGATCAACCGCGCCGACCGGTTGACGGTGCTGGCCGCGAAACCGCTGCCGGCCGGCTGGTCGGGCAAGGTGTGGGCGCAGTCGCAGGGGATCGCCGCGGTGCAGACGCTCGGCCTGCCGGCCGACTACCTGCTGCTGACGGATGCCGACATCGGCCACCCGCCCGACGCCGTCGCGCAGCTCGTCACGCGCGCGCAGGCCGAGCACCGCGATCTCGTGTCGCTGATGGTGCGGCTGCGCTGCGATTCGTTCTGGGAAAAGGCGCTGATCCCGGCGTTCGTGTTCTTCTTCGCGAAGCTCTACCCGTTCTCGTGGATCAACAACCCGCGCAACCGGACGGCCGGCGCCGCGGGCGGCTGCATGCTCGTGAAGCGCACGGCGCTGGAGGAAGCGGGCGGCATCGAGTCGATCCGCGGCGCGCTGATCGACGACTGCAGCCTCGCCGCGCAGATCAAGCATCGCGGCAGCGGCCGCCATCCGATCCGCCTCGACCTGGCCGACCGCAGCGTGTCGCTGCGCCCGTACGACAGCTGGCGCGACATCTGGAACATGATCGCGCGCACCGCGTTCACGCAGCTGCACTATTCGCCGCTGCTGCTGGCCGGCACGCTGCTCGGGATGGCGATCATCTATCTGGTGCCGCCCGTCGCGGCGCTCGCGTACGGCGCGCGCGCGTGGCCGGCGTGGCTCGCGTGGGCGTCGATGTGCGCCGCGTATGCACCGATGCTGCGCTACTACCGGCGCTCGCCGCTGTGGGCGCCCGCGCTGCCGCTCGTCGCGCTGTTCTATGTCGGCGCGACGTTCGCGTCCGCGTGGCGCTACTGGCGCGGCAAGGGCGGCCAGTGGAAGGCGCGCGTGCAGGCGCCGGTGGATCGCTGAGCGTTTCGCGCGCCGCCGGCGCGCGGCCCGGGACGCTGCCGTTCCGGCAGCCGGAAAGCAAACAGCCCGATCGGAAACCGGTCGGGCTGTTTGCTTTCGGCGGTGCTGCTTGCCGGTGCTTACCGCTGGGTCAGCATCATGTACATCTGGACCACGACGTCCGGCGAGAACGTGAACGGAACCCAGCCGTAGCCGGTGTGGCGGGCGACCAGCAGGCGGTCGCCGTTCGACTGCTTCTGCACGGCCATCATCGGGTTCTTCGTCGTCACGAAACGCCAGCCGGCCGGGATGCCGGGCGGCGGCTCCGGCTGCATCGACGCGCGCGCATGCGCGAGTTCCTCGATCAACTGACCGAGTTGCTCCGGATGCAGCGTGATCGATTCGCCGTTGATGGTCAGCGTGAGTTCGTGCTGCGACGGACGCGCCACGTGCAGCGTCGCTTTGTCGGCCGGGTTGGCGGCCGCTTCGGCTTCGGTTTCAGTCGCGGCTTCGGCTTGCGCCGGCGCAACGATCGCGGTTCCGGCGTGGGCTGCCGCATCGGCTGCATCGGCTGCAGCCGGCGCGGATGCGTTCACAGCCGGTTCCGCCGCCGGCGTGCCTGCCGGTGCCGGTTCGACGGTTTCGGCGGCAACGGCCGGGGCGGCCACCGCGTTCGTCGCGGCTTCCTTGACGACGGCCTCGACCAGCGCCTCGGCGTCGGCAATGGCCTTCGCGTGGTGCTGCGCGGCGGCTTCGGCCTGCGCGATCGCTTCGGCATGGCGCTGCGTGACGGCATCGGCCTGCGCGGTGGCGTCGGCGTGGCGTTGCGCGGCGGCTTCGGCTTGCGCGATCGCTTCGGCGTGACGCTGCGCGACGGCTTGCGCCTCGGCGGTCGCGTCGGCATGACGCTGCGCGGCGGCCTGTGCCTCGGCGATCGCTTCCGTATGACGCTGTGCGAGCGCTTCGGCCTCGGCGATCGCGGCCGTGTGGCGCTGCGTGGCCGCTTCGGCTTCGGCGGTCGCTTGCGCGTGACGCTTCGCGGCGGCCTCGGCTTCGGCGGTCGCTGCCGCATGGCGCTGCGCGGCAGCCTCGGCTTCGGTCGCGGCGGCGTCATGGCGTTGCGCGGCGGTCTCCGCTTCTGCGATCGCCGCTGCGTGGCGTTGCGATGCGGCTTCGGCATCCGCGTGACGTTGCGCGAGCGCCTCGGTCCGTGCGGTGGCTTCCGTATGGCGCTGCACGGCGGCTTCGGCCTGCGCGGCCGCATCCGTATGACGGTGGGCGGCGGCTTCGGCGGTGGCGGTGGCTTCCGCGTGGCGCTGCTGCGCGGCTTCGGCCTCGGCGGCTGCCGTCGTGTGGCGCTGCGCGGCGGCCTGCGCTTCGGTTTCCGCGGCGGCGTGACGTTGCGCCGCGGCCTGGGCTTCCGCCGCTGCGGCGCGCGCGAAGGCTTCCGCGCTGCGGGCCGCCTGCTGTGCGGCGTGGTGATCGTGGAGGAGCTGATCGACGCCCGCGTTGAGCGAATCGATCTGATCGTTCAGGTTCATGCGTGTCTTCTCTGCGTAAGACCCGCGATTTTACCCGCTGCGCCGGTGCCGGTCCGCGCACGACGTGTAACAAAGTGCGCAAGGCGGCGCGAGGCGCGCCGCTTTGTGTTATTTCAGGTACCCCGCCGAGCCGAACCAGTCGAGCGCATCGCGCAGCCCTTCGCGGTACGGGCGCGCGCGGTAGCCGAGCTCGCGCTCGGCCTTCGCGGACGTGAAATACATCTTGTTCTTCGACATCCGCAGCCCGTCCACGGTGACGAACGGCTCCTTCTTCGTGAACTTCGCGACCGCTTCGGCGCCGACCGCGAGCGGGTACAGCGGCCAGCGCGGCAGCGCGATCGTCGGCGCCTTGCGGCCCGTCATCTGCGCGATGTCGGCCAGCATCTGCTGCAGCGGCAGGTTCTCGCCGCCGAGGATGTAGCGCTCGCCGATCCGGCCGCGTTCGAGCGCGAGGAAGTGGCCGTGCGCGACGTCGTCGACGTGCACGAGGTTCAGCCCCGTGTCGACGAACGCGGGAATCTTGCCGAGCGCGGCCTCGACGATGATGCGGCCGGTCGGCGTCGGCTTCACGTCGCGCGGGCCGATCGGCGTCGACGGGTTGACGATCACGGCCGGCAGCCCTTCGTCGGCGATCATCCGCTCGACCGCGCGTTCCGCGAGCACCTTGCTGCGCTTGTAGACGCCGATCGCCTGCTCGGGCGTGAGCGGCCGGTTTTCGTCGGACGGGTCGCCCGCGCTCGTGACCTTCAGCGTCGCGACGCTGCTCGTGTAGACGATCCGCTCGACGCCTTCGGCGCGTGCCGCGCGCATCGTCGCGACCGCGCCTTCGAGGTTCGCGCGCTCGATCTCGTCGGGATCGGGCGCCCACAGCCGGTAGTCGGCCGCCACGTGCAGCAGGTAGCGCACGCCGCGCAGCGCGGCTCGCATCGACGCCTCGTCGCGCATGTCGCCGGTGACGATCTCGGCGTCGAGATCCGCGACGTTCGTGCGCGGGCTGGTCGGGCGTACGAGCACGCGCACCGCAAAGCCTTTCTGCTGCGCGATGCGCGCGACGGCCGAGCCGACGAAACCGGACGCGCCGGTGACGAGAACGAGATCGCGGGAGGTATCAGTCATGCGTTTCCTTCAGGGCCGCGCGCGAGCGGCGCGGCGGTTGAGCGTCGGCGAGATTGTACGTGGTCGGCGCGCGCGGCGACGCAACGCCGGCGCCCCGGCGGGCCGTGCTTCCGTGGCGGCGCGGTGGCGGCGCGCGGCCGGGCCGCCGCACGCGTGTGCGAAGCGGCCGACGCGACTACAATGCCGGGCTTGAATGCAACGGGAGGGCGACGCGATGAGCCGCAATGAACTGGACGAACGGATCGAGACCTACTACGTGCGGGTGCGCGGCGTCGTGCAGGGCGTCGGCTTCCGTCATGCGACGGTGCGCGAGGCGCATGCGCTGAAGCTGCGCGGCTGGGTCGCGAATCTCGAGGACGGCAGCGTCGAGGCGATGATCCAGGGTCCCGGCGCGCAGATCGACCGGATGCTCGCGTGGTTGCGCCACGGGCCGCCGGCCGCGCGCGTGACCGAGGTGACGTTCGAGGAACGCCGGACCGAAAGGCGCTTCGACCGTTTCCAGCAGCAGTAACAGGCACAGAACAACCATGACGGGGTATCCGGAAGCCGGGCGCGGCCTCTTGCTGTCGGTGATGGCATCGACGCTGTTCGCGCTGATGTCGGCTTACGCGAAACTGCTCGCGCCGCTCACGGGGCTCGACATCTTCGCGTGGCGCGTGTTGTGGACCGCGCCGGGCGCGCTCGCGCTGATCGCGTTGCGCGGCCGCTGGCCCGCGCTCGCCAACCTCGCGCGGCGCAGCGTGCGCGACTGGCGTTTGCTGATCGCGCTGCCCGCGAGCGCGGCGCTGCTCGGCCTGCAGTTGTGGCTGTTCCTGTGGGCCCCGCTGCACGGCCGCATGCTCGAGGTGTCGCTCGGCTATTTCCTGCTGCCGCTGACGATGGTGCTCGTCGGCCGCTTCTACTATCGCGAACGCCTCGACCCGCTGCAATGGGCGGC
Organism: Burkholderia sp. BE17; assembly: GCF_009362305.1. Classification (NCBI taxonomy): domain Bacteria; kingdom Pseudomonadati; phylum Pseudomonadota; class Betaproteobacteria; order Burkholderiales; family Burkholderiaceae; genus Burkholderia; species Burkholderia sp. BE17. The sequence continues at coordinate 33,711 of NZ_WHNU01000015.1, forward strand.
CGTCGCGTGCGCCGCGCTCGGCGTCGCGCACGAAGTGTGGGCGACGCGCGCGTTCGCGTGGCCGACGCTCGTCGTCGCGCTCGGCTATCCGCCGTATTTCGTGCTGCGCCGCCGGATCAACGCGGATTCGCTCGCCGCGTTCGCGGTCGAGATCGTGCTGTTGTGCCCGGTCGCGTTCGCGATGGTCGCGGCGAGCACGACGCGCGTCGCGAGCCATCCGGTGCTGTGGGCCGCGCTGCTGCCGGGGCTCGGCGTGCTCAGCACGCTCGCGCTCGCGAGCTACCTGAAGGCGAGCCGGATGCTGCCGATGGCGCTGTTCGGGATTCTCGGCTACGTCGAGCCCGTGCTGCTCGTCGCGGTGTCGCTGCTGCTGCTCGGCGAGACGCTGAGCGTCGCGGAGCTCGCGACGTACGGGCCGATCTGGGTCGCCGTCGCGCTGACCGCGTGGCACAGCGCAACGCTGATGCGGCGCTTGCCCGCGCGCGGATAAGCATCGATCTCGATCGCGGTGCGGCGGCCGAATGGAACGCGCCGCGCATCGCGCACTGCTCGACGATCGACGATCGAACCACGGTCGAATGCATCGATGCTGACCGCAAACTGGCGTCGCGCTGGCGTCAATCTGGCGGCGCTGCCCGCTTCATTTTGCCGGCCTCGTCGTTGTAATCGAACAGAAGATTCGGTTGCACTTTGTTACTTAGGGTCTCCCCGGATCGGCCATTAGACTGGCCTGACCGACTTCCCTTCGTATGCAGCTTTCCAATGAACGGTCATGTCCGTGCCTGGCCGGCCGGGTTGGCGCGATGCGGGCATACGCGCATCGCCGCTGATCGCGCTCGCCTTCTCCTTCCCGATCCATTCCCCGGCGCCTGTCGCGCCGCCGTTGCGCAGGTGCGCTCATGTCGTTGAGCATGCCGCCTTCCGCCGCGGTCCGGCCGTCGCGCGGCGGCCGCCTGATCGAAGTCGATTTCTTCCGCGGGCTCGTGCTGTTGATGATCGTCGTCGATCACATCGGCGCGAGCGTGCTGTCGCGCGTGACGCTGCACGCGTTCGCGCTGTGCGACGCGGCCGAGGTGTTCGTCTTTCTCGGCGGCTTCGCGACCGCGAGCGCGTACGGCGCGATCGCCGAACGGCACGGCGCGCGTGCCGCGCAGCGCCGGTTCGTGCGCCGCGCGATGCAGATCTACCGCGCGTTTCTCGCGACGTCGACGCTGATGCTCGTCGTGTCGGCCGTGCTCGATCACTACGGGATCGATGCGCCGAACCTCGCGCTCGACGACGTCAGCGTGATGCTCGCGTCGCCGCTCACGGGCCTCGCCGAATTGCTGACGTTCCAGCGCCAGCCGTATCTCGCGTCGGTGCTGCCGATGTACGTGTTGTTCGCGCTCGCGTCGCCGGTGCTCGTGCCGTTCGCGCGCCGCCATCCGTGGCTGCTGGTCGCGCTCGGCGTCGCGTCGTGGCTGGCGGCGGGCTGGCTCGGCCCCGAGCTGCTGGATACCGACGGCTTCCGCTGGAGCTTCAACCCGTTCGCATGGCAACTGATGTTCGTCGCCGGCGTGCTCGCGCGCTGCCAGCCGTTCTACCGGCGCATCGCGCTCGGGCGATGGGGCGCCGCGGCGACCGGCGTCGCGTGCGCGGTCGTGCTCGGTTGCGCGAGCTACAAGCTGTTCTCGGGGCTGCCGCTGCCCGAAGGCGTGTTCAAGCGCGATCTCGCGCTGCCGCGCGTCGTGAGCTTCGCGGCCGTCGCGTGGCTGATGGCCGATTGCGTGCGCTACGGCTGGATCGCGCGGATCGCGCAGGGCGTGCGGCCCGTCGTCGCGGTCGGCCAGCGCGGGCTGATCTGCTTCGTCGCGGGCGCGGCGATCTCGCTCGTCATCGATTCGCTGCTGCACCCGGTCGCGCACGGCGCCGATCTGCGGCATGTCGGCGTGGGCCTCGTGGCCGACGCATGCGCACTCGGGCTGATGATGGCCGTGGCCGGTTCGGGAACGTGGATCGCGCGATGGCGCGGCGCGGCCGCGTGAGCGGCGCGTGCGGCACGGAACGTGCCGCGCGGTGTCAGTGAGGTGAGCCGATGCGGGAGCGGGGAACGGCGGTTGCTTCGTCGGATTCGGCGTCGTCGCGTTCGTCCGGCGCCGGGTCGTCGCGCTCCGCGAGTACCGCGTCGGCTTCGGCCGCGGCTCGGGCGGCGCGTATCGCGGTGCAGCGCTGAGCGTGCCGGATGTCCGACAGTATCCTCAGCAGCCGCGTGGTCTTGCTTTTCATGATCTTCTCCCGCCAGTGCGCATCGCGACGGATCGGATGCGTTTTCACCAGTGTAGGACGCGATCGCGCAACCGGCAGGGGAATGTGGCGTGCATGCCGCACGCCAAGGGATAGTACTTACTGGGCCGCGGCAACGCCCTGCGCCTGCAGCGCTTCCTCGCGGCGCTCTTCCGCGCAGCGCTGATGCTGGCGCGACAGGCGGTTCATCAGCGGCAGCAGCAGCAGCGCGAGCAGCATGCCGATCGCGGCGAGCCAGCCGAGCTTCTCGAACAGCGAAAGATAGAGCGGCAGCGACTCGGTGGCCGGCAGCTCGTGCGACGGCATCTGCGCGAAGTTCGCGACGACGCTGCCGAGATACTGCGACACGCCCGTCGCGACAAAATACGCACCCATCATGAAGCCGCTCATGCGCGCCGGCACGTAGCGGGCGATCATCGCGAGGCCGAGGCCGCTCACCAGCAGTTCGCCGAGCGAGTAGAGGCCGTAGCCCCACACCATGAACCACGACGACACGCGGCCGTCGACCGCGTAGCGGCCGCTGATCGTGAACACCAGGTAGCCCGCGGCGACCGCGCCGAAGCCGAGCGCGTACTTCGCGGCGACCGGCAGGTCGCGGCCGCCCTTCGCGACTGCGTTGTAGACCCACACGAGCACCGGGCTCAGCAGCATGATCCAGATCGGGTTCAGCGCCTGGAACTGCGCGGCGCTCCACGTGAACATCGTCGTGCCGAACAGGATGAAGCGCGGATCGACGTTGCGCAGCGCGAACAGCGTCAGCGACGTCGACATCTGCACGTAGAAGATGAAGAACAGGATCACCTGGCCGATCAGCACGAGCGCCGCGATCAGGCCCGCGCGCTCCGAGCGCTCCGACTTCGCGATCATGTACGCGAAGATCGCGAGGATCGCGAACGCCGCCGTCCACACGCTGGCGACCGCGAGCTGCTTGTGCTGCAGCACGTACAGCGTGATCAGCGCGAGCGCGACGCCGCCTGCCGCGACCGCGCCGAGGCGCTTCCAGCGGATCGGCTGTTCGTCGGGCTGCGAGCCGACGTGCGCGAGCGTGCGGTGCATCAGCATGAAGTTGAGGATCGCGAGCAGCATGCCGCCGCAGCAGACCGCGAACGCGGCGTGCCAGCCCCAGTGATCCTTGATCCACGGCGTCGCGAGCATCGACACCGTCGAGCCGATGTTGACCGCCATGTAGTAGATCGTGAACGCGCTGTCGATGCGCGCATCGTCGCCTTCATAGATGCGGCGCACGAGGTTCGCCGCGTTGGCCTTGAACAGGCCGTTGCCGACCACGATCACGCCGAGCGACGCATACATGTACGTCAGGTGATCGTTCGGTACCGCGAGCATCAGGTAGCCGGTGCACAGCACGGCCGCGCCGATGATCATCGTGCGACGGGCGCCGAGCACCTTGTCGCCGATCCAGCCGCCGATCGACGGCGCCGCATAGACGAGCGCGGTGAACGCACCCCAGGTCAGGTTCGCATGGCTGTCGGTGAAACCGAGCCGGTCGACCATGAAGAGGACCAGGAGCGCGGCCATGCCGTAGTAGCCGAAGCGCTCCCACATTTCGATGAGGAAGACCGTCGTGAACGATCGGGTTTGTGAAACAGGTGAATGCATCATCAATCTCTGTTGAAACGGACGGCACGGATCACGCGTCGTCTTGGGGTCGAACTGGAGCCGATGCACAATGGGCCGGGTAGGTCTTGTGCAGGCGATGGAACAGTCGGGCGGTTAGCCCGGGCCGGGGTCGGACTCCGCCTCGTGGGGCGGGGAAGGACCTCGACCGGCGCGCGAATGGTAACGTTTGCCGGTCCGGTGCGTCAGGTATGCGCCACTTAGGGAAATTCCCGATGTGGCAGCAGCTTTCAGGAAGATTCGTCTCGTCATCTATTTGTAAACCTCTCCGCCGGCCCTCCCAAGATTCCCGGAGAGCCGCTTGCAGCTTGCCTGTGAAGCCGGCGAGTCTGGCAAGATAGCGCGTCGTTTCGCTCGCTTCGTGTCCTGTTTAGTGCACCGGGCTCAATACCGAAGACGTGTGCGAACCCGAAGACTAAGCTATATCGATCTAACTTAGTTATTTTCCATCAAACATTTTTTGACGACTACTTTTCGGCCTGCTATGGTTCCCCCCACTGAAAACTCGCGGTCAGCAGACGCTGCCGCCGTACTGGGCAGCAAGATTCGCGCGTTGCGCCAACGACTCAAGCGCACGCTCGACGACACCGCTACTGCCGCGGGGATTTCGAAGCCGTTTCTGTCTCAAGTCGAGCGCGGGCTCGCGTCGCCGTCACTGACGTCGCTGGCCGGTATCGCGCACGCGCTCGGTGTGACGGTGCAGTACTTCGTGGATACGCCGAGCGAGGAACGCTCGGTCTGCCGAGGCGAGCAGTTGCGCTTCTTCGGGTTTGCCGATTCGGCGAACCTGTTCGCGAGGCTGACGAACGTATCCGAGGGGCGACAGCTCGAGGCGATCCTCGTGAGGTTGCCGCCGGGACAGAAGCGGTCGGAGGTGACGACACATGCAGGAGAGGAGTTCCTGTATGTGATTGAAGGGGAAGTGTCTCTGACGCTGGAAGGCAAGACGTTCGTCCTGCAGGCCGGCGACAGTTCGCACTATCAGTCGACGGTCCCGCACAGTTGGGTCAACACCGCGAAGATCGAGTCGGTGGTGGTCTGGGTCGGTACACCGAGGCTGTTCTAACGCACAGGTATTCCTTCGTTTCCAAGACGGGATGCCTGTCGAAAGAAACGTAAGGAATACTAAGATGAAATTCGGGAATCACGGGCCTCCTCAATCGCTGCACCCGTCAGCGTCTCACGCGTAAGCCGCGGCATTCGCCGCGCGACGCTCACCGAACCCACTTTCTCAAGACTGCCACGATGAAATCCTTGCATGCCATGTCGGCCGTGCTGGCCGCGCTCGCCCTGACGACGCCCGTCGCCCACGCCGTTAACGTCCCGTCGAACGTCGCGCTCGCTCCTCAGCAGGACCTGACGCGACAGGTGCCCGCCGAAGTCGAGTCGCTCGATCCCGCGCACATCGAATCGTGGACCGGCAACACGATCGGCCTCGACCTGTTCGAAGGGCTCGCCCGCATCGATGCGGCCGGCCAGGTCGTGCCGGGCGTCGCGCTGTCGTGGGAACGCAAGACGCCGCAGACGTGGATCTTCAAGCTTCGCCACGACGCGAAGTGGAGCAACGGCCAGCCGGTGACGGCCGCCGATTTCGTCTATGCATGGCAGCGCCTCGTCGATCCGAAGACGGGCTCGAAATACACGATCCTCGTCGAGTTCGTGAAGAACTCGAAGGACATCATCGCCGGCAAGGCCGCGCCGTCGACGCTCGGCGTGCGCGCCGTCGATCCGTACACGCTCGAGGTGACGACCGACGTGCCCGTCGCGTTTTTCCCGGAGCTGACCGCGATGGTGCCGCTCGCACCGGTGAACAAGGACACGGTGACGAAGCTCGGCGACGCGTGGACGCGCCCGGGGAACATCGTCAGCAACGGCCCGTTCCAGCTGGTCGACTGGCAGCCCAACAACCGCATCGTGATCGCGAAGGACGCGAAGTACTGGAATGCGCCGAAGGTCGTGATCAACAAGGTCACGTACTTGCCGATCGAGAGCGACGAGACCGCGATGCGCATGTACCAGGCCGGCCAGATCGACTACAGCTACTCGATTCCGTCGGGGATCTTCCAGCAGGTCAGCAAGCAGTTCGGCGGCGAACTGCGCCAGGGCCTGCAGCTCGCGACGTACTACTACTACCTGAACAACAACAATCCGGCGCTGAAGGACAAGCGCGTGCGCCAGGCGCTGTCGATGGTGCTCGATCGCGAGGTGCTGACCTCGAAGCTCACGCAGGCCGGCGAGAAGCCGATGTACGGGCTGATGCCGAACGGCACGAAGGGCGTGCAGCCGTTCACGCCGGACTGGGCGACGTGGCCGATGGCCAAGCGCGTCGACACGGCGAAGAGCCTGCTGAAACAGGCCGGCTACTCGGATGCGAAGCCGCTGTCGTTCACGCTGACCTACAACACCAACGACCTGCACAAGAAGGTCGCGCTGTTCGCCGCGTCGGAATGGCGCACGAAGCTCGGCGTCAATACCAAGCTCGAGAACGTCGAGTTCAAGGTGCTGATGAAGGAGCGGCATGACGGCAAGGTGCAGATCGCGCGCGACGGCTGGTTCGCCGACTACAACGACGCGATGACGTTCTTCGACCTGCTGCGCTGCGGCAGTGCGCAGAACACCGTCGGCTACTGCAACAAGCAGGCCGACGCACTCGTCGACGAAGGCAACCAGAAGCTCGACGACAAGGCGCGTGCCGCGCTGCTCACGCAGGCACACGACCTCGCGCTGAACGACACGCCGATGGTGCCGCTGTTCCAGTACTCGGCCGACCGTCTCGTGAAGCCCTATGTGGGCGGCTATTCGCTGAAGAACGTGATCGACATGCGTGCTTCGCAGGACATGTACCTGATCAAGCACTGAGCGGAGCGATCATGCTGGCCTACGCTTTGAGGCGCACGTTGTGGGCGGTGCCGACGATCCTCGCGGTCATCACCGTCTGCTACCTGCTGCTGCATTTCACGCCCGGCGGCCCGTTCGATACGGAGAAGCAGCTTTCCGCCGCGACGCTTGCGAACCTGAACGCGAAGTACCACCTCGACCAGCCGCTGTGGAAGCAGTACCTGATGTATCTCGGTTCGCTGCTGCAGGGCGACCTCGGTCCGTCGTTCCGCTACGTCGACTGGTCGGTGAACGACCTCGTGAAGAAGGCGCTGCCCGTGAGCCTCGGCGTGGGCGGCGTGTCGATCCCAGTCTCGATCGTGTTCGGCGTGCTGCTCGGCACCGTCGCGGCCGTGCGCCGCGACAGCGCGATCGACCGCTTCGTGATGCTGATCGGCAACTTCGGCAACGTCGTGCCGCCGTTCGTGCTCGGCCCCGTGCTCGTGTGGATCTTCGCAATCCTGCTGAAGACGTCGGCCGGCAACGGCTGGCTGCCGGCGGGCGGCTGGGGCGACGGCGGCTGGCAGTACCGGCTGCTGCCGATCGTGCTGCTGACCTTCATCAACGTGTCGCTGCTCGCGCGCGTGATGCGCGGCTCGATGATCGAGACGCTGTCGAGCAACTTCATCCGCACCGCGCGCGCGAAGGGCCTGCCGGGCTCGACGATCGTGCTGCGCCACGCGCTGAAGCCCGCGCTGATGCCGGTCGTGTCGCTGTTCGGCACGGTCTGCATCACGTCGATCACGGCGGCCGTCGTCACCGAATCGGTGTTCGCGCTGCCGGGGCTCGGGCAGCTCGTCGTGAACGGTGCGATCAACCGCGACTACACGCTCGTGCTCGGCCTCGTCGTGCTGACCACCGTCTGCGCCGTGCTGTTCAACCTGCTGGTCGATCTCGCGTACGCGTGGCTCGATCCGCGCATCCGTTATTGAGCGAGGCACAGCGATGACTCCGACTACACCCGTCGTCGGCCTGCCCGTGCAGACCGACTCGCCGCCGCGTTCGCGCTCGCCGCTCGCGCTCGCGATGGCGCGCTTCCTTCACAACCGCGCGGCCGTGTTCAGCCTCGTGCTGCTCGCGCTGATCACGCTTGCGTGTTTCGTCGGCCCGTGGGTGCTCGCGGCCGATCCCGCCGCGAGCGACTGGGGCTCGATCAGCCTGCCGCCGACGCTCGCGAATCAGCACTGGTTGGGCACCGACGAGCTCGGCCGCGACCTGCTGGTGCGCACGCTGATCGGCGGCCGCGTGTCGATCGAGGTCGGCGTGCTCGGCACGCTCGTGTCGGGCCTGTTCGGCGTCGCGTGGGGCGCTACCGCGGGCTTCGCGGGCGGCCGCGTCGACTCCGTGATGATGCGTATCGTCGACATGATGTACGCGATCCCGTACCTGCTGATCGCGATCCTGATGATGACCCTGTTCGGCCGCTCGTTCATGCTGGTCGTGCTGACCATCAGTGCGTTCTCGTGGATCGACATGGCGCGTGTCGTGCGCGGCCAGACGCTGTCGCTGCGCAACCGCGAATTCGTCGATGCGGCGCGCGCGATCGGCGTGACGCCGACGTCGATCGTGCTGCGCCACGTCGTGCCGAATCTGCTCGGCGTTGTCGTTGTGTACGCAACTGTATCGGTGCCGAACATCGTGCTGACCGAATCGGTGCTGTCGTTCCTCGGCCTCGGCGTGCAGGAACCGATGACGAGCTGGGGCGTGCTGATCCAGGACGGCGCGCAGAAACTGGAATCGATGCCGTGGCTGCTGCTGGCCCCGGCCGTCATGCTGTGCGTGACGCTCTACTGCGTGAACTTCGTTGGCGACGGCCTGCGTGACGCGCTCGACCCGAAGGATCGCTGAGATGAAACAACCCCCACGCTCACTACGTTCGCTCGGGAGGGCGCAGCCCCTCCGTCTCCTCCAGGCGCTTCCATCGAAGTGCGGGGCGGCCCGGCGGAGGCTGGCATGACCGCACTACTCGAAGTCGACAACCTCGGCGTGCGCTTCACGCGCAAGGACGCTCCGCCGATCGACGCCGTGAACGGCGTGTCGTTCTCGGTCGAAGCCGGCAAGACGCTCGGCATCGTCGGCGAATCGGGCTCGGGCAAGAGCCAGACCGTGATGGCGCTGCTCGGCCTGCTGGCCGGCAACGGCACGACGACCGGCACCGCGCGCTATCGCGGCGACAACCTGCTCGAGATGGATACGCGCGCGCTGAACAAGGTGCGCGGCGACCGGATCGCGATGATCTTCCAGGACCCGATGACGTCGCTCAATCCGTTCCTGACGATCGAGCGGCAGATGACCGAGACGCTGCAACTGCATCGCAAGCTGTCGCGCAAGGAAGCGACCAAGCGCGCGATCGAGGCGCTCGAATCGGTGCGCATTCCCGATGTGGCGCGGCGCATCCGCATGTATCCGCACGAGTTCTCGGGCGGCATGCGCCAGCGCGTAATGATCGCGATGGCGCTGTTGTCCGAGCCGGAAATCCTGATCGCCGACGAGCCGACCACCGCGCTCGACGTGACCGTGCAGGCGCAGATCATCGACCTGCTGCGCGAGCTGAACCGCGAGCGCGGCACCGCGATCGTGCTGATCACGCACGACATGGGCGTGGTCGCGGGCCTCGCGGACGACGTGATGGTCATGTATGCCGGCCGCACCGTCGAATACGCGCCGGCCGATTCGATCTTCGCGGCGCCGTCGCATCCGTACACGATCGGCCTGCTCAATGCGCTGCCGCGCCTGACCGACGCGCACGATGCGCCGCTCGTCGCGATTCCCGGCAATCCGCCGATGCCCGGCACCGCGCCGGCCGGCTGCGCGTTCGCGAAGCGCTGCACGTATGCGGAAGAACGCTGCGGCGCCGCGCGGCCCGCGCTCGAAACTTATGGCGCCGCGGGCGCGGTGCGCGCGTGCCACCGCCCGGTGGCCGATCTGGCGGGAGGTCTGCGATGAGCGTCAACGAACGCCGCAATGCGGGCGCGACGGACGACACGCTGCTGTCCGTCGACGATCTGAAGGTGCATTTCCGCGTGCCGCTCGGCGGCTATCCGTGGTCGCCGAAGGGCACGCTGCGTGCGGTCGACGGCGTGTCGTTCGACGTGAAGCGCGGCGAGACGGTCGGGCTCGTCGGCGAGTCGGGCTGCGGGAAGTCGACGCTCGCGCGCGCGCTGATCGGCCTCGTGCCGATGACGGCCGGCACCGTGAAATGGCGCGGCGAAGCCGTCGCGCCCGATCACCTGCGCGGCACCGCGATGCGGCGCGAAGTGCAGATGATCTTCCAGGATCCGCTCGCATCGCTCGATCCGCGCATGACGATCGAGCAGGTCGTCGCCGAGCCGCTCGTCACGCACCACGCCGGCCTCGGCCGCACCGAGGTGCGCCGCCGCGTGGTCGCGATGCTCGAACGCGTCGGCCTGAATGCGCATCACCTGCTGCGTTATCCCCATGAATTCTCCGGCGGGCAGTGCCAGCGCGTCGGAATCGCACGCGCGCTGATCAGCGAGCCGAAGCTCGTGATCTGCGACGAACCCGTGTCGGCGCTCGACGTGTCGATCCAGGCGCAGATCGTGAACCTGCTGCGCGACCTGCAGCGCGACCTGTCGCTGTCCTATCTGTTTGTCGCGCACGATCTGGCGGTGGTCAAGGCGATCAGCCAGCGCGTGCTCGTGATGTATCTCGGCCGCGTGATGGAGTTCGGCACGCGGCATGACGTGTACGGCGTGCCGCAGCACCCGTACACGAAGGCGCTGCTCGATGCGGCGCCGACGCCGGAGCCGGCGCGCGAGCGCGCTCGCCGTCCGATGCTGCTGGCGGGCGAGATGCCCTCGCCGCTCAACCCGCCGTCGGGCTGCGCGTTCCGCACGCGCTGCCCGGTCGCGATCGACGCGTGCGCGCAGGACGTGCCGCTGCCGGAAGTGCGGCAGGGGTCGGCGGCGCGTGTCGCGTGCATTCGTGCGGGCGCGGCGTGACTTGAAGTAACTCGGCAAATAAAACCAGGCTGGTCAACAGGGGCAGGTGCGGCGCGAACGACCTTCGCGTCGCGGGTACAGGCGCGTCCTTAGCCGGGCACGCCGGGGGGCCGGGAGCGGATCGCAACCGGCGTGGACGATATCAACACAAGACGAGAATCACGATGAAGAAACAGAAGACGATCGGGACGGCATCGAAGATGCTGCTTGCATGGGGACTGCCGGCACTCGCCGGCGTCTCGCTGACGGGCGTCGCACACGCCGACGACGCGGCCCCCGCGCCGCTGACGGTCGCGCAGGCCGCGCCGGCTGCCGGTACGGGCACGACCGTTGCGCAGGCAACGACCCCGAACGCAGTCATCAACGCCGAAGCGACGCAGGCCGTCACGCCGCCCGACGAGCCGTCGGCCCAGTCGAAGTCGAAGGGCTTCATTGCCGACAGCCATCTCGACTTCCTGTTCCGCAACTATTCGGACGTGCTCGACAGCAAGGGCGGACCGCATCGCCACGCATGGGTGCAGGGCGCGATGGCGAACTTCGAGTCGGGTTATACGACGGGCCTGATCGGTATCGGCTTCGACGCGTCGCTGTATGCGGCACTGAAGCTCGACGGCGGCCAGGGCGCCGGCAGCATGGTGCACATCGCGAAGGGCGGCGGCGGCGGCAACCAGCTCGCGTGGGCCTACCCGGGCATCTACGACATCAAGGCGCGCATCTCGAACACGGTGGTCAAGTACGGTCTGCAGGCCGTCGACAACCCGTTCATGGAGCAGCACGACAACCGTGCGCTGCCGCCGACGTTCCTCGGCACGACGATCGTCAGCAATGAATTCAAGAACGTGATGCTCGAGGCCGGCAGCTTCACGAAGACCAATGCGCGCGGTCACACGACGCTCACCAACCTGACGACGCAATACGGCGGCACGCGCATCAATCGCCTGTCGTATGTCGGCGGCACGTGGGATTACTCGCCGAACGGTGAAGTCGCGCTGTACGCGAACCAGGCCGACAACGTGTGGCACCAGTACTACGCGTCGGTGAAGCACAGCATCGGCAGCCCGCAGACGATCAAGTGGACGGGCTTCGGCAACGTCTACTCGACGCACGATACGGGCGACGCGCTGCAGGGCAAGATCGACAACAACGCATACAGCCTGTCGGTGGCCGCGCAGCACGGCCCGCACGAGCTGCTGCTCGGCTTCCAGCAGGTGCTCGGCGACCAGTTCTTCGATTACCTGAACGAAACGAACGGCATCTTCCTGACCAACTCGATGGACGTCGACTACAACGCGCCGCACGAAAAGTCGCTGCAGCTGCGTTACACGTTCTACGGCAAGGAAGCGGGCCTGCCGGGCTTCAAGGCGATGGTCTGGGGCGTGACGGGCTGGGGTGCGGACGGCAGCGCGGGCGCGGCGAACGACCCGAGCAAGTCGAGCATCTACTGGAGCAACGGCGCGCCGGTGCAGGGCCGTCACCACGAGTTCGGCTTCATCCCGTCGTACACGTTCCAGAGCGGCAAGCTGAAGGACACGAAGGTCACGTTCATCGCGATGTGGCACACCGGTTCGACTCACTACTCCGACGCGACGAACAAGGAGTACCGTCTGGTCGTGAACCTGCCGCTGCACGCGTTCTGATCGAAGGGGGGCGCAGGCCCCCCGCATCGCGCGGCCGGCCTGCGAGCAGAGCGATCAGGCCGGCTTGTGCAACCCCGCGACCGGGTCGTTCGCGGCGGGCATCTCTTTCGCGAGCGACGTGAGCTGGCGGCCCGTATCGCGCCATGCGTCGAGGCCGCCGCGCAGCGCGAGCGCATCGGTGAAGCCTGCGTCGAGCAGGCGTTTCGCCATCAGCGCGGCCGTCACTTCGTTCGGGCACGAGCAGAATACGACGAACTTCTGCGTGAGCGGATAGCGCGCGACGATGTCGCCGATCTGCCGCTCGTCGGCGAACTGCGCACCGGGAATCGTGAACGGGTCGAGCTTGCGGTGCTCGGGCGAACGCACGTCGAGCACCACCGGCGCGGTGGCGTCGCGCAGCAGCAGGTCGAGTTCGTCGACGCCGATCCGCGCGTTCGCGAGCTGGCGGATCAGCGCGCGGCGGCGCATCCAGCGCACGGCCGCATAGATCGCCAGCAGCGCGACGATGACCAGCAGCACCGCGCGGCCGAGGTGGCTTGCGCCGGCGAACAGCCAGTCGATCTGCCGGTAGAACACCAGCCCGGCCACGAGTCCGACGATCGTCCACAGCGCGGCGCCGAGCGCGTCGTAGCCGGCGAACGTGCGATAGCGCGTGCCGAGCGCGCCGGCCATCGGCACCGACACGAGCGACAGCCCGGGAATGAAGCGCGCGACGGCGAGCACGCGCACGCCGTAGCGGCCGAAGAAGCGCTCGGTCTTTCTCACGCAGGAATCGCGCGACAGCGACAGCCGGCAGATCGTCTTCAGCGTCGTGCCGCCGTAACGCCGCCCGGCGACATACCAGACGGTGTCGCCGATCAGCGCGCCGAGCACCGACAGCGCGACCACCGTCACGAGCTGCGAGCCGATCATCGCCGGATGCATCGCGGACATCGCGCCGAACAACACGAGCGTCGGCATCGCGGGCACCGGCAGGCCGATGGCCGCCGCGAGCACGTTGGCGAACACGAGAAGCGGCCCGTACTGGGCGACGAGGTCACGGAGGAGCATGACGGCTGGCCGAAAAGAGGATGCGTGGGCAGGAAACGCAGATGGACCGATTATCGGCCATTTTCAAGACAGCGGCGGGAATGACGCAAAGCGCCTGACGGCGGCAGCGGGCGCGGTGAGCCGGCGCGTTGCGCGCGGCTCACCGTGAGAGATCAGGAGGACGTACGGGCGAGCGACGCGGCGCCGTGGTTTTCGCCGGGCAGCTCGGCGCCGTGCGAGCGGATCGCCGCGATCAGTTCGGCCGGCGTGATCTCGTAGCGGACCTCGCGATGGATGCCGGGCTTGCGTTCGTCGATCTCGATCAGCAACACGCTCTTGCCGTCGCCGGTTGCTTCGAGCCGGAGCGAACGCAGTTGGCGGCCGTCGGCCGCGTCGTGTTCGGTGAGCAGGGTCATTGCCCCGGATGAGCCGGTTGTGCGCATCGAACCTATCCTCGTGTCGTGGGTGCCGTAACGGCGAAGATGCGTTTGTTGAATACAGCCTTGTCGCAGTTTAACGCGAACGGGCTGCAACACGGAGCATTTTCGCGGCGGCGAAATGAGGGGGGCACCACCGATCCCTCTGATGTTTGAGCCGCGCCGGGCGGGCGTTTCAGCCGGATCGGGCGCGGCCGCGGCCGGCGCCTGACCGGTGTTCGCGGCTGCGCCGGCACGGGCGGCGACACGCGGTGCAACGCGCGTCGCCGCGGCGGCTTGGCGGCGTCAGAAGCGGTCGGCCAGCCCCATCGCCGGGTCGCTGACCGAGTGGCGGCCCGTTTCGACGCGGCCGGCCACGCGGCGCGAAAAGCTCGCGTCGCTGTCGGCGGTGACGATGAAGTCGTACCAGTGGCCGGTCGAGTCGAGCTTCCAGTGCAGTTCGGACTGGTCGCCGGCGCGCACCGTGACGGTCCACGTGGTGCCCGTGCCGTTGCCATTGCCGTAATAGTGGCCCTGGTTGTTGCCGTCCTCGTTACCGTGGCCATGACCGCGATCGTCGTTCGCGCCGCGGCCGGGCAGCGGCCCGTAGACCTGGTTCGACTTCACCGTGAAGCGCACCGTGCCGCCGCCGTCGTTGCGCAGCCGCAGGTGGAGGTTGCCGCTCGCGCCCGCATAACCGACGCGAACTTCCGGACGAGGTGCGTGGGCGCCGGCCAGGCGGCTCAGGTCGCCGGTGAAGCCGCGGTGATAGCCGTTCGGGCCGAGCACCCACAGGTCATATTTGCCGCCATTGTCGGCGCGCGCGGCCCAATCGCCGTGCAGCGTCTTGCCCGGCTCGACGACGTAGCGCCGCGGCAGGCGCTCGAGGTGCAGCTTGTCATAGACGTGAAACACGGCGGCGGCGCGGCCCGTGTTCGCGAACTTCAGCGTGACCGTGCCGGTGCCGGCATCGGTGCGCGCGCTCGCGTGCAGCTCGTACGGCAGCGCGCGCGACGGGCGCACGCCGGTGGCCTGTGCGGGCAGCGACGGCGCGGCCGGCGGCACGATCTTCGGCGCGGCCTGCTGCGCGGCGCTCAGTGCGTCGACCTGGTTTTTCGTCGTATGGCCCGCGAGCGTCGGCAGCGGTTCGTTGTTGGGCGAGCGGAAGTTGAACGCGCTCGTCAGGTCGCCGCACACCGCGCGGCGATACGCGCTGATCTGCGGCTCCGCGACGCCGAAGCGCTTTTCGAGGAAGAGCAGCGTCGACGTATGGTCGAACACCTGCGAGTTGACCCAGCCGCCGCGGCTCCACGGCGACACGACCCACATCGGCACGCGCGGGCCCGGGCCGTACGGGCGGCCGTCCGCCGCCGGCTGGCTCGACGTGGCCGGCGTGAAGTCGTGGTATTCGACGGCGACGTCGGCGTCCCGCAGCGTATGGCCGCCCGCGAGCGTGCCGTTGGCGTTGCGCGACGGCACGGCCGGCGACGGCATGTGGTCGAAGAAGCCGTCGTTTTCGTCGAAGTTGACCAGCAGCACCGTCTTGCTCCACACCTCCGGGTTCGCCGTCAGCGCATCGAGCACGGCCTGCACGTACCAGCCGCCCTGTGCAGGGCTCGACGGTCCCGGGTGTTCGCTGTACGCGGACGGCGGGATGATCCACGACACTTCCGGCAGCTTGCCGTTGCGGATGTCGTCGCGGAACGTTTCGAGAAAGCCGTACGGCATCGTGTTGCCGAAGCCCTTCGCGAGCGGGCTCAGCGGATCGTCGATCGTCGGATCGTAGAACGCGCCGGCCGCCGTCACGGGCTGCGTGATGTCCGTCGACGCGACGTACGCGGGCCGGCGCGCGGCCGGCATCTGCTCGATCGCCGCGCGCCAGTGGCGGAAGCTCATCATCTCGTTGCAGCCGAAGTTGTCGATCAGGCTCTGGTAGACCTTCCAGTTCACGCCGGCCTGCTGCAGCCGGTCGGCATAGGTCGTCCAGGTCCAGCCCTGGCTCGACGGGCCGATGTCGTTGCCGCCGTTGAACTGGTTGTTCAGCGCGGCGATCTTCACACGGCTGCCGTCGGCCGGGCTGATGCCGTTCGGGCCGTTGGTGCCGCTCCAGTAGAACAGGCGGTTCGCGATCGTGCCGGTGTGCATCCCGCAGTGGTAGTGGTCGCACAGCGTGAACGCGTCGGCGAGCGCGCGCTGGAACGGCACTTCCGCCGCGTCGTAATAGCCCATCGACAGCGGCGTCTTCGCATCGGGCCAGCGGTTCATCCGGCCGTGATCCCATGCGGCCTGCGCATCGGCCCACGTGTGCGGCGTGCCGCCCGCGCGCTGTGCGTTGCCCTGGCTCGCGTCGAGGTGATACGGCGTGCAGGTAGCGGCGGGCGTCGCCTTCGTGTACGTCTGGTAGAACACGTCGCGGCCGTTCGGCGACGGCACCGCGAAGCGGTCGCCGTAGCCGCGCACGCCCTTGAACGTGCCGAAGTAGCTGTCGAATGCGCGGTTCTCCATCATCAGCAGCACGACGTGCTTGACGTCCTTGATGGTCCCCGTTTCGTGAAACGCGGGAATGGCGAGCGCGCGGCGGATGCTCGGCGGGAACGCAGACAGCGCGGCGGCGGCGAGGCCGGAAGTCGCGGTCTGCTGAAGGAATTTGCGGCGTGACGTCATGGCGTTCGGATCCTGTGATGGTGGGAGCGTTCGTGACTTCGTCTGGCGGCGCCCGTGCGTCGTCCCCCCTGGGACGATTCGCGATGCGTGTGCGTTCGAGTGCGTCGGCCGCGCGTGGCGAAGCTGCGCGCATCGCGCGACGCGTGGCGTCGAGCGGTGTCGCGCGGATGCATCGGCAGTCGTCGCGGTCCTGCGCGCCGCGCGCTCGTGATGCGCGGGCCAGGACGTCGGCACACATGGGCCCGGCATATGCCGGGCTGGGCGGCGCCCAGTCTAGGGAGCCGACATGACGTCGACGTGATGAAGAAATGACATCGCATGTCGCGCGCGTGACGTTGTGTGCGCAACGATTCGTTCGGGCGCGATGTGTGACGGAAGAGGGTAAGGAATTACCGATCGCCGCATGCGGAATCGGTCGGATTTTTCCGAATCGCGGCCGGCAGCGTGATCGTGTGTCGTTGCGGATGCAACGGCATCGCGCGACGCCGCGACACCCATGTTTCAAATGCGTGAAATCGGCTAAGCTCGAAACGTTGCTGCGCATGTGCGCAGTCCGCGCCGCAGGCGCGATTTTTCGGACCGGCCCACCCATGACCGACATCAAGATCCGGCACAGCGAGACGCACGACGTCGACGCGATCCGGCAGATCGCCGCCCATCCCGCGGTGTACATGAATACGCTGCAGTATCCGTTTCCGTCGCTCGAGAAATGGCAGAAGCGGCTCGAAAACGCGCGCGAGCACGGCGTGAGCCTCGTCGCCGAAATCGACGGCACGGTGGTCGGCCATCTCGGCCTGCATTTCGAGGCGAATCCGCGCCGGCGCCATGCGGCGGGGCTCGGCATGATGGTCGATGCGGCCCGTCACGGGCGCGGTGTCGGCCGCCGGCTGCTCGCGGCCGCGATCGATCTCGCGGAAAACTGGCTGAACATCACGCGCCTCGAGTTGACCGTGTTCACCGACAACCGCGCAGCGATCGCGCTCTACGAGAAGCACGGTTTCCGGATCGAAGGCGAATCGCCGGGCTATGCGTTGCGCGATGGCGTGCATGAGGCCGTGTATCACATGGCGCGGATCAAGGGCCGGGAGTGAACGGGCGATCGGTGCGGGCGTGACGGAACGCGCGGCCACGGTGCCGCGCGTCATATTCATTCGAGAATTCGTTCGTTTTCCGCTGGCTGCGCCGGTCGTATCGTTGATCGATTTGCCGGTCGCTTCGGCCGGCATCCGCTTTTCCGCGTCGACGCACCGCCACATTCCGGCATGCGTCTCGCCGCACGTCGGTGCGCTTCATCGTTTCATGAACATCGCTTCATGGTCATCGTTTCGCGCGACACATCTTCCTGCAACCGTCTCTTTCAACGGAACCTGCCTCGATGAAAACCGCTCTCCGGAATCTGACTGCCGCCTGCCTGTTCGCCGCCGCGGGTGCGGCGTTTGCCGCTGCCGCGCCTTCGGGCGCAGCGGTGGCGAGCGCGTCGCCCGAAGGCGCGCATCTGCCGCCCGGCATCGCGTGGCAGCACGGCGATGTCGATGCCGCATTCGCGCTCGCAAAGCGCACCGGCAAGCCGCTGCTGCTCTACTGGGGTGCGGTGTGGTGCCCGTCGTGCAACCAGGTGAAGTCGACGATCTTCAGCCAGCAGGCATTCAAGACCCGCTCGTCGTTTTTCGTGCCCGTCTATCTCGACGGCGATACCGAAAGCGCGCAGAAGCTCGGCGAGCGTTTCAAGGTGCACGGTTATCCGACGATGATCCTGTTCCGCCCCGACGGCACCGAAGTGACGCGGCTGCCGGGCGAGGCCGATCTCGACCGCTACATGCAGGCGCTGTCGCTCGGGATGACGGCCGCGCATCCGGTGCGGCAGACGCTCGCGACGGCGCTGAAGAACGGCGCATCGCTGACGCCGGACGAATGGCGCCTGCTGGCCGACTATTCGTGGGATACCGACGGCGCGCTGTCGGTGCCGGCCGATCGTGTCGCCGAGACGCTGCAGTCGCTCGCGCAACGCGCGCGGGCAGCCGGCGCGAAAGCCGAATCGGCGCGCTTCGCGCTGAAGTCGGCGGTGGTCGCCGCGTCGGACGATCCGGCGCAGGCCGGCGCGCTCGACAAGGCGGCGCTCGCCGATTCGCTGCGCGCGGTGCTGCACGATCCCGCGCTGGCGCGGGCCGATTCCGACGTGCTGGTCGCGGCACCCGCGCGCGTGGTCGCGTATCTCGGCGGCGACGACGCGCAGCGCGCGAAATTGCGCGGCGCGTACGACACGGCGCTCGCGCGCCTGTCGACCGACACTACGCTGTCGTCGATCGACCGGCTGATGGCGCTGCACGGCCGCGTGCTGCTTGCGCGCGGCGACGCGCGCAAGGGCGCGCCGCTCGCTGCGCCGGCGCTGGCCGATACCGCGCGCAAGCAGATCGCCGCGTCGGTGCAGGGCGCCGCGAATGCGTATGAACGGCAGGCGCTCGTCAGCGAAGGCGCGGACACGCTGACCGACGCGGGGCTGTACGACGAGTCGGATGCATTGCTGAAGGCCGAGCTGCCGCGTTCGTCGACGCCGTACTACTTCATGTCGGGGCTGGCCGCGAATGCGAAGGCGCGCGGCGACAAGGCCGCGGCGCTCGACTGGTACAGCAAGGCGTACGACTCGGCGAGCGGGCCGGCGACGAAGCTGCGCTGGGGCGCGACCTATTTTGCGAATGCGGTCGAACTGGCGCCGGCCGATTCGGCGCGCATCGAAGGGATTGCCGCGAGCGTGCTCGCGCAGGCCGACAAGACGCGGGATGCGTTCTACGGCGCGAACCTGCGCGCGCTGACGAAGGTCGTCACGCAATTGAACCGCTGGCGCAGCGGCGGCGCGCACGATGCGTCGGTCCGGTCGGTCGTGAAGCAGTTCGACGGCGTATGCGGGAAGCTGCCCGCGGGCGATCCGCAGGCAGCGGCGTGCGCGAAGCTGATCCAGCCCGTGAAGGCGTAACCACGCACGCACACATCGTCGAGCGGGCCGGACGAGAGATTACCGGCCCGACTCCGACGACGCGCCGCGATCGCTGCCGTATCCGGCGTCGTGCTGACGGGCAATCTTCGCTTCGGCGGAAACGATGCTGGCCGGATAGAACCAGTCGCTCGACTGGAAGCCGGCCTGCTTGAGCGCCTTCACTTCGGCGTGGACCTGCGCGCGCGTCAGCGGCTGGTTCGACTGCGCTTGCGCGGCGAGCGGGGCCGATACGGCCAGGGCAATGGCAACGGCTTGGAGCAGGCGCTTCATGATCGGGACCTCCAGGATTTCGGTGATTCGCCGCGCTTCGTTCGTCGAAGCGCCGGGTGACGTTGAAGCCAGTGTAGGCCGGGGCGGGCGCGCGAAAAATGCGATCGCGCCCAACGCAGTATTTTGCTGCGGGTAACAATGGGCGGGCGGTGGCGGGCGATGCCGGATGGCGGCTTGACGAGAGTGACGGGCGAGCCGCCATGCGAGCCGACCGGTTCCGGCGTGCGGGGAATTGAAATCGGACCGGATGTGAATTCCGGAATCCATTCCGGTTCGCATGCGGTCCGATCGTGACAGGCAGGTGAGGTTTGAAGAGGCCTGCACGTCGATGCGGCAGGCCGGGAGACGGCGTACGAAACGCCGCCTCATGCAGGCGCTTACACGAGCCCCGTCATGTAGAACACGGCGATCACGAAGAACACCGCGAGCGTCTTGATGACGGTGACCGCGAAGATGTCGCGATACGACTCGCGGTGCGTGAGGCCCGTGACCGCGAGCAGCGTGATGACCGCGCCGTTGTGCGGCAGCGTGTCCATGCCGCCGCTCGCCATCGCGACGACCCGGTGCAGCACGTCCATCGGAATGTTGGCTGCCTGCGCGCCCTTGATGAACAGGTCCGACATCGCGGCGAGCGCGATGCTCATGCCGCCCGACGCCGAGCCCGTGATGCCGGCGAGCGAGCTGACCGACACGGCCGCGTTGACGAGCGGGTTCGGGATGCTCTTCAGCGCATCGCCGACGACCAGGAAGCCCGGCAGTGCGGCGATCACGCCGCCGAAGCCGTATTCCGACGCGGTGTTCATCGCGGCGAGCAGTGCGCCGCCGACGGCGGCTTTCGAGCCGGCCGCGAAGCGGTCGCTGACACGGCTGAACGCGGTCAGCACGACCAGCACGATGCCGAGCAGCAGCGCCGCCTCGACCGACCAGATCGCGACGACGGTCTTGATCGACGTCGTCACCGGCGTGTGCACGCCCGGCAGCACGTCCGGCGCGACCGTGTACGACGCGGCGCCGTACCACTGCGGGATCAGCTTCGTGAACAGGAAGTTCGACACGCCGACGAGGATCAGCGGCAGGATCGCGAGCGCCGGGTGCGGCAGCGACGTCGCCTCGACGCGCTCCGGCTCGTTGACGAGCGACGTGCCGTAGCCTTCGCCCTTCGCCATCGCCGAGCGGCGGCGCCATTCCAGATAGGAGAGGCCGACGACGACGATGAACAGCGAGCCGATCGTGCCGAGCGCCGGTGCGGCCCACGCGGTCGTCTTGAAGAACGTGGTCGGGATGATGTTCTGGATCTGCGGCGTGCCGGGCAGCGAATCCATCGTGAACGAGAACGCGCCGAGCGCGATCGCGCCGGGCATCAGCCGCTTCGGAATGTTGCTCTGGCGATAGAGTTCGGCCGCGAACGGATAGACCGCGAACACCACGACGAACAGCGACACGCCGCCATAGGTGAGCAGCGCGCACACCGCGACGATCACCGCATTCGCGCGCGAGCGGCCGATGTAGCGGATCGCCGCATGGACGATCGATTCGGAGAACCCGGACAGTTCGATCACCTTGCCGAACACCGCGCCGAGCATGAATACCGGGAAATACAGTTTGACGAAGCCGACCATCTTCTCCATGAAGATGCCGGAGAAGACCGGTGCGACGGCGGCGGGTTCGGTCAGGAGCACCGCGCCGAGCGCGGCGATCGGCGCGAACAGGATCACGCTGTAGCCGCGATACGCGGCGTACATCAGGAACGCCAGCGCGGCGAGGACGATCACGAAAGACAAGGGGAGTCTCCTAATGGCTTTGGTTGTTGTTCGATCGCGCGACGCGCCGCGGACCGGCTCAGGTTCGTGCAGGTTTCGTGCCATCGGCCGGATTGCGCCGCCGGACATGGGTCCGCCGGAGACCGGCGGGGCCGCGCCGGTCCATGTCTGACGATTCTACAGAAAACGTCTCGATTCGGAGACGATATGGCCATCCGGCCAGCCCGTGAAACCGGGCAGGGCTTTCCCGGACAACGCGTTATGGCATGTCTCCAGAGTGAGATAATCCGTCTCGCTCTGGAGACATCCGGTCGAAAATACATGGAGACGAAGACACGATGATGAATGACTGGGCGCGCCTGCCCGTCAACTACGGCGACGTGCTGCGGCGCGCCGCCGAGTCGCTGTTCCGGACCTTCGAGGATTCGAGCGCGGGCACGGTGGTCGTCGATCGCGACGCGCGCGTCGTGTGGATGAACGAGCGTTACGCGGCGCGCTTCGGTTTCGCCGATCCGCAGCAGGCCGTCGGCCTCGACTGCGAGGCCGTGATCCCGAACAGCCTGATGCGCGAGGTCGTGTCGACCGGGCAGCCGATCCTGCTCGACATCATGGAGACGGGCCGCGAGCCGCTCGTCGTCACGCGCCTGCCGCTGAAGAACGAGGCCGGCGAGACGGTCGGCGCGATCGGCTTCGCGCTGTTCGACCAGTTGAAGACGCTCACGCCGATCTTTTCCCGCTACGTGCAGCTTCAGCAGCAACTGATCGCGACGCAGCGTTCGCTCGCGCAGGCGCGCCGCGCGAAATACACGTTCGCGAGCTTCGTCGGCACGAGTGCGGCGAGCCTCGAAACCAAGCGCCAGGCGCGGCGGGCCGCGCAGGTCGATTCGCCGGTGCTGCTGCTCGGCGAGACTGGCACCGGCAAGGAGCTGCTCGCGCACGCGATCCACGCGGCTTCGGCGCGTGCGCTCCAGCCGCTCGTGACCGTCAACGTCGCCGCGATTCCCGACACGCTGCTCGAAACCGAATTCTTCGGTGCGGCGCCCGGCGCGTACACGGGCGCCGATCGCAAGGGGCGTGTCGGCAAGTTCGAGCTGGCCGATCGCGGCACGCTGTTTCTCGACGAGATCGGCGACATGCCGCTGCCGTTGCAGGGCAAGCTGCTGCGCGTGCTGCAGGACAAGGAGTTCGAGCCGGTCGGCTCGAACCGGATCGTGCGCGCGGACGTCCGGATCATCGCCGCGACGTCGGCCGACCTGCCGGCGCTCGTGGAGGCCGGGCGTTTTCGCGCCGATCTTTATTACCGGCTCAACGTGCTGACGATCCACGCGCCGCCGCTGCGCGAGCGGGCGTCCGACATCGCGGCGCTCGTCTATGCGACGCTCGAGGAACTGGCCGCGCAGCACGGGCGCGCCGCGCATTGCGAGCTGACCGACGATGCGCTGCGGATGCTGTGCGCGTACCCGTGGCCGGGCAACGTGCGCGAGTTGCGCAATACGCTCGAACGTGCGCTGATGCTGTCGGACCGTTCGGTGATCGATGCGCGGGCGCTCGCGCCGTTCCTCGGGCCGGTGCGCATTTCGACGGACGGCGCATCGCCGGCGCAGCGGGTTGCCGCAGCGCCGGTCGAGCGGGGCGCGTCCGGTGCATCCGGTGCGCCGGTCGCTTCGTATGCCGATGCATTGGCGGCGTGGGAGCGCCAGTTCCTGATCGACGCGCTGGCGGCCTGTGGCGGCAAGGTCGTGGAAGCCGCCGCGCGTATCGGGATCGGCCGCGCGACGCTGTACAAGAAGCTGGTGGCGCTGGGCATCGAACGGTAGGCCGATCGGCGGCGCCGATGCGGCCCGAGTTGAAGCATCGAACAGGAGATCACGATGAAGCGAATCGGTATCGCAGGTTGGCTGACCCTGTTGCTGGCGACCTCCGCGCTCGCGCAGTCCGGCGACGCGGACGCGCCCGAGGCGCGGCGCAACTGGTACAACGATCCGTTCGTTGCGCTGTCGCAGGACCTGGCCGAATGCCCGTTGCCGCTCGGCCCGTGGATGACCCGCGCCGAGATGTCGGACGATGCGCATTACCGCGCCGAACGCGGCACCACCTGCTGGCTCGCGCACCGCTGCACGAAACCGAATTCGTATATGTATGACGCGCCGATCGCCGATGCCGCAAAAGCGCACTTCTCGGGCTCCGATCGCCTGCACGGTACGAGCCTGTGGATCACCGTGCAGCGGCGTTTCATCTATGTCGAAGGATGCGCGAATACGGCGTTCGATCGCCAGGCGCTGCAACGCGAACTCGAGGCGCTTCCGGACGTCGAGCAGGTTTTCGTTCGCATCACCGACGATCCGCGCCGGAGCTTGCCGTACAAGGCGCGCGGGCAACCGGGCCGCACGCCGAACTGACGACCGAAGGGCCGCGCATGGCATACTCGCGACATTCAAAAAATGGTTGACGGGAAGAATAATGAAACACATGCTTGCGTCGGTCTGTCGGTGGCCTCGGGTGGCCGGATTGTTGGCTCTGGTTGCAGGGCTCGGCGGGTGCGGTGGCAGTGCGCCGCTGTTCACTTCGGACGGGCGTCCGACCACGCAGGTGCAATGCACCGGCAGCGGCTGGAGCAATTGCACGGACAATGCCCGGGCCATGTGCAACGGGGATTTCGAAGTGATCCAGCAATCGACTGATGACGCCGTGCGAAATCTTCTCTTCGCATGCAAGAAGAAAAGCGGCTATTGATCTCGAAATGACCGGCCGAGGAGACCGCGATCGGGAGAAGCGCTTTTCTGTTTGCTTGGAGTCGTCTATTTTTTACGAATAACACTCATGGAGTCCCATCCATATGGCGACCTACAGGCAACTGACTGCGCAGCTCGAACGGCTTCAGCAAAAGATCGACAAGGAACGCGAAAAGGCGATTGCCGACGCGATTGCCGATATCCGCGCGAAAATCGACGAATACGACATTACGCCGGAAGAGCTCGGTTTTCGTCCGGCAGGGTCCGCCGCCGCTACTTCGAAGCCGAAGCCGAAGCGCACGTTGCTGCCGAAATACCTGAATCCGAAGACGGGCGAAACCTGGAGTGGCCGCGGGCGCGCGCCGGCGTGGCTCGGCAAGAATCGCGCACGTTTCGTGATCAAGGACTGACTCCCGAAAAACCTCACCTGTCGTGCGCCGACTGACGGTGCGAACGGCCAGGCGGCCGTCGCACCGTTTTGTTTTGGTGCCGTCGCCGGGCGATGCCCGCCGACGAATGGAGGTGCAATGCCGCGCGATTAACGGATCCCGTTTTGCGAATTCGCCGCGATTCGGCTGCCTATCGCGGCGAATTCCGGTAAACAACCGTGCAATTGCGCAGTGCATGCGCATTGGCGATCGCCATTTTCGCGGTGCACGCATGCCGCGGATTTCCATCACCTTTCGCGTGTTTGCGCGTTGTGCCGTGCAATTCCCGAAGATGCTCACCATGGCTCCTGTAAATCCTCACCTTTGAGGAAGCGGCAGCGTCGCGCCGTGTTGCTTGCGGCATGCGGCGATGTCGCGCCGCGCTTGTGTTGCAGGCCCATGGTGCGAGCGTTGACGTTCGTCGGGTAGTCGGCCGTTCGGCATATAGGCAGCCGCGTGCGCTTCGCCTATGCTTGGGGTTCGCGTCGAGCGGCGCGCGGCCTGTCCGTGCCGTATGCCGCTCGGGTCGTCTTTCGTTACCGCAGGGAGCCGATGTGACCGTTCGCCATCTCGATGCGTTGTTCCAGCCCAAGTCCGTTGCAGTCGTCGGCGCGTCGTCGCGCGCGGGCAGTATCGGCGCGATGGTGTGGTCGCGCGTGCTCGACGGTGCGTTCGACGGGCCCGTGTGGCCCGTCAATCCGAAATATCGCGAGCTCGACGGGCATGCGGTCGTCTCCGACGTCGACCGGCTGCCCGCACCGCCGTCGGTTGCCGTGATCTGCACGCCGCCCGCGACCTGGGCCGGCATCGTGCGCAAGCTCGGCGAACTCGGCACGCGCGTCGCGGTGATCGTCGGCGAGGCGCGCACGGATGCCGATCGCACCGCGCTCGATCGCACGCTGAAGGCGGCGAAGCCGTTCGTGCTCCGTATCGTCGGGCCCGGCAGCCTCGGCGTGCTGTCGCCCGCGCGGCATGCGCATTTCGGCGCCCCGGCCTATACGGCGCGCTCGGGCGGCGTCGCGTGGGTGTCGCAATCGAATGCGCTGACGAACGCGGTGCTCGGCTGGGCCGATGCGCGGGGCCTCGGCTTTTCGCATGTCGTCGCGCTCGGCGGCGAGTCCGACGTCGATGCGGGCGACGTGCTCGATTATCTTGCGAGCGATCCCGGCACGCGCGCGATCCTGCTCGAACTCGATACCGTGCGTGCCGCGCGCAAGTTCATGTCGGCCGCACGCGCGGCCGCACGCAACAAGCCGGTGCTCGCGTTGCGCACCGGGCGCGCCGATCCCGGCGACGCGCTTTATACGGCGGCGTTCCAGCGCGCGGGCATGGTACGCGTCGATGCGCTCGACGATCTGCTCGACGAGATCGAGACGCTCGGCGTTGGCCGCGTCACGGCGCGCGGCGCGGCGACGCTCGTGACGAGCGATGCGGGCGTCGCGAAACTCGCGGTCGATGCGGTCGCCGAGGTGCGCGACGTGCTGGTCGACTGGTCGCCTGCGGCAACCTCGGCCGTGTCGGCCGCGCTGCCGCATCTGGCTGCGCCCGGCAATCCGCTGACGCTGGGCGACGACGCGCGCCCCGAGCACTTCGCCGCGGCGATCAAGGCGCTCGCGCCGTTCCCGCAAACGGGCACGCTGTTCGTCGTCCATTCGACGTCCCACAGCGCGCCGGCCGATGCGGTTGCGCGCACGCTGATCGAATCGCGGCAGTATGCGCATCGCGGCATCCTCGCGTGTTTTTTCGGCGCGGTCGATGCGGCGACGCGCGATGCGCTGCACGCGAACGGCATTCCCGTACACACGACACCGCAGCGGCTCGCGCGCGCGTATGCGCGTCTCGTCGACTACAACCTCGGGCGGCAACTGCTGATGCAGACGCCCGAGGGTACGCCACTGCAGCCGGCCGAGTGCGTCGCATCCGCACAGGCCGACGCGCGCCGGATGGTCGAAGCCGGCCAGCATGAACTGGCCGGCGAGGCCGCGCTGCACTGGCTGTCCCATTTCGGCCTGCAAGGCGAGCAGGCGGGCGAGCAGGCCGGCGCGAAAATTGTCGATGTCAACGTCGACATGTACGACGATTCGAACTTCGGTCCGGTGTTTCGCTATGCCGTGCCGCCTGCGGATGGCGTGTCGGCGCCATTCGTCGTCTACGGCCTGCCGCCGCTGAACACCGTGCTCGCCCGCGCGGTGATGGAGCGCTCGCCGTATGCGCGCAGCACGCCCGTCGAGCCGACGCTCGACGCGTTGACGGCGCTGTCGCAGGTCGTCTGCGACGTGCGTGAAGTCGTCGCGATGTCCGTCACGCTGCGCGTGTTGTCCGACCGTGCGCAGGTGATCGCGCCGCGCATCACGCTGGCCGCGGGGCGCAGCCGGCTTGCGATCATGCCGTATCCGCGCCACCTCGAACAGACACTGGAGTGGCGCGGCGAGACGGTGACGATCCGTCCGATCCGTCCGGAAGACGAGGTCGCGCACAACGAGCTGCTCGGTGCAATGACGCCGGACGATCTGCGGATGCGTTTCTTCGGCGCGGTGCGCAGCTTCGATCATTCGCAGGTAGCGCGCATGACGCAGATCGACTACGACCGTGAGATGGCCCTCATCGTGTCGTACACCGATGCGTCGGGGCGCGACCATACGCTGGCGGTCGTGCGCGCGGTCGCCGATCCCGACAACGAGACGGCGGAGTTCGCGATCGCGGTGCGGCCCGATCAGAAGGGCAAGGGGCTCGGCCGGCTGCTGATGAGCCGCATCATCGACTACGCACGCTCGCGCGGGACCGCCTGGATGATCGGCGAGGCGCTGCGCGAGAACTCGGCGATGATCTCGCTCGCGAAGTCGTGCGGTTTTGAGGTGTCGACGACGGAGGAGCCGGGCGTCGTGGGTTTCAGGATGAAGTTGCAGCCGTAGCGTCTGTCGGCTGCGTGAAGGATTGGCGCCATCGCATGCCGTCGATGGCGCCAATCCTTCACCGCATTGCGCATGCGCCCATTCAGGGGTGCAAAGTATTCGGGCCCGCCTCTTGTACGAAACGTCCGAACGTATCGGGCCCATTCGCTATGCCGATATCGACGCACGCATGGCGCCCGGAAGCATTGGCTGTGTGCCGCGCTATCCGCTGCGCACAGCCGTTTCACGCGATGTGCGCGCGCGCATTCGCAGCCGCATTCCGGCTTCGCCAATTCGGAATCTCCGCAAAGGTGAGGCTTTTCGGGAGCCGCGAGTGAGCTTTTCCGGGGAGGCGCGGTGAGCCGATACGGGAGCGTTCGGTGAGCCTTCCCGGGAGCAGCCGGTGAGCGCCTGCGGGAGGCGCTGGTGAGCCTTTCCGGGACGCGTTGGTGAGGGTTTGCGGGAGATGTCGGTGAGGACATTCGGGAGACTTCGGTGAGAGTCTCCAGGAGCCTTGGGTGAGCTTTTTCGGGAGTGTTTGGTGAGCGCTTGCAGGACACCAGGGTGAGACTTTTCGGGAGCATGCGGACACACGGCTCCCGCGCGTGCGGCGCCGGCCAATGCCGGTGTCGCCTGCGGGTGCGGGCACGCATGAACCGTGCCCGCGATCACATTCAGGCAGCGAGTTTCGACGCCGCGTCGTTCACCTGGTCGCGCGAAATCGCGAGTTCCTCGAGGTGCGGATCGGCATAGACGGCGCCGGTTTCGCGCTCGAGGCGGGCGATCGTCAGCGCGCAACGCGCGGTGTCCTTCGGCATCGCGATGAAGCGCTTGACCGACTCGCCGGACGTGAATGCCTCGAACAGCGCGCCGCGCACGTCGTCCGGAAGCGTCTTGGTCCACTGGTACGGCTTGCCGTTGAACGTGATCGACGGCGGCAGCGTGCGTTCCTTCTTGGTTGCCGTGATGAGCCCGTAGGTGCGGGCCGCGTCGCCGATCTGCTCGGGCGAGAAGAGCTCGTCGGGCGTGATGTCGAACTGCTCGATGTGGTTCTCGATCGCTTGCATCGCGGCGGCACGATCGTCGCGCTTCTTCTGCGCGCGCGCGACGATATCGCGCAGCTCGTCCGCCTCCTCGGGCGTGATCGTGAAGCTTGCCTGCTTCTGCTGAAGTTCGGAGAAACGCTGGAATTCTTGATCGTTCAGAAGTTTGGCCATGACATCCATCGGACACGACGGCCGCGACAACCGGCCGCCGTAGTTTTTGAGAGGGCCGCTATTCTAGCGTAGCGCCGTGAGCGCACGATATGGCACCGCACATCGCGCGCTGCGCCGGTGTCGCGCGCGGCCGGGCCGGCGCAGGTGCGCCGTACCCGGTGCGCTTCGTCGGATCGGCGCGTCAGCAGGTCTCGGTGCGGCCCATCGACAGATGGGCGGCCGTGTCGCGCAGCCCTTCGACGGCGACGTCGACGGACGGCGCCGCGTGCGCGTCGATCCGGCGCATGTACGGGCAGGTCAGCACCGCGATCGCGTGGCC
This sequence comes from Burkholderia sp. BE17, assembly GCF_009362305.1. Lineage (NCBI taxonomy): Bacteria > Pseudomonadati > Pseudomonadota > Betaproteobacteria > Burkholderiales > Burkholderiaceae > Burkholderia > Burkholderia sp. BE17. The sequence continues at coordinate 62,823 of NZ_WHNU01000015.1, forward strand.
GGACGGCCCGAGGATCGGCGCGCTCAGGTCGGTGACGCCGTACGCCTGGCGGCTGTCCTGGCGCAGGTAGCCGGACTGCCGGATGGACTGGCACGCATACGCGAGCTCCTGCTCGTTCAGCGGCGCTTCGCCCTTGACCTTGCGATGCTCGGCCAGCATGTGCGCGCGCTGCTCGGGGCCCTGGAACGACAGCATCACGCGCCCCGATGCCGTATCGGCGAGCCCGATACGCGAGCCGAGCCGGACCGACACGCCCCACGGGCCGGGCCCGTCGACTTGCGCGATCACGAGCAGGTTGCCGCGATCGTAGACGGTCAGGTGGCACGATTGTTCGGCGGCATCGGCGAAGCGCTGCATCGGCGGCAAGGCCTCGGCAATCAGCAGGTTCATCGGCGGATGCCGGTGCGCCAGCGCGAACAGCTTGAGGCTGAGCGTGTAGCGGTCGCCGCCGGTCGAGCGCATCACGTAGCGGCGCGCGACGAGGCGTTCGAGCATCCGGTAGATTTCGCTTGCGTTGCGGCCGAGTTGCTTCGTGATTTCGGTGCGGGTGAGTCCTTCCTTCTGCTCCGACAGGAGTTCGAGAATGTCGAGGCCCTTGTCGAGCGCGGGTGCGCGATAGCGATCGATTGCGCCCAGCGATTCCCGCGCGTCGCAGCCGGGAAGTGGGTCGTTGGTTGTTTGCATTTTGGGTGTGAGGTTGGGGGATTACCGTCGATCGGTCGGCGACGCACGCTGGCCGGTTCTGCACGCGCATAAGTCGGGCCTGCGGATGGCGGTACAAGCCATTCGTACGAGCTTAGCAATAAACATATAGTGTGCAATGCAGCGTCTTTTTACCGATCGTTACCGTACAAGAACGGATTGGCAAACGTTTCCGATGACAGGGGCACCCCGAATAGCCAGTATTGATGCGCCGATGGCAGGCGGTGCCGGCATGCGCGGCGGATCGCGTTGCGCCGGCGTGTCCAGTGTTGCGCCGCAGCGTCTGCAGGCGCACCAATAGTCGGTATCCGTCGCGCGTCATTTCATGGCGCGCGGCCGATGGTACAAAGGCTTGCGGGCCAGCGACGGTGCGGCCGCGCGTGAACGGCACGCAGCCTCGAATGGCCGCGTCGGCCGGTATCCTGTCCCATTCGACAACAGAGGTTTGAGCACGATGAAACTGCTTCGCTATGGCCCGTCAGGCCAGGAAAAGCCCGGTATTCTCGACGCGGCCGGCTGGATTCGCGACCTGTCCGCGCACGTGCCGGATCTTGCCGGCGATGTGCTGTCCGACGCGGGTCTCGCGCGGCTGCGCGCGATCGATCCGGCCACGCTGCCGCTCGTGTCCGGCGAGCCGCGCATCGGCGCGTGCGTCGGGCACGTCGGCAAGTTCATCGGCATCGGCCTGAACTATGCCGATCACGCGGCCGAAGCCGGCATGCCGGTACCGAAGGAGCCGGTCGTGTTCGGCAAGTGGACGAGTTCGATCTGCGGCCCGAACGACGGCATCGACATCCCGCAGGGTTCGGTCAAGACCGACTGGGAAGTCGAACTGGGCGTCGTGATCGGCGCGCGGTGCAAGGACGTCGACGAAGCGAGCGCGCTCGATTACGTCGCGGGCTACTGCGTCGTCAACGACGTGTCCGAGCGCGAGTGGCAGATCGAACGCGGCGGCCAGTGGGACAAGGGCAAGGGCTTCGACACGTTCGGCCCGATCGGCCCGTGGCTCGTCACGCGCGACGAGGTGCCCGATCCTCAGTGTCTCGACCTGTGGCTCGAAGTCGACGGCCACCGTTATCAGAACGGCAACACGCGCACGATGGTGTTCACCGTCGCGCAACTGATCGCGTATCTGTCGCGCTGCATGACGCTGCAGCCGGGTGACGTGATCACGACCGGCACGCCGCCGGGCGTCGGCATGGGTATCAAGCCGTCGCCGGTTTTCCTGAAGGCCGGCCAGATGGTGCGCGTCGGGATCGAAGGGCTCGGCGAGCAGTTGCAGCGTACGCGCGACGCACAGTAACCGCACGAGCCGCGATCCCGTTGAGCGACCACGGCGGGCGGTCGTCGAAAACCGGACGCCGACGCTGACGCGTCAAAACCCAGGGCCCGATTCCGCGCAATGCGGAATCGGGCCCTGGCCGTTTGTACGCGGTGTACGCGGGCGGGTCACACGACGTTGTCGAGTTCGCAATGCGCTTCCAGCCGATACCCGTCGGGATCGACGACGAACGCCGCGTAGTAGCCGGGGCCGTAGTGCTCGCGCTTGCCGGGCCCGCCGTTGTCCTGCCCGCCGTGCTCGAGCGCGGCGCGGTAGAACGCGTCGACCTCGACGGGCGAAGCGGCCTTGAACGACAGGTGCAGCCCCGATTCGGGATCGGCGGCGACGGGGCGGGCAGCGTGCTGCAACCACAGCTCCGGTTCGGTCGTGCCGTACCCGATGGATCCGTCGTCGCTATACAGCCGCTTGTAGCCGAGCGCGCCGAGCGTGCTGTCGTAGAACGCGCGGCTGCGGCCGATGTGGGCGACGCCGAAGGAAAGGTGATCGATCATCTGTTGGCTCCTTGAACTGAAGGGGGGACGTCAGTGCAGCAAACCCGCTTACAAGCACCATGCCAGCCGCTTGTAGCGGAGCGCGCCGAGCGTGCTGTCGTAGAACGCTCGGCTGGGGTCGTTGTGGATAACTCCGCAGGAAAGGTGATCGATCATCTGTGACTCCTTGAACTGAAGGGGACGTCAGTGCAGCAAACCTTTTCGTAACCACCATGCTGGTTATGTTAGAAAGCGTCCGGACGCTTGTCAACCGGCATGGTGGTTAGATACGATGGGGTCATGAGCGATACGCAACCTTCCGTCACGATGGACTGCCTGATTCCGGCGCCGCCCGAAACCCTGAGCATCGATTTCGCGAACACGCTGTACTGGCGTGGCAGCGAGGCGCCGACGGAAACCTTCGGAACGATGGACGACCTGCTGGCGTGGTGCCGCGAGCAGGCCGGCGTGCCGGCCGGCCTGGCCGAGAGGTGCCGCGTGAGCGGCGTGGAGGAAGGCGAGCCGGCGATGCTCGCACGCGCGCTCGCGTTGCGCGAGGCGTTGTACCGGCTCTTTCATGCGCAGGCCGAGCGGCGCGAGCCGCAGGCCGACGATCTCGCGCTGCTCGGCGGCTTCCTGGCCGAAGCGTCGCCGCGCGTCGCGCTGGCGCGCGTCGACGGCGGTTATGCGTGGCGGATCGCAGACGCGGGCGCAACGCTCGCGGGGCTGTTGAGCCCGGTACTGTGGTCGGCGATCGACCTGCTCGGCGGCGCGCGGCTCGCGAAGGTCAAGCGATGCGCGAACGACGCATGCCAGTGGCTGTTCATCGACGACAGCAAGAACGGCAGTCGCCGCTGGTGCTCGATGTCTTCGTGCGGCAATCGCGCGAAGGCGTACCGCCACTATCACAAGGCCGACTGACGAGCCCGTTCAGGCACGCGCATACGATCGTGTCGACTCCAAACCTGCCTATTTCGCTGACAACTTCCGCCACAGCGTCGTCTTGCTGATGCCGAGCATCGCGCATGCGCGGTCGCGGTCGCCGCCGCACGCGTCGAGCACCGCACGGATCTCGTCGGCTTCCGCGCGGCGGCGGCGCGCGTGCAGCGTCTGCGCATCGTCGGCGTCGATCGCGTCGGGCGGCGGCGCGAACAGCTCGGGCGCGATCGCCTGCAGCGCGTCGGGATCGAGCGCGGCGCACGCGGCGGCCGGATCGTTTTCATCGGCTTCCTCGGCGAGTTCCACCGCGATCCGCTCGATCACGTTCTGCAGTTCCCGCACGTTGCCGGGCCACCGGTAGCGCGCCAGTGTCGCCTGTGTCGCGCCGAGCACGCGCGCGGCATCGCCGGCGTCGCGCAGGCGTTCGGCGAGGCGCGGCTCGCGCCGCGCGGCCTGTACGAGCAGCGTCGCCGCGAGCGCGGGAATGTCGGCCGCGCGCTCGCGCAGCGGCGGCAGGCCGACGTTCAGGATGTTGAGCCGGTAATAGAGATCCGCGCGGAACGTGCCGGCCTCGACGGCCGCGAGCAGCGGACGGTGCGTCGCGGCGATCACGCGCACGTCGATGCGGATCGGCTCGGTCGAGCCGAGGCGGATCACCTCGCGCTCCTGCAGCACGCGCAGCAGCCGGCTCTGCAGCGACGGCGGCATTTCGCCGATCTCGTCGAGAAACAGCGTGCCGCGGTGCGCGGCCTCGAACAGGCCGGTCTTGCCGCCGCGCCGCGCGCCGGTGAACGCGCCTTCCTCATAGCCGAACAGCTCGCTTTCGAGCAGCGCTTCCGGAAACGCGCCGCAATTGACCGCGACGAACGGATAGCTGCGCCGCGCGGACAGCGCGTGCAGGCTTTGCGCGATCATTTCCTTGCCGGTGCCGCTTTCGCCGAGCACGAGCACGGTCGCGTCGGATTTCGCGTAGCGGCGCACGAGGTCGCGCACGCGCGCCATCGGCGTCGATGCGCCGATCACGTCGTCGAGCGCATAGCGCGCCGCGAACTGCTGGGTGGTCGGCTGCGAACGCAGCGCGCGATCGAGCCGTTCGACCGCGCGCGATTCCTGGAACGTCAGCACGCTGCCCGACGTGACGCCGCGATCGACGAGCGGCCCGCGATGCACGACATAGCGCACGCCGCGCACGGTCGCGAGCGCGTCGCCGTCCTCGCCGCGCAGCGTGCGCAGCTCGGGCCGCAGGTCGACGAGCGCGCGGCCGACGGCCGCCGCGGGTTCGACCCCGAGCGCCGACGCGAGCCGCTCGTTGATCGCCTCGACGCGGCCGCGCGCGTCGAGCGCGACCACGCCGTCACGCAGGTGTTGCAGCAGGTTGTCGAGCCGCTGGCGGCGGAATGCCTCGGCGTGCGTCGCATACGCGACTTCGAGCGCCGTATCGACGGCCTTGCGCACCGACGCATGCGAATACAGGAACACCGCGCCCATGCCGGCGCTGGCCGCGAGGTCGGTGACGAGGCCGGGGCCGACGATCGTCTCGATGCCGCGGTCGCGCAGGTCGTGCACGCAGGCTTCCGCTTCCTGCGCGGACTGATATGACGCAAACTGCACGTCGAGGCCGTACGCGGCGACGAAGCGGCGCACTTCGGGCGGCGTTTCTCCGGCGCTGACGAGCGCGATCCGCGACGCGTCGCGCCGGGCGCGCGCGAGCGCCTGCATCACGTCGAAGCCGGTCGGCGACACGACCACGACCGGCACCTGCGCACGCGTCTTCAGGAAGGCGCCGTTCGAGCCGGCCGCGACGATCACGTCGGGCCGCGCGGCGCCGGCCTCGGCGATCGCGCTGAGCGCATCCTCATACGCGCGCGTCACGATGCGCACGTCGGCGCGTTCGTCGAATTCGCCGGCGATCTCGCGAAAGAAGTCGCGCAGGCGGCTGATGCCCATCGCCCAGATGCGCGGGCGCGCCGCACGATCGGCCGGGTCGACAGGCTTGGTCGAGGAGAGGTCCATGACGGTCGATTATGCGCGCGGGATTTCATTTTTGAAACATGAAATTGCCGAATTGAAATCGCCGGGTGCTGCATCGCCCGCGCCGGTTGCTTAAGAATCAGTGGGTTAGCGACGTTTCGCGAGCTGGCCCGGTCCTTGCTGTTATCGGGCATTCCTTCAGGAGGCCGTTCATGAGCAACACGCATCTTCAGAGCGCCGGCGCGAAATTCCGCGCGGCAGTCGCGGCCGAGCAGCCGCTGCAGGTGGTCGGCGCGATCACCGCGTACGCGGCCAAGATGGCGCAGGCCGTCGGCTTCAAGGCCGTGTACCTGTCGGGCGGCGGCGTCGCCGCGAACTCGCTCGGGATCCCCGATCTCGGCATCAGCACGATGGAAGACGTGCTGATCGACGCGAACCGGATCACCAACGCGACCGACCTGCCGCTGCTCGTCGACATCGATACGGGCTGGGGCGGCGCATTCAACATCGCGCGCACGGTCCGCTCGTTCATCAAGGCCGGCGTCGCCGCCGTGCACATGGAAGACCAGGTCGGCCAGAAGCGCTGCGGTCACCGTCCGGGCAAGGAAGTCGTACCGACCGAGGAAATGGTCGATCGCATCAAGGCCGCGGTCGACGCGCGCACCGACGACCAGTTCGTGATCATGGCGCGTACCGATGCGGCCGCCGCCGAAGGGATCGATTCGGCGATCGAGCGCGCGGTCGCGTACGTCGAAGCCGGCGCCGACATGATCTTCCCGGAAGCGATGAAGACGCTCGACGACTACCGCCGTTTCAAGGCGGCCGTGAAGGTGCCGATCCTCGCGAACCTGACCGAGTTCGGCTCGACGCCGCTGTTCACGCTCGACGAGCTGCGCGAGGCGAACGTCGACATCGCGCTGTACTGCTGCGGCGCGTATCGCGCGATGAACAAGGCCGCGCTGAACTTCTACGAGACGCTGCGCCGCGACGGCACGCAGAAGGCGGCCGTGCCGACGATGCAGACGCGCGCCGAGCTGTACGACTTCCTCGGCTATCACGAATACGAGCGCAAGCTCGACGAACTGTTCGCGCAGGGCAAGAAGTAACGCGGCCCGCGCGCCGGGGCATGGTTCCCGGGAAGCTCTGCATGGGACCGCATCAGGCGCTAAAGCGCCAAGTGCGGTCGACAGCTTTGCATGCGACCGGACTAAGCGCTAAAGCGCCAAGTGCGGTCGACACGATACATATTGGAGAACGGAAACATGAGCGAGACGAAAGACGCAGCAGCACCGGCCGCCGCAGGCGCCTTCAAGCCGAAGAAGTCGGTCGCGCTGTCGGGCGTGACGGCCGGCAACACGGCGCTGTGCACGGTCGGCAAGACCGGCAACGACCTGCACTACCGCGGCTACGACATTCTCGATGTGGCCGAGTCGTGCGAATTCGAGGAAATCGCGCACCTGCTCGTGCACGGCACGCTGCCTAACCTGACCGAACTGGCCGCGTACAAGACCAAGCTGCGCGCGCTGCGCGGCCTGCCGAGCGCGCTGAAGGCGGCGCTCGAGCAGATCCCGGCGTCCGCGCACCCGATGGACGTGATGCGCACGGGCGTGTCGGTGCTCGGCACCGTGCTGCCGGAGAAGGACGACCACAACCTGCCGGGCGCGCGCGACATCGCCGACCGCCTGATGGCGTCGCTCGGCTCGATGCTGCTGTACTGGTATCACTTCTCGCACAACGGCAAGCGCATCGAGACGGAAACCGACGACGATTCGATCGGCGGCCACTTCCTGCACCTGCTGCACGGCAAGACGCCGTCGAAGTCGTGGGTCGAGGCGATGCACACGTCGCTGATCCTGTACGCGGAGCACGAATTCAACGCGTCGACGTTCACCGGCCGCGTGATCGCGGGCACGGGCTCGGACATCTACTCGGCGATCACCGGTGCGATCGGCGCGCTGCGCGGGCCGAAGCACGGCGGCGCGAACGAAGTCGCGTATGAAATCCAGAGCCGCTACAGTTCGCCGGACGACGCCGAAGCGGACATCCGCCGCCGCGTCGAGAACAAGGAAGTCGTGATCGGCTTCGGCCACCCGGTCTACACGATCTCCGATCCGCGCAACAAGGTGATCAAGGGCGTCGCGCACAAGCTGTCGAAGGAAGCGGGCGACACGAAGCTGTACAACATCGCCGAGCGCCTCGAATCGGTGATGTGGGAAGCGAAGAAGATGTTCCCGAACCTCGACTGGTTCAGCGCGGTGTCGTATCACATGATGGGCGTGCCGACCGCGATGTTCACGCCGCTGTTCGTGATCTCGCGCACGTCCGGCTGGAGCGCGCACATCATCGAGCAGCGCATCGACAACAAGATCATCCGCCCGAGCGCGAACTACACGGGCCCGGAAGACCTGCAGTTCGTGCCGATCGAGAAGCGCTGATCGGGCGCCCGAGGGGAGGCCGGTCGGCTTCCCCCGCTCATGAATTCCCAGCTTTCCCCCACATCATGAATACCGCCAACCGCAAACCCCTGCCCGGCACGTCGCTGGATTATTTCGACGCGCGCGCCGCGGTCGAAGCGATCGCGCCCGGCGCCTACGACACGCTGCCGTACACGTCGCGCGTGCTCGCCGAAAACCTCGTGCGCCGCTGCGATCCGGCAATCCTCGCCGATTCGCTGAAGCAGATCATCGAGCGCAAGCGCGAGCGCGACTTCCCGTGGTTCCCGGCGCGCGTCGTGTGCCACGACATCCTCGGGCAGACGGCGCTCGTCGATCTCGCCGGCCTGCGCGACGCGATCGCGGACGGCGGCGGCGACCCGGCGAAGGTGAACCCGGTCGTGCCCGTGCAGCTGATCGTCGACCACTCGCTCGCCGTCGAATGCGGCGGCTTCGATCCGGACGCGTTCGCGAAGAATCGCGCGATCGAGGATCGCCGCAACGAGGATCGCTTCCACTTCATCGAGTGGACGAAGAAGGCGTTCGAGAACGTCGACGTGATCCCGCCGGGCAACGGCATCATGCACCAGATCAACCTCGAGAAGATGTCGCCGGTGATCCAGGCGCAGGACGGCGTAGCGTATCCGGACACCTGCGTCGGCACCGACAGCCACACGCCGCACGTCGACGCGCTCGGCGTGATCGCGATCGGCGTCGGCGGGCTCGAAGCCGAGAACGTGATGCTCGGCCGCGCGTCGTGGATGCGCCTGCCCGACATCGTCGGCGTCGAGCTGACCGGCAAGCGCCAGCCCGGCATCACCGCGACCGACATCGTGCTCGCGCTGACCGAGTTCCTGCGCAAGGAAAAGGTGGTCGGCGCGTACCTGGAATTCCGCGGTGCGGGAGCCGCGAGCCTCACGCTCGGCGATCGCGCGACGATCTCGAACATGGCGCCCGAATACGGCGCGACGGCCGCGATGTTCTTCATCGACGGCCAGACGACCGACTACCTGCGCCTCACCGGCCGCAGCGACGAGCAGGTGAAGCTCGTCGAAACCTATGCGAAGGCGGCGGGCCTGTGGGCCGATACGCTGAACAATGCGCAGTACGAGCGTACGCTGACGTTCGACCTGTCGAGCGTCGTGCGCAACATGGCCGGCCCGTCGAACCCGCACAAGCGGCTGCCGACGTCGGACCTCGCCGCGCGCGGGATCGCCGGCCAGTGGGAAGAGAAGGCGGGCGAGATGCCCGACGGCGCGGTGATCATCGCCGCGATCACGAGCTGCACGAACACCAGCAACCCGCGCAACGTGATTGCCGCGGCGCTGCTCGCGCGCAACGCGAACGCGCGCGGCCTCGTGCGCAAGCCGTGGGTGAAGAGCTCGCTCGCGCCGGGCTCGAAGGCGGTCGAGCTGTACCTGGAAGAAGCGAACCTGCTGCCGGAACTCGAGAAGCTCGGCTTCGGCATCGTCGCGTTCGCGTGCACGACCTGCAACGGGATGTCGGGCGCGCTCGACCCGAAGATCCAGCAGGAGATCGTCGATCGCGACCTGTACGCGACGGCCGTGCTGTCCGGCAACCGCAACTTCGACGGCCGCATCCATCCGTATGCGAAGCAGGCGTTCCTCGCGTCGCCGCCGCTCGTCGTCGCGTATGCGATCGCCGGCACGATCCGCTTCGACATCGAGAAGGATGTGCTCGGCCACGACCAGGACGGCAAGCCCGTCACGCTGAAGGACATCTGGCCGACCGACGAGGAGATCGATGCGATCGTCGCGTCGAGCGTGAAGCCCGAGCAGTTCCGCAAGGTCTATGAGCCGATGTTCGCGCGCAGCGCCGATGCGGGCGAGCGCGCGGCGCCGCTGTACGACTGGCGTGCGCAGAGCACGTACATCCGCCGTCCGCCGTACTGGGAAGGCGCGCTGGCCGGCGAACGCACGCTGCAGGGCATGCGCCCGCTCGCGGTGCTCGGCGACAACATCACGACCGACCACCTGTCGCCGTCGAACGCGATCCTCGCGAACAGCGCGGCCGGCGAATACCTCGCGAAGATGGGCTTGCCCGAAGAGGACTTCAATTCGTACGCGACGCACCGGGGGGACCACCTGACCGCGCAGCGCGCGACCTTCGCGAACCCGACGCTGATCAACGAGATGGCGGTGGTCGACGGCGCGGTGAAGAAGGGCTCGCTCGCGCGCGTCGAGCCGGAAGGCAAGGTCATGCGGATGTGGGAGGCCATCGAGACGTACATGAATCGCAAGCAGCCGCTGATCGTCGTCGCCGGCGCCGACTACGGCCAGGGCTCGTCGCGCGACTGGGCCGCGAAGGGCGTGCGGCTCGCGGGCGTCGAGGCGATCGCCGCCGAAGGGTTCGAGCGGATCCACCGCACCAACCTGATCGGGATGGGCGTGCTGCCGCTCGAGTTCAAGCCCGGCACGAACCGGACGACGCTCGGCATCGACGGCACCGAGACCTTCGACGTGATCGGCGAGCGTAAGCCGCGCGCCGACCTGACGCTCGTGATTCACCGCAAGAACGGCGAGCGTGTCGGGGTGCCGATGACGTGCCGTCTCGATACGGCCGAGGAAGTGTCGATCTACGAAGCCGGCGGCGTGCTGCAGCGTTTCGCGCAGGACTTCCTCGAATCGTCGCAGGCGGCATGACGGGAAGGCGGTACAAGCGGTAAAGGCGGTTCCGCGCGCCGTGGCGGTGCGCGGAACATAGGGCCGGTTGTCGCGGCGGCGCAGGGGCGCCTGCCGCGCGGCCGGCCCGATTCGGTTTGCTGCGCATGGCTTCGGCATGCGAAGCATCGGGCGGGAAGCGGTGTCGATGCACCGGTTCCCGCCGACCTGGGATAAAACGGACATGGCTCACATTCCTCAAATCAGGATTCCCGCGACCTATATCCGCGGCGGCACCAGCAAGGGCGTGTTCTTCCGGCTGCAGGACCTGCCCGATGCGGTGCAGGTGCCGGGCGCCGCGCGCGACGCGCTGCTGCTGCGCGTGATCGGCAGCCCCGATCCGTACGGCAAGCAGATCGACGGGATGGGCGGCGCGACGTCGTCCACCAGCAAGACGGTGATCGTGTCGAAGAGCACGCGCCCCGGCCACGACGTCGACTACCTGTTCGGTCAGGTCGCGATCGACAAGGCGTTCGTCGACTGGACCGGCAACTGCGGCAACCTGTCGGCGGCGGTCGGCCCGTTCGCGATCGGCGGCGGGCTCGTCGATCCCGCGCGCGTGCCGCGCGACGGCATCGCGACCGTGCGGATCTGGCAGGCCAACATCGGCAAGACGATCGTCGCGCACGTGCCGGTCACGAACGGCGCGGTGCAGGAGACGGGCGACTTCGAGCTGGACGGCGTCACGTTCCCGGCCGCCGAAGTGCAGCTCGAATTCATGGATCCGGCCGCCGAGGAAGAGGGCGCGGGCGGGTCGATGTTCCCGACCGGCAACCTCGTCGACGATCTCGCGGTGCCGGGCGTCGGCACACTGAAGGCGACGATGATCAATGCGGGGATCCCGACGATCTTCGTCGAGGCGGAGGCGATCGGCTATACGGGCACCGAGCTGCAGGACGCGATCAACGGCGACGCGAAGGCGCTCGAGAAGTTCGAGACGATCCGCGCGCACGGCGCGCTGCGCATGGGACTGATCGATACGCTCGACGAAATCGCGACGCGGCAGCACACGCCGAAGATCGCGTTCGTCGCGAAGCCGGCCGACTACGTCGCATCGAGCGGCAAGCGCGTGAACGCGGGCGACGTCGACCTGCTGGTGCGCGCGATGTCGATGGGCAAGCTGCACCACGCGATGATGGGCACGGCGGCGGTCGCGATCGGCACGGCCGCGGCGATCCCCGGCACGCTCGTCAATCTGGCGGCGGGCGGCGGCGAACGCAACGCGGTGCGCTTCGGGCATCCGTCGGGCACGCTGCGCGTCGGCGCGGAAGCGCAGCAGCAGGAGAATGGCGAGTGGACCGTCACGAAGGCGATCATGAGCCGCAGCGCACGCGTGCTGATGGAAGGCTGGGTGCGGGTGCCGGGCGACGCGTTCTGATCGTTGCCGGTTGTATCGGTGGAAATGCGGGCGGCTTCGGCCGCCCGCGTCGTTTCGGCTAGCCGTGCAGGAAGCGGCGCAGCGCGTCGTGGCTGAGGCGGCGTGCCGTTTCGGAGAGTCGCGCGTCGGGCACGATGTCGAAACCGTGCACGCCGCCGGGGAGCACGTGCAGTTCGGTCGGCACGCCGGCGCGGAGCAGCCGCCGCGCATAGTCGAGGTTTTCTTCGAGGAACAGGTCGAGCGAGCCGATCGACAGGAACGTCGGCGGCAGGCCGTCGAGCTTTTCCGCGCGCGCGGCGGCGGCATACGGCGACACGCCGTCGAGGCCCGGCGCGTGGCCGAGCAGCGACGCCCAGCCGAACCGGTTGTTGGCCGCGTGCCAGACGAACTCGCCGGCATGCGGGTGCGGCGTACGCGTACAGGTGCGGTCGTCGAGCATCGGGTAGATCAGGTGCTGGAACGCGAGCCGGTATTCGCCGCGGTCGCGCGCCAGCAGCGCCAGCGCGGCGGCGAGCCCGCCGCCCGCGCTTTCTCCCATGACGCCGATGCGTGCCGGGTCGATGCCGAGCGTTTCGGCATGGCGGAAGGTCCATGCGAGGCCCGCGTAGCAATCCTCGATCGCGCCGGGGAACACCGTTTCCGGCGCGAGGCGGTAGTCGATCGAGATCAGCACGCAGCCGAGCTGCCTGACTACCTGACGATGAATGGCCTCCAGGTCCTTCGCCGCGCCGCGCACGTAGCCGCCGCCGTGCATGTGGACGATCGCCGGGAGCGGTCGCGCGGCGTCGTCGGGCGTGTAGATGTGGAGCGGGACGTCCGGCGCGCCGGCGGGGCCGGGCACGGCGCGGCGCTCGAGCGTGCTGCCGGCCGGGTCCGGCGGCGGCAGCGGCAACACGCGTTCGCGCGCCTGCGAGAGGTTGTCGGCGCTGAGCGTGACGGTCGGCCACACGTCGAGCAACGGGCGGATTTCGGGATCGACGAGATGCAGGGTATCCAAGCGGTTGCTCCGTGATTGGGTGGCGGCGATAACGGATGAACCGGCGTCGCCGCAGCGGGGCTCGGGGGCCGGCATGCCGCGGCAGACGGGCGGTGCCGCCGGACGCGTGTCATGTGCGGCACGACAGTGGGCTGACATTGCTGTCGACGCGCAAGTTCCCGCGGCGGCGCCGACCGGCGCGACATCGTCGTCGTGATGCGTCGTGCGCGGCCCGCGTGGCGCGGATGCCTACAGCACGCTGCGTGCGACGACCCAGCGGTGCACCTCGCTCGGGCCTTCGAAGATGCGCATCAGCCGCGCTTCGCTCGCCATCTGCTGCAACGGCAGTTCCTTCGTCATGCCCATCGCACCGAGCGTCTGCATCGCGTGATCGATGACGGTCCACGCCATTTCGGTCGCGAACACCTTGACCATCGAGATCTGCGTGCGCGCATCCTGCCCGGCATCCACCCGTGAGGCCGCTTCATAGGTCATCAGGCGGCACGCGTGGATGCGGGTCAGCGCATCGGCCACCCACCACTGGACGGCCTGGCGCTCCGCGAGCAGCACGCCGAACGTCGTGCGCTGCTTCGCGTATTCGCACAGCAGCGCGACCGCGCGCTCGGCGCGGCCGATGCACCAGGCCGCCATCTGCAGCCGCCGGTTCGACAGCCGCCCCTGCATCGGCACGAAGCCTTCGCCTTCGCGGCCGAGCAGTTGCGTGGCGGGAAGGCGGCAGTTTTCGAGCACGATCTCGTAGGTGGACAGCCCGCCGATCATCGGAATCCGGCGTTCGATGATGAAGCCCGGCGTATCGCGCTCGACGATGAAGGCCGAGATGCCGCCGCGCTTGCCCTTGCTGCGGTCCGTCAGCGCCATCACGATCGTCCAGTCGGCTTCGCTCGCGTGGCTGATCCAGATCTTGCGCCCGTTCAGCACCCAGCCGTCGCCGTCGCGCTCGGCCGTCGTCGACAGCATGCTCGGGTCCGAGCCGGCACCTGGTTCGGAGATGGCCATCGCGGAGCGCGTGACGCCGCGCGCATAAGGGGCGAGATAGCGGGCGCGCTGCGCGTCGTCGGCCGCGTCGCACAGCATCCTCAGGTTCGGCGAATCGGGCGGCAGCACGTACGGCGTCACGGTCGTGCCGATCGCTTCGTTCACGCCGACCATCGCGACGGCCGACAGGTCCGAGCCGCCGGCGTCGAGCGGTGCGTCGAGCCCCCACAGGCCGAGCTGCCGCGAGCGTTCGTCGAGCCGCGCGCGCTCGTCGGCGAGCAGCGCGAAGCGCTGGCCGTCGGCCTCGCGCGCCATCACGGCCGCTTCGAGCGGAATCAGCTCGTCGTTCACGAAGCGCGCGACGAGGTCCTTGATCATCCGGTGTTCGAGTTCGAGTTCGAAATTCATGTGCGGATCAATGAGTGAGTGAAGGAGACCGGCGCGGTCAGCGCGCGGCTGGAAGCGGCGCCGCCCGCGCGCGCAGCGTGCCGAGCAGCGCCACGCAGCCGGCCGCGAGCAGTGCCGCGTTGAAATAGAGTCCGCCGCGCATCGACCCGGTGACCGTGTTGAGCACGCCCATCAGGAACGGGCTCGCGAACCCGCCGATCGCGCCGGACATCGTGATCGCCGCGATCGCGACCGCCATCGAGCGCTTCGGCAGCGCGAGCCCCGGCAGCACCCAGAACGCGGGCAGTGCCGCGGCATGCGCGGCGACCGCGATGCAGAGCGCGATCATCAGGTGCGGCGTGCCGTCGACGCTCGCCAGCCCGGCGAGCGCCGCCGCGCAGGCGAGCATTGCGACCGCGCCGTGCCCGCGCCATTCGCGCCGGCGCTCGGTGTGCCAGCCCATCCCGAGCATGCCGACGATGCCGCACAGGTAGGGCAGTGCGGTCAGCATCCCGATCTGCATCGCGCCATGCAGGCCGCCGCGATGCAGGATCACGGGCATCCAGAACACGAGCGCGTAGCCGGCGGCTGCGATCGCAAAATTGGCCGCGCACAGCAGCCAGAAATCGCGATGCGCGAGCAGCGGCCGCGCCGCGTTCGCACCCGGCGTGCCGGCTTCGGCATGCGCGTGTGCGGCGCGCAGTGCGGCCTTGTCGGTGTCCGACAGCCAGCGTGCGTCGTCCGGCCGGTCGTCGAGAAACCGCAGCGCGACGATGCCGATCGCGCTGCTCGGCAGCCCTTCCACGAGAAACAGCCATTGCCAGCCGCTCAGGCCGGCCGCGCCGTCGAAGAACGTGAGGATCGCGCCCGACACGGGCCCGGCGATCAGCCCCGCGAGGTACAGCGCCGTCATGAAGAGCGCGAACGCCTTCGCGCGCTGCTTCGGCGGATACCACGCGCCGAGATAGAACAGGATGCCGGGGAAGAAGCCGGCCTCGAACACGCCCAGCAGGAACCGGCACGCATAGAACTGCGCGGGCGTCGTGACGAACATCGTCGCGGCCGAGCCGAGCCCCCACAGCACCATGATTCGTGCGATCGTCCTGCGCGCGCCGATCCGCACGAGCAACGCGTTGCTCGGAATCTCGAATGCCATGTAGCCGATGAAGAAGATGCCCGCGCCGAGTCCATAGACGGCGTCGGAGAAGTGAAGTTCGGCGGCCATCTGCGCGTGCGCGAAGCCGATGTTGATCCGGTCGATGAACGACAGCGTGTAGCAGAGGATCAGGAACGGCAGCAGCCGATGCGAGATCCGGCGGTAGAGCGCCCGCGTCGCGCCATCTTCGACGGCGGTCGGGTGGGTGGTAAGGGTCGGGGTCATGGGCACTCCGTCAGAAGCGGTGAACGATGCCGAGTGCGAACACCTGCTCGGTGCCGCCCGGTTGCGGCTGCAGGCCGACGACGATCGTGTTGCGCGCGTCGCCGCCGTTCTTCAGGTAGAGATAGCGCGCGTAGAGCGAAGTCCGCTTCGACAGCGGATGGTCGTACCCGACGCCGAGCGCGGTCGCGTCGTGCGCCGAGCCTTTCACGTCGCGGCGCACGACCGACACGAGCACGCGATCGAGCGCGCCGACGTTGATCGATGCGCCGACGCTCGCGGTCGAGAACGCTGGCAGGTTCGGCGCCGTGCTGGCGCCATGGAGAAACGCGGCGTACAGCTTGACGCGCGCGAACGCGTAGTTGGCCGCGAACACGTAATGGCGGGTCGTCGACGGGTAGACGACGGGCGACGGGTTGCCGGCCGACACGTCGCCCTGGAAGCCCGCGCCGAGATAGAGCCCGCCGATCCGGTACTGAAGCCCGGCGCCATAGTTGCGCCCGGCCTGCGTGGACAGCGCGTTCGGCGTCGGAAAGCCGTACGTGGCCATCACGCGCAGGCCGTTCCAGTCAGGGCTGAGATACGACGCCGCCTGGTTGAAGCGCGGAATCGGCGGCGTCGTGTTGCTCGTGATCGTATCCGTCGACGTCGCGAGCAGCGCGAGCGGCGACATTCGCTCGTTGAGTCCGAACGGATCGCCGTCGTACACGACGTAGAACGCAGGCGTGTATTGCCGGCCGAGCCGGAGGTCGCCGTAGCGGGTGTTCTGCAGCGACACGTATGCCTGCCGGTAGAACAGTGTGCCGCCCTGGAACGATCCGTCGGCAGGCGAGAAGCCGCTTTCCAGCACGAATTTCGTCGACGTGCCGCCGCCGAGATCCTCGACGCCCGTCAACCCGATGCGGCTGGTCGACGATCCGCCGCCGCTCTGCCGCACGCTCGACAGGCTGCCGATGCGATCGAATTCGACGTAACTGTCGACGATCCCGTACAGCGTGACCGACGACGCTTGCGCCGGCGACGCGCACAGCACGCAGGCGCCGACCAGGAATGCTTTCCGTTGCATGAAGGTGTCTCCGTTCCATGTCTTTTTCTTGCGCGCCCGCGTTCTGGGAGCGGTTGCGCGCGTCGTGTCGCCCGCCGTGCTGCGTCGGGCTCAGTGCCCCTTGAACACCGGCTTGCGCTTCTCGAGAAACGCGCGGGCGCCTTCGATCCGGTCCTCGCTCGCATAGACGTCGGGGCCGGCGTCCAGCCGCAGCGCCGCGGCAACCGGCAAGCCCTGGCTGCGTGTTGCGGTTTCCTTGATGCGGCGGATCGTGAGCGGCGCGTTCGCGGCGATCGCCAGCGCCAGTTCGCGCACCGTGTCGTCGAGCGCGGCACCGGGAACGACGCGGTTCAGCAACCCGACGCGCTGCGCTTCGTCCGCGTCGAAGCGGCGGCCCGTGAACAGCAGCTCCATCGCGACGGCGCGCGGCAGCATGCGCGGCAGCAGCACGCTCGCGAAGTTCGCGCCCATGCCGACCCGCGCTTCGGGCAGCGCGAAATACGCGTGATCGGCGGCGATCCGCAGATCGCAGGCGAGCGCGATTTCAAAGCCGCCGCCCACGGCGAAGCCGTTGATGGCCGCGATGGTCGGCTTGCGCAGCTCCAGGATCAGCTCGTGCACGTTGCGTGCGAGCCCGCGCATCGGCCGCATCCCGCGCATCTCGGGATCGCCGAGATCGATGCCCGCGCTGAAGGCGCGTTCGCCGGCACCGCGGATGACGATCGCGCGAATCGCGGGGTTGTCGTCGAGCGTGACCAACTCGTCGCACAGGCGCCGGATCGCTTCGGCGGACAGCGCATTGGCGACATGCGGGCGATGGATCGTCAGCCACGCGACGCCGTCGTCGTCGTTGCGCAGGATCGACGGGGCGTCGTCGCCCGTCAGCGAAGAAAACGTGCTCGACGTGGTCATGACGTGCTCCCGGTCGCGGTTGCGCGCGTGTCGTGGAGCACACCCGCCTGCCGCAACGCATCCCGACGGGCCGCATCGATGCCGAACGCGTCGAGCACGGCGTCGGTGTCGGCGGCGAACGGCCGGGGCGGCCGGCGTATCGATCCGGGTGTGCGGGAGAGTTTGGCCGGGATGCCCGCGCCGGTGTACGCATCGGTATTGACGAACATCGCGTTGCGCGCCGCCTGCGGATGACCGAATGCATCGGCCACGGTGTTGACCGGTCCCGTCGCGACGCCCGCGTGCAGCAGCCGTTCGACGACGTCGTCGGCGCTCAGTTCGGCGGTCAGTTGCCCGAGCAGCGTATCGAGCGCGTCGCGATGCGCGACGCGCTGCGCGTTGGTCGCGAACCGCGGATCGCGCGCAAGCTCGGGCACGCCGAGTGCTTCGACGAGCCGCACGAACGTGCGGTTGTTGCCGGCGCCCGTCGCCACCGGCTTGTCCTTGCACGGATAGACGCCGTACGGTGCGATCGCGCCATACACGTTGCCGGTCGCGACGGGAACGTCACCGGTTGCCATCCAGCTCGTGCTGACCGGGTGCAGCATCGACAGTGCGGTGCTGAACAGGTCGATGTCGACGTGCTGCCCGAGACCGGAGCGCGTCCGTTCGACCAGCGCGAGCAGGATGCTCGACACGGCGCTCAGGCCGGCCGCGAAATCGACGACCGGAAACGGCACCTTGAGCGGCATGCCGCCCGGTTCGCCGTTGATCGACATGAAGCCGGCCAGCCCTTGCGCGACGGCGTCGTAGCCCGGAAACCGCGCGAGCGGGCCGTCGGTGCCGTATCCGGAGATCGAACAATGCACGAGGCGCGGGAAGCGTTCGCGCAGGCAGTCTTCGTATCCGATGCCCCAGCGTTCGAGCGTGCCCTGCTTGAAGTTGTCGACCAGCACGTCGGCCGTCTCGAGCAGGCGGAACAGCACGTCGCGTCCGTCGGGATGCGACAGGTCGAGCGCGAGATTGCGCTTGTTGCGGTTGAGCCCCCAGTAGTAGCTGGAGATGCCGCCCGGCATCGCGGGCCCCCAGTCGCGCGTCTCGTCGCCTTGCGGCGGTTCGATCTTGATGACGTCCGCGCCGTGGTCCGCGAGCGTCTGCGCGCAGAACGGCCCCGCATAAACGCGGCTCAGGTCCACCACGCGCACGCCCGCGAGCGCGCCTTCGTTGTTGCTGGTCATGACGATGTTTCCTTCGATGTGGGATTCGATGGTCCGGCATGCCGGCACGCGCCGGCCGCACGGCGTTCGACGCGCCGCCGGTTCAGCCGCGCGCGGCGAACAGCGCGTTCACCGCCGCGCGATGTTCGGGTGTGGCGTGCGCGAACGCCTGGTACGAGGCCGACAGGTCGAGCAGCGTGTCGAGGCTCGCGTGCCGGCCTTCGCGCAGCAGTCGCTTGGTCAGGCGCAACGCGGTGCCCGAGTGGCGGGCGATGCGGCCGGCCAGTTCGTGCGCGTGCGCGAGGAGGTCGCCGTCGGGAACGACGCGCGACACGAGCCCGCAGCGCAGCGCCGCCTGTGCGTCCAGCGCGTCGCCCGTGAACGACATTTCCGCGGCGACGGCGGCGCCGACGATCTGCGGCAGGAACCACGCGCCGCCGTCGCCCGGCACGAGGCCGAGCGTGATGAAGCTCTCGGCGAAGCGTGCGCTGTCAGCGGCAATGCGGATGTCGCACATGCATGCGAGATCGGTGCCGGCGCCGATGGCCGGGCCGTTGACCGCCGCGATGGCCGGCACTTCGAGCTGCTGGAACGCGTGCGCCACGCGCTGTATGCCGCGGCGATAGCTCGTCCGGATCGCCGCGAGATCGTGCGGGTCCGATTCGATGAACGTGCGCATCGTCTTCACGTTGCCGCCCGACGAAAACGCCGCGCCGGCGCCGGTCAGGATCAGCACGCGGATCGATGCGTCGCGGTTCGCGTCGTCGCAGCATTCGGTCAGCGCGTCGATCGCATCGGTATCCGAAATGGCGTTGCGGGTTTCGGGACGGTTCATCGTGACGGTCAGGATCGGTCCCTGCCGTTCACGGATCAGAAAGGCTGCCATGGTGTCTCCGTGAGTGCTGTGCCGCGGGACTTCACGCCGCGGGTCGAAGCCTAGTATCGTCACGACGGTTGGCGGCGGGAAATTCCATTCCACATATGTGGAAGATCCCGTCCCGGTTGCGTGCGGAGAGGGCGGGATGAGTGGAAACGTGGTCAAGAGCGCGGCGCGCGTGTTCGAGGTGCTGGAACTCTTCAGCACATTGCAGCGGCCGCTGAGCGTGCGCGAGATCGCCACGCGCTGCGGCTATCCGGGGTCGAGCGCGGCGGCGCTGCTGACCAGCATGAAAGCGCTCGGCTATCTCGCGTACGACGACGCGACGCATGCCTATGCGCCCACCGCGCGGCTCGTCAATCTCGGCGAAGCGCTCGTCGATTCGGCGGCAGGCAGCCGGCGGCACTGGCACGCCGTCGCGATGCGACTGGCAGCCCGCACGCACGAGGCGGTCGTGATCGCGGTGCAGAGCGATCTGTATGTGCAGTACATCGACGCGGTCGCGGGCTCCCATAGGATTCCGATCCAGTTCTATGCGCCGATCGGCACGCGCCGCGAGATCTGCATGTCGAGCCTCGGCTGGGCGCTGCTGAGCATCCAGCCGGACAGCACGATCCGCCGGCTCGTGGCGCGCAGCATCCGGCGGTTCGGGAAGTCGGGCAGGACGATCGACGAGGACATCGTGCTGGACAAGGTCGAGCAGACGCGCCGGAACGGCTATTCATATTCGGCGCATACGGTGACGCAGGGCGCCGCAATGGTCTCGATGGTGATCGCGGACGGCTGGAACGGTCTGCCGCTGGCGATGGGCGTGGCCGGGCCCGTCGAGCGGATCGACGCGCATCGCGACGCGATCGTGCGGGCGATGCGGGAAGCGCTGGCCGAGCGCGCGGATGAGGCGGCCGGCTAGCCGCGCGAGGCTGGCTCGTGCGCTGGGCCTTGCCGGCATCGGGCGAGTGCCGGTGCCTGACGACGATCGAGGGCGAGCGATGGCGATGCGGCCGGGACGTCGGTCCCGTGTATCGGCCCGGCCATCGTGCGTGCCGTGCCCGTTGCACGCATTCGCATAGAATCGATGCGTTTCCTTGCCCCTGTCCCGGTTGCATTTCAGCGAGGTCGCAATGTCATTGAGCGCGCCGCTTGCCGGCATCCACATCGTCGAATTCGAAGGTCTCGGCCCCGGCCCGCTCGCGGGCTGGATGCTCGCCGGGATGGGCGCGCGGATCACGCTGATCGCACGCCCGTCCGGCCGCACGAGCGCGCCCGACGCGCTGCGTGGCCGCGACGGCGACCTGCTGCGCGAAGGCAAGACGATCGTCGAGCTCGACCTGAAGGCGGCGGCCGGCCGCGATGCCGCGCTCGAACTGATCGCGCAGGCCGACGCGCTGATCGAGGGGCTTCGGCCCGGCGTGATGGAGCGGCTCGGCCTCGGGCCCGACGATTGCGCGCGCCGCAACCCGAAGCTCGTGTACGGGCGGATGACCGGCTGGGGCCAGCACGGCCCGCTCGCGGCCGCGGCCGGGCACGACCTGAACTATGTCGCGCTGACGGGGCTGCTGTCGCTATCGGCACCGAACGACGGCCGGCCGGGCCTGCCGCCGACCGTCGTCGGCGATGCGGGCGGCGCGCTCGGGCTCGCGTTCGGGATCGTCTGCGCGCTGTTCGACGTGCGCGGCGGCGGGCCGGGGCGCGTGGTCGACGGCGCGATCGTCGACATCGTATCGATGCTCGGTTCGCTCGCGCTGTGGGCGCGTGCGAACGGGCAACTCGATGGCACGCAGCCGAGCCTCTTCCACGACGCGCCGTTCTACGACGTGTATCGCTGCGCGGACGGCGAATGCGTGACGATCGGCGCTCTCGAGCCGCCGTTCTATGCGCTGCTGGTCGAACGACTCGGGCTCACCGACGTCGATCCGGCGTCGCAGTACGACCGCGCGCGCTGGCCCGCGCTGAAGGCACGATTCGCCGACGTGTTCGCGCAGCAGCCGTCCGCGCACTGGCGCGCGCTGCTGGAGGGCACCGACGCGTGTTTTGCGCCTTTGCTGAGCGTGGCCGACGCGGTGGTGCATCCGCACAACGCGGCGCGTGGGATCTACCGTACCGACGAGAACGGCAACGTGCGGGCGCGCGTGGCGCCGCGGTTCCTGCCGCTGGCGGGGGACGACGCGGGTTAGCGGCGCGGAGGCGCGCTGCTTCGCGGTATCGGGTGACGGCCGCTCAGGCTGTTTTCAAGCGGTTTCTTCAGGCCGTTTCTTCCGGCGTATCCGGCATCTTGCCGTCGCCGACGCGGTTGATCGTGCCTTGCGCGATCGCGACGAGCCGCTCGTGATCGCCGTCGATGACGAACACATGACACTGGCAGGTCGCCTGGTGCCGCCCTGCGTAGACGAGCTTCGCGCGGGCGACGAGCGTGCCGTTCACGGCCGGCCGCAGGTAGTTGATCTTGTATTCGGCCGTGATCACGCGCGGGCCGAGCACGAGCGCGCCGGCGAACGTCAGCGCGTTGTCGGCGAGATAGCTGATGACGCCGCCGTGCACGAAACCGTGCTGCTGCCGCAACTCGTCGCGCACGTGCAGGCACAGCGACACCTCGTTGTCGCCGATATGCATCAGCTCCGTGCCCAGCAGCATGCTGAACGGTTGCGCACGCAATGCGCCGCGTGCGTGATCCGTGATGTCGGTCATCGAACTTCCTTCGAAATGAGTGCCCGCTTGCGCTGAACTCTAGGAAGGGGGCTGCGGATAAGCAAGGAAATTCGTCCGCGATTCCTGCAATTGCCGGCGCGATGCGACGCGATTATTGCGTCGAACGCAGAAGTTGTCCTTGTTAGCGGGCGATTCGACGGGAATGCGCGAGCGAAGCGCGTCACTGGGCCGTCTTTTCGGCCGCACCTCGCCCGCCGCACGTAGGCGGCCCCACCCAGGCAGCCCCGCCTTAGACGACCTCACCTAGGCGGCCCCACCTAAAGTCCGACGAAGAAATGCCGCTAATGCCGGGGCATTGCCTCATCGTCCGCTTCCCAGGAATCTCCCCATGTTCGGAAAAATCAAGCTCGCGTCGGGTCTGCTCGGCGTGTTGACCGTGTTTTGCCTCTTCCTGTTCGCGATCGAAGCGCTCGGCTTCCGGGCGCTCGCGTCGACGCGCGGCGGCGTCGACGATCTGTCGAACGTCGCGATCGCGCAGGTCAACGCGGCCAACCAGGCGACCGAGCACCTGCTCGACGCGCGCATCAACCTGTCGCGCGCCGGCACGCGGATGGTGCGCGGCGGCCCGAAGCCGGAGGACATCATCCGCCATGCCGGCGCTTCGCTTGCCGACGCGGACAAGGCGTTCGCCGCGCTGACGGCCGCGCAACCGGTCGACGACACGAACCGCGCGCGCGTCGCGGCGCTCGCCGAGCGCTATCGCGCGCTGCGCGGCGCGCTCGGCGAACTCGTGCAGTTCCTCGACGCCGACAACATCCAGGCGTTCCTCGACCAGCCGACACAAGGCATCCAGGACGCCTATATCGCCGAACTGCATCGCTTCGCCGAATACGGCAGCGCATCGAGCCGCACGGCGCTCGACACGATCTACGGCGGCATACTCTGGTTCAAGTCGGTCGGCATCGCGCTGCTGGTGGCGATGCTCGCGGCGAGCGCCGCGATCTACGCAGCCGCGCGGCGCGCGGTCGTCGCGCCGCTGGATGAAGCGGGCCGCCATTTCGAGCGGATCGCGTTGGGCCGCCTCGACGAGCCCGTGCGGGCGGGCGGCGTGTTCGAGATCGACCGGATGCTGCGCGGCCTCGCCGCGATGCAGACGAGCATCGCGGGCACCGTGCGCACGGTGCGCCACGCGTCCGATGCGATCCACCTCGGCGCGGGCGAGATCGCGGGCGGCAACGCCGACCTGTCGGCCCGCACGGGCACGCAGGCCGCATCGCTCGAGGAAACGGCCGCGAGCATGGAGGAACTGACCGCGACCGTCCGCCAGAACACCGACAGCGCACGCGCGGCCAGCGCGCTGGCCGACGCGGCGCTCGAAGCGACGAGCCACGGCGGCGGCGTGGGCGACAACGTGATCGACCGGATGCGCGGCATCGCGCAGAGCTCGGGGCGGATCGCGGAGATCATCTCGGTGATCGACGGCATCGCATTCCAGACCAACATCCTCGCGCTGAACGCGGCGGTCGAGGCCGCGCGGGCCGGCGAACAGGGGCGCGGCTTCGCGGTGGTCGCGGGCGAAGTGCGCTCGCTCGCGCAGCGCAGCGCGCAATCGGCGAAGGAGATCAAGGCGCTGATCGAGGATTCGGTCGCGCAGATCAACGGCGGCGCGGAACTCGTCGAGCGCGCCGGCGACGCGATGCGGACGGTGTCGGCATCGATCACGCGTGTCGTGCAGACGATGTCGGAGATCACGTCCGCGTCGGTCGAGCAGAGCGTCGGGATCGAGCAGGTGAACCAGGCCGTCACGCAGATGGATCAGCTGACGCAGCAGAACGCGGCGCTGGTGGAGCAAGTCGCGGCGGCGGCCGCGTCGCTGAACGACCAGACCGCGCACCTGATGCAGGCGGTGTCGGTGTTCGAACTCGGCGATGCGCGCGGCGAACGCGCGGCACTCGGCGAACGCGCGGCGCCGTCGTTTGCCGACGCGGGTTACGAACCGGCCGGCAGCGCCGCGTAGGCGGTCGCGAGATGGTAGGGCGTCGTCGACGGCATGTCGGCGCGCGACACCTGCCCGTCCGCCGTCTTGCACTCGAACCAGCCGCGCGGATGCAGGAAGCGCGCGGCGAAGCGCTCGATCTGCCGCGCGAGCGGCGCGGAGGCCGGCGTGCCGCCGTGCGTCGCGAGCGCGCGCAGGTACTCGGTCTGCGCCCAGATCCGCTGCGTGCCGTCGATGCACGCGCCTTGCGCATCGAGCGCCGCGCAGACGCCGCCCGTTTGCGCATCGACGCCGTATTGCTCCGCGAACGTGAACGCGCGCGACAGCGCGCCGGGGAGCCCGGTCTGCGCGAGCCGCGCACCGGCCGCATCGACCAGATAGAACCATTCGAACTGATGGCCGGGCTCGAAACGGTTGTCGGCCGCGCCGAGCGGCAGCTCGGCCACGCAGCCGGTCGCCGCGTCGACGAACGTGCGCTCGACGGCCTGCGCGGTGCGAATGAGCGCATCGTCGAACGCCGCATCGCCGAACGCGTCGGCGGCCGCGAGCCATGCTTCGGTCAGGTGCATCAGCGGATTCTGAAGCGCGCCGCTGCCGGATGACGAGAAATCGGCGTGGCGCTCCGCATCGAGCAGCGCGTCGCCATGGCGCGGCGCGAAGCGGTCCTGGATCAGCGCGGCGGTTTCCTCGGCCACCGCGCGCGCGGCGGCGTCGCCCGACGCCGCATGCCACGCGGCGCACGCGAACACGATGAACGCGTGCGTATAGAGATCCTTGGTGGTATCGAGCGGCGCGCCCTGCGCGTCGACGCTGTAGATCCAGCCGCCGTGGCGCGTGTCGCGGAAGCGGCTGCACAGCGCGTCGAACAGCGTGGCTGCGTGCGCTGTGTCGCCGGCCTGCGCGAACACGAACAGTTGCCGCGCGCAGGCCATTGCGCGATAACGGGTGACGGGCAGCGGCGCGTGGGTGGCCGGATCGACGGCCTCGAACGGCAGCTGCAACGTGCGGTCGAACCCTGAACCCCGCCAGATCGGCAAGACGACGTGCGCGAAATGGTGGCGCAGCTGGGCGGCCTGGGCGGAAGCGGAGTCGGAAACGGACATGACGGGGTTGAGCGCTTGGATCTGAACGTGTCGGCGCGGCCCGGAGGATCGGCGCGGCCGGGGCCAAGGATAAAACATTCCGCGCGGCCGGCACAAAAAAAGGAGATAAATCGGATGCTCAGCAACCTGGAACTCGTGATGCGGCTCGTTCTCGCGGCGGCGCTCGGCAGCGTCATCGGCTTCGAGCGCGAGCGCCTGTCGTGGGCGGCCGGCCTGCGCACGCACATGCTCGTGTGCGTCGGCTCGACGCTGATCATGATCGTGTCGGCGTTCGGTTTCGCCGACGTGCTCGGCAGCAGCGAGCACATCGTGCTCGATCCGTCGCGGATCGCCGCGCAGGTCGTGTCGGGTATCGGCTTCCTCGGCGCGGGCTCGATCCTGCTGCGCGGCGAGATCGTGCGCGGGCTGACGACGGCCGCGAGCCTGTGGTCGGTCGCCGCGATCGGCCTCGCGGTTGGCGGCGGGCTTTACGTCGCGTCGATTTCGGCGACGATCATCATCCTGATCATCCTGGCCGGCATCAAGCCGCTGGAGCGGCGCTATTTCACGGTGCGCCAGCGGCGCCAGCTTGCGCTGACGGTGGTGAGCGGCGCGCTGACGTTCGATTCGCTGCACGCGGCGCTCGGCCCCGACAGCGCGCGCGTGAAGCAGTTCATCGTGCAGCGCGCCGACGACACGGGCGAGCACGACGAGGTGCGCATCGCGCTCGCGCGGGTGTCGGAACTCGAATACCAGGCGATCTGCAACAAGCTGCGCGCGTTGCAAGGCGTCACGCGTTTCGAGGAAGGGAACGGGTTGTCGGGCGACGAATAGGCTGAATCGGTTGCGGGGCGTGCGACAATGGCCGGCCACCGATTCCGTTCGACATCCGGTTCCGCGCTCGCGGGCCCCGCAATCCGATCTCCATGACCGAATCCGTTTCCACGCCTCGCTCCCGTTCCCGTTCCAATCGTTCGTCGGCCCGTTCACGCCAGCGCTCGGCGGCTGCCGCGGGCAGCGCGTCCGCGAGGGCGACGTCGCGGCCCGGCAACGCGCCGGCCGGCGATGCGCCGCGGGACGAACTGACGCTCGACCTGTTCGGCGATCCGGTGCTCGAACCGGGCGAGCGGGTGCCGGTCACGGTGCGCGACGAAGCGGCTGCGGAAGCCGAAGCGGCGGCCGGTGTCGCGGACGATGCGGCCGCCGGGCGCCAGGCCTCGCTGGACGGGTTCAGCGCGCCGGAGGCTGCGAGTGCAGCGGGGCATGCGGAAGCTGACGGTGCGGTGAAGCCGGAAGTTGCAGTGGTGGCTGACGGTGTTTCGGCGCCCGAAGGTGGTGATGCTGCGAACGCGGGCGGTGTGTCAGTGGCTGATGGCGTTGCAATGAAGGTCATCGATGCGCCTGCGGCGGATGGCGTTGCAACGAAGGCAGCCGATGTGCGTGCGGCCGATGGCGGCACGGTGGCGGTGGCCGAACTGCAAGCGGCAGATGGTGCTGCAGCGAAGATGGCCGATCGGCAGGCGACCGATGGCGAAGTTGCGAAAGCTGCTGTCGAAGCGGCGGCCGGCGTCGCGGCTGTCAAATTCCGCGAAGCGCGATCTTCCGGCGACGCAGTAAAGGAGCGCCGCTCGTCGTCGGGCGGCAAACGCCGGGCGGCTGCCGGCGCAAGCGACGCGACGTCGGGGCAATCGGCGCTGGTCGCGACGAGCGTCGACATGGCGCCGGACGCGACCGGATCGAACCCGGTGCCGGACGCCGCTTCGACGGTCGAGCCGCAGACGCAGGCACAACCGGCCGAGCCGGCGAACACCGCGAATACCGCGAATACCGCGAATACGGCGAATACGGCGAATACGGCGAATACGGCGAATACGGCGAATACGGCGAATACGGCGAATACGGCGAACACGGCGAACACGGCGAACACGGCGAACACGGCGAACACGGCGAACACGGCGAACACGGCGAACACGGCGAACACCCGTGACGCTGCCCCGGCCGACGCCTCGCCGTCGCCGGTCACGCAGCCTGTCGCTTCCGCCGCGTCCTTCGTGACGAAGCCGTCGTCGGAACGCGCGCAACCGGCCGCGCCGGCCTTCGATCCGGATACGCACCTCGGCCCGTTGACCGACCGACTCGCCGCGTTGCAGGCCGACGTGGACGGTTTGACGCGCACGGCCGATCGCGAGATGCGCCGCGTCAACCGCTTGTTGCTGGCACTGGCTGTCGTCGTGCTGGCAGGGCTCGTCGCGCTGATGCTGCAAACACGGCAGATCGCGCACCTGAAGCAGGACGCGGCCACCAAGCAGCAGCGGATCGATCGCCTGGCGGCCGATCTGTCGACGCAGCAGGCAACCCTGATGACGCTCGAGGAGCACCACGAAGCGCTCCTGTCGCAAGTCGACCGGCTTCAGCGTAATGCGAATCGCGAGGCGGCCGTCGCGAAGCGTGCCCGTCGCACACGCTGATCGTTCAGACCCTATCCTGGAAGCCTGACGGGGCAAGGATCGACGTTCCGCGCCGGTAATCGGTGGCGGTGCGCGCGCGGCAAACTGATGCGGCGTACTGGCAGAGTTCAGGGAAAACCCTTAGAATGGAGTCCGTCTAAGGGAAAACCCTAGACACAACTGTCAGGAGTCTCACATGAGCTTCATCCTTGCCCTGCTGCAAAAGATCGACGACCTGTTCGTATCGCCGCACCTGCCGCTCGACGCCGATTACTCGTACGCTGCACGTCATGTCGAAGCCGAGCGCGTGCGCCGTGCGCATCTCGTGCCGATCGTCTTGTATCGTCGCTGATTCGCTGATTCGCTGATTCGCTGATTCGCTGATTCGCTGATTCGCTGATTCGCTGATTCGGCGCGGCGCCCGCTGCACCTGCCTGCCTGTTTTCCGCCGCTGCCGTGCGCGCTGGCACGACGGTCCCGCTACACTGGAAGTTGGATTCCTCTCACGGCGACCGGGCCATGCTGCAGATGCGGCCGATGACGGCCGGCGAATTCCACGCGTACCGCACGCGAGCCATCGAAGGCTACGCGCGCGATCTCGTTTCATCCGGACAAAATGCTGTCGAAGACGCGGCCGATCGTGCACGCGCCTGTTTCGACACGCTGCTGCCGGACGGCCTGCGGACATCCGGCCAGACACTCGTCGTGCTCATCGACGGCGCCAGCGGCGACGCGGTGGGCGACCTCTGGTACGCGATCGTGCCCGAAGGGCCGAACCGCACGCTGTTCATCTACGACCTTGAAATCGTCCCGTCCCGGCGCCGCCAGGGCTGGGCCACGCGCGCGCTCGACGCACTCGACGCCGAAGCGCGCCGGTACGGCATCACCGAGATCGGGCTGTCGGTGTTCAATCACAACACGGCGGCCCGCGCGCTGTATCGTGCATGCGGCTTCGCGCCGATCACGACGACGTTGATCAAGCCGGTTATCCAGGGCTGAATCCGCTGGCCCGCGCTGCGTCGTCACGTGCGACCAATTCCACACACACCGCTGACGGCCGACGCAGGCCACCCTCCTGATCCTTCGTGTTCGCCGAACGCCGAACGCCGAACGCCGAACGCCGAACGCCGAGCACCGAGCACCGAGCACCGAGCACCGAGCACCGAGCACCGAACGCCGAACGCCGAACGCCGAACGCCGAGCACCGAGCACCGAGCACCGAGCACCGAGCACCGAACGCCCAACGCCAAACGCCCAACGCCCAACGCCAAACGCCCATTCGGCTAGTTCACCTGCACGCCTCAGTGCGCCCGCCCTTTCCATCTCCGCAGCAGCAGCGCGTTGGTCACGACGCTGACGCTGGAAAACGCCATCGCCGCGCCCGCGATCACCGGGTTCAGCCAGCCGAGCGCCGCGAGCGGCACGCCGATCAGGTTGTAGACGAACGCCCAGAAAAGGTTCTGCTGGATCTTCCGGTACGTGCGTTTGGAGATGTCGATCGCGTCGGCGACGAGCGCCGGATCGCCGCGCATCAGCGTGATGCCGGCCGTGTGCATCGCGACGTCCGTGCCGGTCGCCATCGCGATGCCGACATCGGCCGCGGCGAGCGCGGGTGCATCGTTGATCCCGTCGCCGACCATCGCGACGATCCCGCCGTGCGTGCGCTTCAGTTCGGCGACGACGCGCGCCTTGTCGTCGGGCAGCACCTGCGCATGCACTTCGCCGATGCCGAGCGCCGCCGCGACGGCCGCCGCGCTGCCGCGGTTGTCGCCCGTCACGAGCACGCTCGCGACGCCGCGCGCCGACAGCGCCGCGATCGCGTCGCGGGCGCCCGGCTTCACGGTGTCGCCGAACGCGATCAGCGCGAGCAGCACGCGCGGCGCATCGGCGCGCATCAGCCACGAGATCGTGTTGCCCGCGCGTTCGAGCTCCGCCGCGCGCGCGTCGAGCGCGGGCGGCACTACCAGGCCGAGCTCGTCGCGCCAGCGCGTGCTGCCGAGCGCGAGCAACTGCCCGCCGACGCGTGCTTCCACGCCGCGTCCGGCCACCGCGCGCGCATCGGCTGCAGCGACCGCATCGACTGCAGTGACCGACGGCGCCGTGTTGTCGCGCGACGCCACGTCCGCATCGTGCGCGGCGACCACGGCGCGTGCGAGCGGATGGTCGCTCTGGCGCTGCACCGCCGCCGCGAGCGCGAGCGCTTCGTCGCGCGGCATGCCGACGGCTTCGAACGCCGTCACGGACGGCTTGCCTTCGGTCAGCGTGCCGGTCTTGTCGAACGCGATCACGGTGGCGCGCTGCGCGAGCTCGAGCGCCTGCGCGTCCTTGATCAGCACGCCGTGCCGTGCCGCGACGCCCGTGCCGGCCATGATCGCGGCGGGCGTCGCGAGGCCGAGCGCGCACGGACACGCGATGACGAGCACCGCGACCGCGTTGAGAGTCGCGGTTTCCGTCCCGGCGCCGGCGATCAGCCAGCCGGCCAGCGTCAGCAGCGCGATGCCGAGGATCGCCGGTACGAACACTTCGCTGACGCGATCGACGAGCCGCTGGATCGGCGCCTTCTCGGCCTGCGCGGATTCGACGAGGCGGATGATGCGCGCGAGTGTCGTCTCCGCGCCGATCGCGGTGGTTTCGACGATGAGCGCGCCTTCGCCGTTGATCGAGCCGGCGGTGACGGCGTCGCCGTCGTCCTTCGGCACGGGCAGGCTTTCGCCGGTGATCAGCGATTCGTCGATATGCGAGCGGCCCGACACGATCCGGCCGTCGACCGGCACGCGTTCGCCGGGGCGGATGCTGACGTTCGTGCCGACGCGCACCTGCGACAGCGGCACGTCGCGTTCGACGCCGTGCTCGACGACGCGCGCCCGATCGGGCCGCAGCGCGTTCAGCGCGCGGATCGCCTCGGTGGTCTGGCGCTTCGCGCGCGATTCGAGCCATTTGCCGAAGCGCACGAGCGTGACGATGACGGCCGACGCCTCGAAATACAGGTGGCCGGGATGCGCGGGATCGCGCAACAGCATCCACAGGCTCAGCCCGTATGCGGCCGACGTGCCGAGCGCGACGAGCAGGTCCATGTTGCCGGCGCGCGCCTTCACCGCATGCCAGGCCGCGCGGTAGAAGCGCGCGCCGAAGCCGAACTGCACGATCGACGCGAGCACGAGCTGGAGCCAGCCGGGCAGCATCAGGTCGATGCCGAACGGCGCGACGAGCATCGGCGCAACGAGCGGCGCGCTCAGCACTGCCGACCAGATCACGAGGTTGCGTTCGCGAACCGCTTCGCGGCGCTTGCGGGCGTCGGGATCCTGCGCGGGGCTGGCCGGTTGCGCGTCTGCGCCGGCCATTACGCCGGCCGACGACGCGGCGGCGAGCGATGCGCGGTAGCCGGCCGCCGTGACCGCCGCGATCAGCGTGGCGGCGTCGAGTGCGCCGGCGCCGTGCACCGATGCGCGCTCGGTCGCGAGATTGACCGACGCGCGCGTGACGCCCGGCACGGCGGCCAGCGCTTTTTCGACGCGGCCGGCGCAGGACGCGCAGGTCATGCCGCCGATGTCGAGTTCGAGATCGGCGGAGGCGGCGGATTCTGCCGGCCGGACGGCGATGGCGGCGGCGCCGGCGACCGGCGTCGCGCCATAGCCGGATTGTTTTACGGCTTCGACGAGCCGCGCGGCGGAAACGCCTGCCGCGGCGTCGACCGTGGCGCGCTCGGTCGCCAGGTTGACCGATGCACGCGTGACGCCCGGCACCTTCGCCAGCGCTTTTTCGACGCGCGACACACACGACGCGCAGGTCATCCCGTCGATATCGAGTTCGATCGTGGCAGTGGCCGCAGGCAACGCCGCTGCCGTTACGGGTGGCGTTTCGTCGTGCAGCGTGTGCGCCGCCAGCGCGGTCGCGACGGCCTCGACCGCCGCTGCACGCACGACCGCACGGTAGCCGGCCTCGCCGACTGCGTCGACGAGCCGGCCGGGCTCGACCGTTTCCTGCGCGGTCACCGTTGCCGTGTGTGGGTCGAGATCGACCGCCACGTCGACGACGCCCGGCACGGCGGCCAGCGCGCGCTGCACGCGGCCCGTGCAGCCGCCGCAATGCATGCCGTCGACGCTCAGTTCGATCGTTTGCAGCGCTGCGGAGGCAAGTGGTTCAGTCATGTCGGATTCCCAAAAAGCGCGGATCGTGCCGCGAATGATCCCAGTATCAACATTCCCATGATGGGAAGGTCAAGGGATGGCGACGCTGTCGATGCACACTGGTTGTTCCGGCCCGGAAAAAGCCGACGCCCGGCTTCCAGGCGGGCAGCCGGACGGGTCATGCCCTTGCGCTCGATTGCGCGGTCAGGCGCAGAGCTTGGCGCTCGCGAGACGATTCAGGCTGACGC
Organism: Burkholderia sp. BE17; assembly: GCF_009362305.1. Lineage (NCBI taxonomy): Bacteria > Pseudomonadati > Pseudomonadota > Betaproteobacteria > Burkholderiales > Burkholderiaceae > Burkholderia > Burkholderia sp. BE17. The sequence continues at coordinate 95,051 of NZ_WHNU01000015.1, forward strand.
CTTGCTCGGCGGCCTGGATTACCAGCGCGCGATGCGCCTGCGGAGGAATGCGAACCTTGAATTCACCGCTGTAGGTTCGGTCGGCGATCGGCTCGGGCACCTTCTCCCCGTTCGCGGCCATGTCGCGCACGACATCGGCGACGAGCCGGCGAATGCCGGCCAGTGCGCCTTCCGGCGTTTCGTCGAGCCATGAAAGAGACGGGAACTCCGCGCACAGGCCGACGTGCTCCCCGTCCTCCGGGGACCACGTTACGCGGTACGTAAAGTGGTCTTGGGTCATGATTTCTGTTCCTTCAGTCGATCGATCGCGTCGAGAACCTGCCGCACCTGATACGCCTTCGCTTTCCCGCGATCATTCTGGATATTCACTCGTGGATCGCCTTGCCACGGTGTCTTGAAAATAGCGTGGCTCGACCCGGATTGGCGGGCCGCTCCGAAGTGTGCCTCGCAGACCTTGAACAGATCGTTGAATCGCACATTCGCGGGCTCGCGCCTCATCAGTTCGAGGATCTTCGATACGCTAGCCATACCGAATGGTGTCAATATTGACACCATTCGTCAATCCGGAATTCGCCCCTTCAGTCCGCGATTGTTTCGGCACGTGCGTGTGTCGTTCCGGTATCTCCGATTTTGTGACGAATCTCTCGAACTATTTCGAATTCGTCGACAGTTCGGCCAGCGTTCACCCCGCTATTCGGCATATTAGGGATTGCCCCGAGGCGCTATGATACCGGCCTGACATCAGCGCCCACCGTCGCGAAACGGCGATCCGGGCAGGCTGAGGTGCCTTGCGTTCGCCGTTCGCGAGTGGAGCAGGGCGTTGATTGAAAAGAACGATATTCGGCCAGTAATCGATGATTGAAAACCAACGAGAATCAGTTTCTCTGCGGCGCGCGTGCGCGTCGCTGGCCATGGCGGCGTTGCTTGCGGGATGCGCGTCGCAACCCGACGCGATCCAGCGGAAAACCGGCTGGATGCGTGCGGAAGTGGCCGACTCCTATATCTATGCGTATCCGCTCGTGCTGATGGACGTCGCGAAGGAAGCGGCGACGGGCGGCGACGGCGCGCATCCGGGGCAGGCGCCGCTCAACACGCTGCGTCACGCGCAGGCGCTGCCGCCCGTCGGCGCGGTCAATCCGCCGCTGCCGGGCGTCGACACGCTCGACTCGACCGGCTGGCTCGACGTCGCCGCCGAACCCGTGATCGCCACGCTGCCCGACACGCGCGGCCGCTACTGGGACGCGCGCGCGCTCGACATGTGGACGAACGTGCTGTGGTCGTCGTCGAGCTTGCCGGCACGCGGTGCCCGCAGCGCGGCGCGATCGCAAACGATTGCCTTTGCCGCGAAGGGCTGGCAGGGCACGCTACCGAAGGGCGTGCAGCGCGTCGACGTGCCGTCGGGCAATGCGTGGCTCGAAGTGCGGCTGCAGACGAGCGGCGGGCGTGATCTCACGAACGTGAAGAAACTGCAGCGCGCGATCCGCGTGGTGCCGCTTTCCGTTTACACGGGCGCGGCGCGCGGCGCGTCGGTCGCGGTCCATGCGGGTAGCGCGCCGTCCGAAGCGGTGGGCGGCGGCACGCCGGCCGAGCAGGTGGCCGCGCTCGACCCGAAGGCGTTCTTCGCGCGCTTCGCGCAGGCGCTGCAGGACAACCCGCCGCCGGCCGACGATGCGCACGCGCAGGAATTGCTCGGCGACATCGGCGTGTCGGCCGGCTACCCGGTGCTGTGGACGGGCGACCGCCTCGTGGCCGCGACGACGGGTGTCGCCGAGGCGCGCGCGCGGCTCGCGACCCCGCCGTCGAACCTGCTGAACGCGAACGGCTGGAGCTGGATCGGCGACACGGCCGGCAAGTACGGCCAGGACTATGCGCTGCGCGCGTACGCGGCCTACACGCAGTTCGGCACCGCGACGCGCGACGACGAGACGCTCGCGGTCGTCCGCGTGGACAGCGACGGCCATGCGCTGAACGGCGCGAACCGCTACGTGCTGCATTTCGCGCCGGGCGCGCGGCCGCCGGCGCGCGCGTTCTGGACGCTCACGCCCTACACGACGAACGGCGCGCTGCCCGACCTCGGGTCGGCGCGCCGCTCGCTCGGCGATCGCGACCGGCTGCGCCGCAACCACGACGGGTCGATCGACATCGTCGTGTCGGCGTCGCCGGGCGGCGCGTATGCGGGCAACTGGCTGCCGGCGCCGCGTACCGATTTCGCGCTCGCATTGCGCCTGTACGCGCCGAAGCCGCAGGCGAGCGACGGCTCGTGGATGCCGCCCATCGTCGTCCGGAAATGAACAGTTGAGCGGCGCCGTCGTCCGACCCGCGGGCGCGGCGGCGGCGCCCGACCTCCGTACCGGCACCTCCTGAGCCTATACTTTCGGGATAGCGTGCGCGGCCGTTCGGTTTTCCGGCGCGGCCCGGCATCCATTCCCGAGATATTCAAGCATGGCAAGCGCAGACAAGAAAACCGTATCCTCGACCCTCCATGCCCTCGGCGGCGTTGCACGCTCGCGGCGGACCCGGCGTATCGGCATCGGCGTACTGATCTTCCTGGTTTTATTCGGACTGCTCGGGTTCTTCGCGGCGCCGCCGCTGATCCGCCATGTCGCCGAACAGCAACTGAGCAAGCAGCTCGACCGGCCGGCCACGATCCAGCGCATCGCGCTGAATCCGTACACGCTGAATCTCGAAGCCGACGGCATCCATCTCGGCGAGCGCGGCGGCCAGGGCGACTTCATCGACATCGGCAAGCTCGTCGTGAGGCCGTCGTGGTCGTCGCTGTTCCGCGGCGCGCCGATCGTCAACGAAATCCGCGTCGATTCGCCGCGCTTTCACATCGTCCGCTACGACGCGCAGCGCTTCAACTTCACCGACCTGATCGAGAAGTTCTCGACGCCGTCCAAACCCGAAAGCAAGCCGACGCAATTCTCGGTGTCGAACATCCAGGTGAACGACGGCCGGATCGACTTCGACGATCGCCTGCTGAACGAAAAGCACGTCGTCGACAACTGGATGCTCGGCATTCCGTATATCGCGACGCTGGCGTCGAAGACCGACATCTTCGTCGAGCCGAAGCTGCGCATGCGTTTCGACGGCAGCCCGATCGCGATCGACGGCAAGACCAAGCCGTTCGCGCAGTCGCGCGAGTCGGAGATCGCGCTGAAGTTCGACCGCCTCGACGTGCCGAAGCTGATCTCGTACGTGCCGGCGAAGCTGCCGGTGGCCGTGACGAGCGGCCTGCTGAGCAGCAACCTCGCGATCAATTTCGCGATGAACGGCGCGACGCCCGCGCTGCGTGTATCGGGCACCGTCGACCTGAACGACGCGAAGGTGACGGACCATGCGTCCGCGCCGCTGTTCGCCGCGCGCGGCGTGCATATCGCGGCGGCCGGCCTCGAGCCGCTGCGCAATGCGATGCACTTCGACGAGATCCGGATCGACCAGCCGGTGGTCGACCTGTCGCGCGACAAGCAGGGCGTGCTGAACGTCGAGAAGCTCGCCGCGCAGCCGGGCGCCGCACCGAAGGCCGAAGCCGGCAAGCCGGCGGCGTCGGGTGCCGCGGCCGCTTCCGGGATCGCCGCCGCAGCAGCCAGTGGCGCGAAGGCAGAAACCGCCGCCGCCGCAGCGAGTGGCGCGAAGGCAGAAACCGCCGCCGCAGCAGCCAGCGGCGCGAAGGCAGAAACCGCCGCCGCCGCAGCCAGCGGTGCGAAAGCCGAAACCGCCGCCGCCGCGAAGGAGGCGCCGCCGCTCGACCTGACGATCCGTCATTTCGCGATCGACGGCGGCACGGTCAACGTCGACGACCGCGTGCCGGCGACGCCGACCGCGCTGTCGCTGACGAAGCTCGCCGCGACGCTCGACGGTTTCTCGCTGCAAGGCAAGACGCCCGCGAAGTACACGCTGTCGACGTCGCTGTCGCGCGGCGGCGACGTGACGGCCGAAGGCGCATTCAATCTCGCGGAGAAGCAGGCCGGCACGAAGCTGACGATTGCCGCGCTCGCGCTGCCGGCGCTTCAGCCGTACCTCGGCGAGGCGACGCGCGCCCGCGTGCTCGACGGCACGCTCGGCGCGACCGTCAACGCACAGGCCGACTGGGGCAAGACGCCGCTCGCCGCGCAGGTCGCCGACAGCACGGTGAGCCTGAAGTCGCTGAAGATCGCGACGCCCGACGCGAAGGCGCCCGCGATCGTGCTGCCCGACGCGAGCGCGAAGATCACGAAGGTCGACGTCGCCGCGCGCACCGCGGAGATCGCGAGCGTCGACGCGAGCGGGCTCGCGCTCGACGTGAAGCGCCTGAAGGACGGCAAGATCGATCTCGCGGCGCTGGCCGAACCCGCGCAGGCATCGGTGCCGCAGCGCACGGTCGCGCGCAAGGCCGAAGCCGCCGCGCCGTCATGGCATTACCGGATCGACGCGCTGAACGTGAAGGATTCGTCCGCGAACTTCACCGACCTGTCGACGCCGCGCCCGGTGAAGCTGGCGATCAAGCCGCTGGAACTGTCGGTGCAGAAGTTGAGCGACGACCTGACCAAGCCGCTGCCGGTGCAGTTGAAGGCGACGCTGAACCGCAAGGGTTCGCTGAACGTCGCGGGCGACGTGACCGCGCAGCCGCTGAAGGTCGGCCTGAAGATCGACGGCAACCGCCTCGACGCGGCCGCATTCGAGCCGTACTTCGGCAGCGTGCTGAACGCGACCATCGCGAGCGCGCTGCTCAATGCGCAGGGCAACCTGACGTTCGCGCAGGTGAAGGACACGCCGCGCGCGACCTATCGCGGCGACGTCGCGCTCGTCGACGTGCGGATGCTCGACAAGGCGACGTCCGACCCGTTCGCGGGCTGGCGCTCGCTCGCGCTGTCGAACCTGAAGGCGAACTACGACGAGAAGGGCACCGACGTCGACGCCGCGCGCGTGACGTTCTCGAACTTCTACGGCCGCGTGCTGCTCGACGCGCAGGGCCGCCTGAACCTGAAGGACGTCGTCGCGAAGGAGACGGGCCCCGCGCAGTCGCTCACGCGCGACGCAAGCAAGGGCGAGCCGGTGCCGCTGTCGCCGCAGGCCGCGTCGGCGCCGGCGCCGGTAGTGGCCCAGGCCGCATCGGCCGCGTCCGCGCCGGCGGTCGTGAAGGCCGCGACCCCGCCGCAGAACCCGGTGCGGATGCATTTCGGTCAGTTGGTGCTGCAGAGCGGCCGCGTGACGTATACCGACAACTTCATCAAGCCGAACTACACGGCGAACCTCGTCGCGATCAACGGCACGGTCGGCGCGTTCGGCACGGATTCGACGACGTCCGCGCCGGTCGATGTCGCCGCGAACCTGGCGGGCAACGGGCCGATCTCGATCAAGGGTTCGGTGAACCCGCTGATCGAGAAACCGGCGCTCGACCTCACGGCGACCGCGCACGACATCGAGCTGACCAACCTGACGCCGTATTCGGCGAAGTACGCCGGCTATCCGATCACGAAGGGCAAGCTCAACGTCGACCTGCACTACCAGCTCGCGAACGACCAGTTGTCGGCGAACAACCACATCTTCATCGACCAGCTCACGTTCGGCGACCACGTCGAAAACGACACGGCGACGAAGCTGCCGGTGAAGCTCGCGATCTCGCTGCTGAAGAACACGCGCGGCCAGATCGACGTGAACCTGCCGGTGTCGGGTTCGCTGTCGAATCCGGAGTTCAGCATCGGCGGGCTGATCTGGCACGCGGTGCTGAACCTGATCGCGAAGGCCGTCACGTCGCCGTTCACGCTGCTCGCGAATGCGTTCGGCGGCGGCGGCGAGGATCTCGGCTACGTCGAGTTCGCGCCGGGCACGTATGCGCTGACCGACGCGCAGCAGCAGAAGCTCGACACCGTCGTGAAGATGCTGACCGAGAAGGCGTCGATCCGCCTCGACCTGATCGGCCGCGTCGATCCGGCGAAGGACACGCCGGGGCTGCGCGACGCGTATGTCGAGCGGCTGGTGCGCCAGCAGAAGCTGAAGGATGTGGTCGGCCAGGGCGAGAGCATCGATCCGATGTCGGTGAAGGTCGACCCGGCCGAATATTCCAAATACCTGACGCGTGCGTACAAGGCCGCCGACTTCAAGAAGCCGCGCAACCTGGTCGGCCTGCAGAAGACGCTGCCCGATGCGGACATGAAGCAGGCGCTGGCCGATCACGCACCGGCCGACGACAACGCGCTGCGTGCGCTCGCGCAGCAGCGCGCGCAGGCCGTGCGCCAGTACCTCGACGGGAAGATCGATTCGAGCCGCGTGTTCGTCGTCGCGCCGAAGCTCGATGCGAAGGGCATCGAGGACAAGGGCGCGACGACCCGCGTCGATTTCGGGCTCCAGTAAGCCGTCGTTTCATCCGCTGCCGCCGCGTCCGCACAAGCCGGGCGCGGCGGCTTTTTTTCAGCGCGCGGCGATCGCCGGTTCGCGCTTGTCCAGTTCCTTCCTCGCGGCCAGCGGCAGACGTGCGTCGTCCCACTGCGTCAGCCATTCGATTTCCTTCGCGGTGAACACCTGTCCGTAATTGCGCAGCGCGTACTGCAGCGCGTCGACGACGTGATGGCGAATGATTTCGGGGGTGCGTGCATCGTCCAGCACGAACCGGAGAGCTTCCAGGGTCGACATAGTCGTGCTCCGGGTCAGGGAAAACCCTTTATCACACGCCAATAGTCGCGGGCCAAGCCGAAAAAAATTCCGGCCGCGCGCCGCCGCACCGAGCGGATCGCATTGCGACCGCTTCATGTCACTTGCGTTTGGTTACGTTTGACAGAGAACAGAAAGCCCCGCTTCATCCGGCCGCCGCACGATCCGGCGATATTTTGCGCGCCTGATGGCAAGTCACGCAGTTCAACATCAATCGGTGAGGTGGGGTGATGATTTCGTTTTTCGGTAAGCAGCGGAAGATGGCCGCGATGGTGGCGGGCGCGCTGGCGCTCGCAAGCGTGGGTGCGTATGCGGCGCAGCAGGACGGCAACGCTCAGGGCGAGGATCACGGCAATGCGCGCCGCGTCGTGAAGCACGTGCTGCTGATCAGCGTCGACGGCCTGCACGAGCAGGATCTCGCGCGCTGCATCGGCGCGAACACGTGTCCGAACATCGCGGTGCTCGCCAAGAGCGGCGTGACGTACACGAATGCGTACACGCCCGGCCTGTCGGATTCGTTCCCGGGCCTCGCGGCGCTCGTGACGGGCGGCTCGCCGAAGACGGCCGGCCTGTTCTACGACGTGTCGTACGATCGCAACCTGTATGCGCCGAGCGACACGACGTGTTCGGGCAAGCAGGGCTGGAACGTCGTGTTCGACGAAACGACCGGCATCGACGCGATCAACGGCGGCAAGCTCGTGCACCTCGACGGCGGCGGCGCGTTCAATCCGCAGGCGATCCCGCACGCGCGCGTGGGCGGCCAGTGCGTGCCGGTCTATCCGCACAACTACGTGAAGACCAACACGGTATTCGAAGCCGTGAAGGCCGGCGTGCCGAATGCGCACACCGCGTGGGCCGACAAGCACGCGTGGGGCTACGACTGGCTGAACGGCCCGTCGGGCACCGGCGTCGACGATCTGATGCGCACCGAGATCAACTCGATCGACCCGGCGACGAACACCGACTACACGGACGTCTATTCGCACACCGCGCGCTTCGACAACCTGCACGTGCAGGCGCTGATCAACCAGATCGAAGGCCGCGATTCGACGGGCACCAAGAGCGCGCCGGTGCCGACGCTGTTCGGCGCCAACTTCCAGACGCTGAGCGTCGCGCAGAAGTCGCCGGTCGCGAAGGGCGGCGGGTATCTCGACGCGGATTTCACGCCGAACGGTCAGGTCGCGAACGCGATCACGTATGTCGACAACTCGATCGGCCATGTCGTCGCTGCGCTGAAGCAGGCCAACCTGTACACGTCGACGGCCGTGATCGTGACGGCGAAGCATGGCCAGTCGCCGACCGACCGCACGAAGCTCGTGAAGAACGGCGACACGCTGACGAAGCTGCTCGAAGCGAACAACTACCTCGACCCGAACGGCAACTTCGGCCAGAACAACACGTCGACGGGCAACCTGAACGACGGGTCGGGCCTGGTCGGCACGGGCTTCGTGCAGACCGACGACGTCGGCCTGATCTGGCTGCGCGACCGCAGCCAGCGCACGGCCGTCGTGCAGACGCTGAAGGCGAACCTCGGCTGCAACGCGCCGGGGATCTGCGCGGACGGCTCGCAGGCGTACATCCTGTACGGCGCGGCGCTCGCCGACCGCTTCGGCGATCCGGCCAACGGCCGTACGCCGGACATCATCGTCCAGCCGAATCCGGGCGTGATCTACACGTCGAGCACGAAGAAGGACGAGGAGCATGGCGGCAACGCGCCGGACGACAGCCACCTCGGCCTGCTCGTGTCGTATCCGGGCATCCATCGCGCGCGCACCGTGAACGATCTCGTCGGCACGAAGCAGGTCGCGCCGACGATCCTCGAGCTGCTCGGCGCCGATCCGCGCCTGCTGCATGCGGTCGTGGCCGAGAACACGCGCGTGCTGCCGGGGCTCGGTATCGGGCGTTGAGCGTGATGGGCGGCGCGGCGCCGCGCTTCCTGCGCTGCCATGCCACCCGAGCCTGTCCGGCCGTGCCGTCCGGGCTTGCCCGGCTCCATGCCGTCCGAGCCTGTCCGGCCATGCCGGACAGGCTCATCCGTTCGCGCATTCGTCGAGCATCCATTCCCTGAAGCGCTGCAACGCAGCGCTGGTCTCCAGGCGCTCCGGCGCGTAGCACAGGTAGTGCCCTTGCGCGTCGACGTCGACGGGGGCGTCGAACGGTTCGACGAGCGCGCCGGTCGCGAGCGTGTCGACGATCAGGAAGCGCGGCACGAGCGCGAGCCCGAGCCCGGCCTGCGCGGCCTGAATCAGCACCGAATACTGTTCGAAGCGCGGCCCCGACAGCGCATTCATGTGGGCCGCGCGATGGCGCTCCGCCCACATGGACCACGCAATCTCCGCCTGCTCGTGCACGAGCCGCGGCGCGGATGCCGCGTCGGCCGGCGTGCGCAGCGCATGCCGCGCCGCGAATTCACGGGAACAGACCGGCACGAACGTCCGGCCGTCCAGGTAATCGCAGCGGACGCCTTCCCATGCGCCGTCGCCATAGCGGATCGCCGCGTCGAGTCCGAACGGAAACACGTCGCCGTGAGCCAGATGGCGGCGAAAACTCAGCGTGACGCCCGGCGCGACGGCCAGAAAGCGCGCGAGCCGCGGCACCAGCCACTTCGTCGTGAAGGTCGGCACGCTCGCGATCGTCAGCAGATCGCTGTTCTCGCGCGCGCTCAGCAATTCGATCGACGCGTTGCCGATCTCGCGCAGCGGGCCGATCACGCGCGCGTGATAGACCTGTCCGGCTCGCGTGAGCGCGAGATTGCGCCCCTCGCGCACGAACAGCTTGACGCCGAACAGCGCCTCGAGATTCGCGATCTGCCGGCTGACCGCGCTGGGCGTCAGGCCGAGCTCGCGGGCCGCATACGAGAAGTTCAGATACTTCACGGAGCTCGCGAACGCGTGCAGCTCCGCGATGTTGGGAAACAGGTGCTTCACGGCGAACTATTCCTTGCGCGCACAGATCGATGCGGGCGTTGTACGTTTTTTTCATGACGATGCCATGTCGGATCCGCACACTGCGCCCGTCACGACAACGCATGTCGGCCCTGTCCGGCGGGCGTTGCGTGCCCCATTCCGTACCCGTCAGCGAGTTTCGCCATGCATCCGCCATCCGCTCCGGCCCTTGCCGAAGCTATTCCGATTCGTCGTAACAAACGGCCGCACGCGATGGTAGGGCGCTTGCTGCTGCAGGCATTCGTCGCGGCCTTCGCGCTGTATCTCGCGTTGCCGATCGTGCTGCTGCTGATCGGCGCGGTCGGCCAGTCGTGGACGAACACGCTGCTGCCGTCCGGCATCACGTCGCACTGGTTCGCCGATCTGGCCGCGAATCGCAGCTTTACCCGCGCATTCGGCGTGAGCCTCGTCGTCGCGCTCGCCTGCTGTGCGATCAATGCCGTGCTGGCGCTGCCGCTCGCGTATGCGCTGCATCACCGCGCACTGGCCGGCCGCGGCTTCGCGGCGCGCGTCGTGATGCTGATGCCGATCGCGGTGCCGGCGCTGACGCTCGGGTTCGGCTACATCGCGATCTTCAGCGGCGATGCGCTGCCGTGGCTCGGCACGCTGCCGCTGATGATCGCCGCGCACGCGGTGCTGACGCTGCCGTACCTGCTGCAGACGCTGCTGAGCGACCTGCGCCACCTGGGGCTCGCCCATCTCGAAGCGTGTGCGGCAACGCTCGGCGCGACGCCGCTGCGCCAGTTCTTCACGATCGTGGTGCCGAACCTGCGGCAGAGCCTGTTTTCCGGCCTCGTGATGGTCGCCGCGCTGTCGATCGGCGAATTCCAGATCTCGAACCTGATCGCGGGTTTCCGCTATCGCAACTATCCGATCGTGCTGCTGCAGGCGTTCTACGGCGCGTCGGGGATGGCCTGTGCGGCGACCGTCGTGCTGCTCGTCCTCGCCGTGCTCGCGACGCTCGCCTCCGTCTTCACTGTGCAACGCCTGAAGTGAAACCGTCATGAGTCTCGATTTCGAAAACGTCAGCTTTCAGTATCCGGGCGCCCGTCACGGCGTCGACGCGGTTACGTTGTCCGCGGCCCAGGGCGAACTGCTCGCCGTGATGGGCCGCAGCGGCTCCGGCAAATCGACGCTGCTGCGCCTCGCCGCCGGGCTGCTCGACGGCTACCGCGGACGCATCGCGATCGTCGGCCGCGACATGGCCGGCGTGCCGGTGTGGCAGCGCGAGATCGGGATGGTGTTCCAGCATTACGCGCTGTTTCCGAACCTGTCGGTCGTCGACAACGTCGGCTATGGCCTGAAGATGCGCGGCATGACGGCGGTACTGCGCCGCCGCCGCGCGCTCGAGATGCTCGAACGCGTCGGCCTCGCGGCGCAGGCCGACCGCAGCACGGCGCTGCTGTCCGGCGGCCAGCAGCAGCGCGTCGCGCTGGCCCGCGCGCTCGTGATCGAACCGAAGCTGCTGCTGCTCGACGAGCCGCTCGCGGCGCTCGATGCCGGCATTCGCCACCAACTGCGCGACGAGATTCGCGCGCTGCAGCGCGCGTGCGGCGCGACGACGCTGCTCGTCACGCACGACCAGGACGAGGCGCTCAGCATGGCCGATCGCGTGGCGATCGTCGACGGCGGACGCATGTTGCAGGCCGGCACCCCGCGTGACCTGTACGAGCGTCCGGCGACCGCGCAGGTCGCCCGCTTCGTCGGCCATTCGACGCTGCTGCGCGGCCGCGTGCTCGCGCACGGCGCGGTCGACGTGCGGTTCACCACGCTGTGCGCGGATACGGGGGCGCACCGGCCGGGCGACACGGTCGACGTGCTGGTCCGGCCGGAACACCTGCAGCCCGATCCGCCCGAATACGTCGCGAACCGCATCGACGGCCGGGTCGGCGAGGTGCGCTATTTCGGCGCGACGCAGCGCTTCGACTTCGTGCCGGCCGGTGCGACCGACGCGCTGCTCGGCGAAGGGCGCGAGCTTCCCGCGCGCTGCGTGTCGATCGAGCCGCGCCACCTGCTCGTGCTGCCCGCCGCGTAAGCGCGGGCGACCCTATTCATTCAACGGAGAATCACGATGTCTGCACGCTGCCACTTCCTTCTTGCAACGCGCCGCCGCCTGCTGGCGCTCTGCGCGTTCGCGACCCTCGCGCCGGCGCTGGCCCATGCCGCGCCGCTGTACCCCGGCGAGGACGCGCTGTACGAGAAGGCCGCCGACGAAGGGCTCGTCGTGTCGTTCGACACGGGCCCGGAATGGGCGAACTGGAAATCGCTGTTCGCCGAATTTCGCAAGCGCTATCCGAAGGTCGAGATCACGTACAACGACATCGGCTCGGCGGCAACGGTCGTCGCGCTCGACAAGTCGCGACGTCGCCCGCAGGCCGACACCGCGTACTACTTCGCGGCGTCGGCGCTCGATGCGGCGGCCAAGGACGTCGTCGCGCCGTTCAAGCCGGTCAATTTCGACAAGCTGCCGCCGGTGTTCCGCGCAGCCGACGGCCGCTGGTTCGCCGTGCACTCGCTGAACATCGCGCTGCTCGTCAACCGGAAGCTCGTGAAGAACGTGCCGCAGCGCTGGTCCGACCTGTTGAAGCCCGAATATCGCAATGCGGTCGTCTATCTCGACCCGCGTTCGACCGGGCAGGGGCAGGTCGCCGTGTTCGCCGCCGCCTATGCGAACGGCGGCAGCGTCGACAACCCGAAACCGGGCGCGGAGTTCTTCGGCAAGCTGAAGCAGGCGGGCAACGTGCTGCGCGTCGAGGGGACGACGCCGTACGCGAAGTTCGTCAAGGGCGAGATTCCGATCCTGATCGGCTACGAGAACGACGGGCTCAAGGCCAAGTACGCGGACGGCATGGGCGACGCGGCCGAAGTCGTGATTCCGCAGGACGGCAGCGTATCGGCGCCGTACGCGATGAGCCTCGTGAAGAACGGCCCGAACCCGGCCGCCGCGCAGTTGTGGCTCAATCTCGTGATGAGCGATGTCGGCCAGGCGCTGTTCGCGCAGGGCTACGTGCGCCCGGCCGTACCCGGCACGCCGGTTGCGCAGGAGGTTGCCGCGAAGCTGCCGAACGCGCCGCAGGTGCGTCCGCTCGACGTCGCGAAGGCCGCGACGCGCAAGGCCGAGGTCGACCAGCTCTGGTCGCAGGCCACGCTCGGCAAGTAAGGGGAACGGGATGCGGGTCTCGTCCATGCAGCGCGGCGTCCTGCGCCGCTACGGCGCGGTGCCGGCGGCCGGGCTGTTCGCGGTGTGCTTCGTATTGCCGCTCGCCGCGCTCGTCGGCGCCGCGTTCGACGGCGGCGGTCGTGCGTTTGCCGCGGTATTCGGCGATCCGCTCGTCTCCGACGCAATCGTGCGTTCGCTGGCGCTCGCGATCGGCGCCGGCACGCTGTCCGTCGCGGTCGGCGTGCCGGTCGCGTTCGTGCTGGCCGGGCAGTCGCCGGCGCGCCGCCGCTGGTCGCTCGCGCTGCTCGGCGTGCCGCTGGCGTTCTCCGGCCTCGTGATTGCCTACGGCTTCATCCTCGTGTTCGGCCGCGCCGGTTTCGTGACGACGCTGCTGGCGTCGCTAGGCGCGGACCCGACCGTGGTCGGCGGCGCGATCTACACGATGCCGGGGCTCGCTTTCGCGTACGCGTACTACCTGATCCCGCGCGTCGCGCTGATCCTCTACCCGGCGCTCGCGAATCTCGACCGGCGGCCGCTCGAGGCGGCGCTGACGCTCGGCGCGCGGCCGTGGCGTGCGTGGTTCGACGTCGCGTGGCGCGAGCTGTGGCCGTCGATCGCGTCGGCGTGGTGCCTCGTCAGCGCGATCGCGCTCGGCACGTACGGCACGGCGCTCGCATTGGCCGGCACGCAGATCAACATCCTGCCGCTGCTGATGTACCTGAAGCTGTCCGACGGACAGACCGATTTCTCGCAGGCTGCCGTGCTGTCGATCGTGCTGACGGCGCTCTGCACCTGCGTTCTTGCATTGGGGGAAGGACTTGCACGGCAACGACATCATTGAATGGTCGAACCAGGCGCGCGACGCGCTGGAGCAACTCGCGCAACGGCAGCGCGGCGCGACCCGGCACCGGATGCCGGTCGGCGTGATCGGCCCGCGCGATGCGACGGACGCCCAGCTCGCCATCGCCGAGCGGATCGCGCACGGGCTCGCCGCGGCGGGCGTCGCGATCGTCGGCGGCGGCAAGCAGGGCGTGATGGAGGCGGCCGCGCGCGGCGCGCATGCGGCAGGCGGCTGCGCGATCGGGCTGCTGCCCGAGGACGATGCGCAGCACGCGAATCCGTATCTGACTGTCGCGCTGCCGACCGGGCTCGGCATCACGCGCAACGCGCTGATCGCTCGCGCGTCGCTGTGCCTGATCGCGGTCGGCGGCGGGCTCGGCACGTTGTCCGAGATCGCGCTGGGGCTGCAATGGGGCAAGCCGGTGTTCACGATTTGCGACGCGCCGCAGGTGGCGGGCGTCGAGTGCTTCGACGAAGCGGACCTGCTCGTCGCGCGGGTCGCGCAGTGGCTGTCCGGTTCGGCGTAGGTCGGCATTCCGGGTAACCGGATGCATCGTCTCGAGTGGTATCGATTTAATAAATAGGAATCCTCTACATGAAGAAGATCACTTTTGCGCTTTGCGTTGCCGGCGGCCTCTGCACGGCGGCGCATGCGCAAGGCACCGTCACGCTCTACGGGATCGTCGACGCGGGTTTGGGGTACGCGAGCAACCAGCGCGTCGCGACGAGCAAGGGGTCGCTCGGTTCGCCGGTCGCGTATCGCGGCGCGTCGAGCTACAGCTTTGCGAGCGGTACGTGGTCCGGCAGCCGCTGGGGGCTGAAGGGCAAGGAAGATCTCGGCGACGGGCTCGCGGCCGTCTTCCAGCTCGAGAGCGGCTTCAACATCGGCACCGGGCAACTCGGCCAGGGCGGGCGGATGTTCGGTCGCCAGGCGTGGATGGGGCTGTCGAGCACGCGCTACGGTACGTTGACGATGGGCCGTCAGTACGATCCGATCGTCGATTTCGTCGGCTCGATCGGGCCGGGTTCGTTCCTGACCGGCATGGGAGCGCATCCGGGCGATCTCGACAACATCGACAACCAGTCGCGCGAGAACAATTCAGTCAAGTATGTGAGCCCGTCGTTCGGCGGCTTCACGGTCGGCGGGCTGTACGGCTTCGGCAACCAGGCGGGCAGCGCGAAGAACCAGAACACGTGGAGCGTCGGCGGCCAGTACGTGAACGGGCCGTTCGCGATCGGCGCGGCCTACCTGTATGCGACCAACGCATTCGGCGCGAACGGCGGCGCATGGACCGGCTCGTACGACGGCACGTTCGCGTCGTCGATCAACGGGGGTTTTGCGTCGTCGAAGAGCATGCAGATCGTCGCGGCCGCGTCGACCTACCAGATCGGCGCGATGACGGTGGGCCTGTCGTACAGCAACACGCAGTACCGTGCGGGCGCGTTCTCGACGTTCCGGGGCAACGCGACCTACAACTCGGTTGGCGGCACGGCGTCGTGGCAGGTGTCGCCGGCGCTGCGCGTCGCGGCCGGCTACGACTTCACGCGCGGCAGCTCGGTCGGCGGTGAAGCCGCGCCGAAGTATCACCAGTTGAACCTGGCGTCGTACTACTACCTGTCGAAGCGGACCGCGCTCTACGGTCTCGTCGGCTACCAGAAGGCGAGCGGCAAGACGCTCGACCCGTACGGCAATGTCGTCGCCGCGACGGCGTCGGTCGGCGACGTCGGCAACGGCATCTCGTCAGCGGGCAACACGCAGACGCTCGTGCGGGTTGGTATGCGGCATACGTTCTGACGTGGCGCGGCCTGTCTCAGGCGAGTCCGTTCCGGCCTTCGCGTGATGCGGAGGCCGTTTTTTGGGGGTGGGCATGGCGCGTAGCGCCGCGACTGGCGCTATCTAGTCTGTTGTGGTGACGAGTTGGATGACTTTGGAGTGAAAGTCTCCTACACACTCAACAAGAGGAAGTGTTACCCAAGCCGAGTAGCCGACTGCGGGGCGACCACGGCGCAGATTCGCGCGGCGACCGGAAGGGGCGGATCGGGCTGACTCCGTCAGACCAGCCCTGCGTGTTTCCAATCGGCGCGATTTCAATGGCCCCCGTGTCGCCGCATTCGATGGTCTGCCTATTTCTATGAAGCCATTTGGCTGCGGTTAGCCAAGGACCGCCCCTACTGCCCCCCTCGCCTCACTCCTCAGTGGCGGCCAAGAAGGCTGTCTTCCGGCGCTTGCTCGCGATCATGCAAACCATAATCCCTTATCACAGATGTCACGCGTACGCGGTAGTCCTTGAATATCTTGTCCCGTCCTGCCCTCTGAGCAGACAAGTGCGCCTCCACGTTACGCCACTTAATTACCGCTTCCTCGTCGCGCCAAGTGGTAACTGACATGACTTTCTCCGGATTGAGGGTGCTTTGAAAACACTCGACCGAGATGAAGCCTTCCATGGGTTCCAGCATCGGAGTCAGCTTGTTTACGAGGTCAACATAGGTCTGATTTTGACCGGGCATGGCTTGCAGTTCGAATAATACGACAACCATTTTTGATCCTTGTTTATATCAATAAGAAAGTTGAAAAAATAGATAACCGTGGTTCAGGGGGCTGGTGCTTGTTTAATGTTCCTTGGGAAATCTGGCTGGGTCAGTTATATTTAACAGAAATTATTTATTTGCTCCGTAGGTTGATTTGTGGGATGAAAATGGTGTGATGTAGTCATTCGATTTCAACATCGCAAGCAGATCGCCTCCTTAGACAATAAGTAACAACTTCACGCTAGAACTCCCGTGGTAGCCGCCGACGAGTTGGTATATCGTTCTTCCAAGTTATGTAGCCAGTTTGCAAGGACTAGGCGTGCCGCAATCGTCAAATGATTTCCATACCGAGTAGCATCCGCGCGCAGCGTTCGCGGATCTATGTTGGTTTGTGCTAGTTCAATGGCGTGACCAATCAACCACCGTTCGAGCTTGTGCACATCAACCTCCAAGTGAAACTGCAGGCCAAGTACATGGGACCCAATCGAAAACGCTTGATTGGCACCTACTGGAGTGCTGGCCAGATGAATGCCGCCATCAGGAATATCGAACTGGTCACCGTGCCAATGAAGGACGGGAATACCATCTAAAGCAGCAAGCGGGGAATGCTTGCCGGCAGATGTCAAAGTAAGCGGTGCAAATCCAATCTCCTTTATTCCCAGAGGGTAGACATTGGCTCCCAATGCTCTTGCTATGAGTTGTGCGCCCAGACAAATACCGAGAATGGGCCGTTGTGTGTGCAGCCATTGGCGCACTACAGTAAGTTCATCTTCAAGAAATGGGTAGGTCTGCTCGTCGTAAGCGCCGATGGGCCCGCCCAACACGATCAACAGATGGGCCTGTTGCAGGTCTAGATCCGTAAGTTCCCCGAGCGTCGGATCGATATATTTAATTTCGTAACCGTGATCGGAAAGTGCTGTATCAAGCGTGCCAGCATCCTCGAAGTTAATGTGACGTAGTGCGATTGCTGTTTTCATGAAATGTATCGCAAAGAGAAGTGGGCCGTAGTGGATTTATGTTGCCGCTTTAAATTCGACTGCGATATCTCCAGAGAGTGGAAATGTGCAGCACGCCAGTGCATAACCACTAATCTTGTCTTTTTCGCTAAGGCAAAAATCCGGCTCGAAGCGGCACTCGCCACCGGAAACCCTGACGCGGCAGTCACCACAAATTCCGGCCCGGCACTGACTGCGAACCGGGGCGCCGTAGGATTCAAGAATTTCAAGCAGGCTCTTGCCAGATGATGCTTCAATAACTTCTTCGCTATCGGCCAGGCTCAATCGAACAGATCGCTCGGTGCCTTCATGCCCTTGGCATGCTTGGGGCTCCGGAGGTGTGAATGACTCGATCAACAGGCTGGCGGAGGGAAACAGTGAGGACGCATGCTCACGAAATGTCTGGGCAAAACGGTGACTGCCGCATATCACTACGGCCTGAGGCTGCCCCATGATGCTTAGGGACTCCAGGGTTGGCCGGCCGGGATTGAAATGATCGCGGGCGTGAATGCTTTCCCGGGTCACAAATACGTGGAGAGTGAACCACATCGAAGTGAGATTCAACTCCAGTAATTCATGGAGAAAGGGGATGTCGCTTATTTTCGGAATACACAACACCAGTACCGTTTTCGGAACTTGCCGGCCGCGGCGTGCCCTGTCTGCAATCTCACGAAGCAATGCAATCGGGAGCGTAATGCCGATACCACCGGCAACCATGCCGAGTCGCTCGAGATTAGCAACTGATTCGATTGTGATATCGCCTGCCACGTATCCTAATGAAATAGTGGAACCCTCGTGGAGCGTCGCATGCATGTGATCTGAAACACTGCGGCGACCTGAGCGCTTGACTGCGATTTCGAAGACATTCGCGTTTCGCCTGCCGGTGATCGAGTAGAGCCGTTGCTGAAGAGCCCCTGACGTATCCGGGTAGCGAATGGCGATGTGCCTGCCGGGGCGAAGCTTGTTCAGGAATTCGTCCTCCGTGCCCTGTATTCGCAAGGTGAACACTTTTATGTCTCCTGCCTCCATCGAGACGCGCTCGCAGCGTGCTTGAGCTATCGAGTTCATCTGCACTCCTCGGTGCGAGTAGGGAACTGGTTGCTTCGATAACCCGAATGAGCCTGGTCGGCCAATCCTATCCTGTTGATGAGTGCTTCCACCGAGTCTGTGTAAACGCTGATCTCGTTGGTGTCACCAACATCGTGCAAAATGTCCTTTGAATAGGGAAATTCTACTAAATCGAATACAGTCGCCCACGCCCCGAGTTCGTTGTTTGCAAACATCTGTACCGTCTTAATGATGATGGACCGCAAGTATGCTCGCTCCTTGTAGCTCAGTCCTTGAACTATATCGGTGGCAACGAAGCTGAAAACACTGGAATGGCTCCATTCATCCATTGCATGCGTGCGCGTGACTTCATGGCAAATTGGTTGAATCGTACTGTCTTCAGCCATCGTCTTCAGATAATCGGTAATGAGCGTTTCGCTGGCGCAAGCGATGGCGAACCGTGCCAGACGGCGCTCCCATTCCGCACCGCATTCGGAAAGAATGCTGTCTCGCCATCGCACAAGATTGAAATCCGAAAAATAAAGAGGCCGGAGATTTCGCATTTCATATATATAGTTGCAAGCCATAATCGACATGCGTGTGTGCAATGCCTCATCCAGAAGCGCCTGTGACATCACATCCTGCAGCAGTACCCGATTCGTGCTTGGCGGTGGTGTCTTAATGATGTCCTCGCAGACTGGAGTCACAACATTGCATTCAATATAAATGGTTTTCAGGTTATAAATTCCCCATGCATAGGAAAGGCACTTTTCTCGGAGAGATTCCGGAGCTTCTTGCCAAGCAGGATGGTGGCGAAATGGCAGCAGAGAAGGAGTGAAGTCCTTCTTTCTAGGGTCAAATGCGAGGGTGTCGTAATCTGATAGCTCCTGATTTACTGCGGCACGGGTTTTCCAAAGCTGCGAGAGTTTTTGCAGCATGCCGCGGACGACGTCGTCGGTCTCAGAAATCTTAAGCTCCATCTAAAATCTCCTTGCAGTCGATCAGTGATTCTTGGTAGGTGGAGGATTTTCAGTATCTTTCGTATTTTTACCCATGCCTCACGATTGCAGGTGCGGTTGGTAATGTAAAAATGCATGCTTTAATGATGATCATGAGGCTTCCTCGGAATTTGAAATTCGTTTGGCTGTCGCTATTTCTTGGGCACCAATCTTGGCGTGCCGGAGATATCTTTCCTGAAGGAGCGCCAGAGCAGTAGTCAGAATCCTAAAGAAGAAAAATCAAAAGACTGCGCTCGGATGGCTGGTCAGGTGTGCTGTTGTCATTTGGATCATAATTCCAATATTGTGAATTGACATTGATCGCCTTCCGTGGTGCGTGACGGAGGTTGAAGGGCGAAATTCATAATGCTTTGGCTGCGTAGTTTGCGGCGACCACCCTCTGACTCATTCATAACGCGACTTCTCTTGCTCCGTAAAACCTTGTTACATGAGTGTGCGATAGGTTGACGTAGGAGTTTTGAGGAAGAATTCTTGTGGTTGAAGAGCTTATTGTCCTCGTGCTCTTCGTCTTCGAGAAAAACTGGTTGACTCATTCTTATGGATTTTATGTACTGGGTGGTCAATTAAATCAGACCATTTTTTCAGGGGTGGCCAGACCACTTGCCTGGACTAGGTATTTGCCATGAATATTCTTATGCCTGCTGCGTGAAATTGACGATTGGAAAACTTGCCTAATTAGAAATGGAAGTCTTGTCTATCGCGTTGGAAAGTGCTCTGTTGAGCGCCAATCATTGACGGTGCCGGGAGTTGATGGTGCGTTAAAATTAACTCGGTTGAATTTGTGTTTTATTAAAAATTTGAGTATCACTCGTTGAGTGAGGTGGAGCATCATCTTCCGTGTTCTGGGTTTCCGGGTATGACGCAATTCATTATCCTGAGGTCTGGGTTTTGATGCTAAGACATTGCATCACTGGCACGGCATATCGAGAATGATGTGATTCTCATTCGGGGATTTTCGGGTGGGTGTAAATTTTATGGATGGTTCTTCTGTTTCGATGTAGGCGGAGCCATCCAAGGCTGGTGGCGTCGTCTTCTCAAATGTTATTTCCCGTGGTAGGCGCTCAAAATGCGGGCGAAATTATCCCTCCAACTGTCGGTTCTTTTGTGCTGCAATAGGTCGATGAAATATTTGGAATGCAGTGACTAAGAGCGATAACGTCAGAAGAACTCCATTGAACTGATTGCATCTGAGGAATTTGCTGGTCGCGCTGCCCTTGAAGCTCAAAGGGGCGGTGCTGACGAACAAGTATGCGGAAAGGCGGTGGCTCTGCATGAGTCACTTCAACCGGAATTTCGCATCTACGCCAACGCGGTGGTTGAAAACGCACAGGCGTTGTGCCGACGACTCACACAAGGTGGGCTATCCATTGTTCCAGGGTGGCACCGACTCCCATCTTGGTGTGGTCGATCTACGTCCACGGGGGCTGACAGGAGCGGTCGTAGAACATATCTCGGGGCAGGTTGGCATCAGTGTGAATAGGAACGCCGTCCCCTTGACGAGGAAAAGCCGTTATGACCTGCCCCCGGCAAACAGGGCCAGTCGGAACCTAGTAAAGTTCGTTTTCGGAGAAGACGAACATGAAGAAGCGCTTTACTGAAGAGCAAATCATCGGCTTTCTGAAGGAAGCCGAGGCCGGCATGCCGGTCAAGGAGCTGTGCAGAAAGCACGGGTTCAGTGATGCTTCGTTCTACACCTAGCGTGCAAAGTTCGGCGGCATGGAGGTATCGGAAGCCCGTCGACTCAAGGACCTGGAGCGCGAGAACGCGCGGCTCAAGAAGCTGCTGGCTGAAGCGATGCTCGACATGGAAGCCCTCAAGGTGGTCGTGAAGGGAAAGCCCTGAGCCCACAAGCCAAACGCGAAGCAGTGGTGGCGATTCGGGAGAAGGTCAATATCTCCGAGCGCCGCGCCTGCCGGCTTGTCGGGCTTTCTCGCAGCGTGCTGCATTACGACGCAAAGCCAGATGCCGAGAATGAAGCGTTGACGGCGCGCTTGGTCGAATTGGCCCATGAACGCCGTCGGTTCGGCTACCGCCGACTGCATGCGCTGGTGGCGCGCGAAGGCATTCACGCGAACCATAAGCGGGTGCATCACCTCTATCGTGAGGCGGGACTGGCGGTGCGACGCCGCCGTCGGCGCCATGGGGTGATGATTGAACGTGAGCAGCTGAATTTGCCGAACGCGCCGAACGAGGTCTGGTCAATCGATTTCGTGATGGATGCGCTTTCCAATGGCCGCCGCTTGAAGTGTTTGACCGTCGTCGACGATTTCACGAAAGAGGCTGTCGACATCGTCGTCGACCATGGTATCTCAGGTTTGTATGTCGCTCGGGCATTGGACCGTGCAGATCGCTTCCGTGGCTATCCCAAGGCGGTACGAACAGACCAGGGCCCCGAATTTACGAGCCGCGCGCTTGATCAGTGGGCGTATGCGAACGGCGTCACTCTGAAGTTGATTCAGGCGGGCAAGCCAACGCAGAATGCGTACATCGAATCGTTCAACGGCAAGTTCCGCGACGAATGCCTTAACGAGCACTGGTTCACGACGCTCGCGCACGCTCGGGCTGTCATCGCGGCATGGCGTCAGGACTACAACGAGCAAAGGCCGCACAGTGCGCTGAACTACCTTGCGCCGTCAGAGTTTGCGGCGAAACATCGCGCAACCGCGGATGCTCCTGCCGCTTTCCAGGAGTTGGTTTAAAGGGACTTTGCTAGAAGCCCGTTGGCCCTATTGAAGGGGGCAGGTCAGTTAATCACCTCTGGTATTCGCGCTGCTTGGTAGTGTTCGTAGCGGCGCCGTCAGCGCGCGCATGGAGGCTTCGATCCGCGAAGGCGTGGCCGAATTGACGAAGCGCTTCCCACTTCCATATTGACCACATGATGGTGTTGGGGGACGAACAGTTTCAGATTCGACAGGTTGGCTACTTCTTCCGAAGCGCGTTGGACAGGCGCAGGATGGCGGTCTCTATCTCGTAGGCTGTCAATGATGCATAGCCTAATAACCAACCTTGCTGTTTCTCGTTCCCGGCATACAGTCGACTGAGCCCCGGCAATAGCACTCCGGCGGTGGCGGCCCGGCGGATGGTCTCCTGTTCCGACCATTCCGGTGCCAATAGGCAAGGTATCTGCAGTCCACCTTCCGGCCGCAACGCTGTGACGATACCGTTCAAGTGTTTGGCGATGGCGTCAAGAATGACCTCTCTCCGTCCGGCATAAAGCTTACGCATGGCGCGCACGTGGGAATTGTAATGACCATCTTCCATGAACCGCGCCAGGGTCAATTGAAGAATCTGAGGCGTGTGCCCATCCATGATGCTTCTGGCGGAGGCGAAGGCGCTAACCAATTCTTCCGGCAAAGCCATATATCCCATCCTAAGTCCTGGATAGAGCGTCTTGCTGAAAGTACCGATATAGAGCGTCCGGCAGTACTTATCCAAGCCTTGGACACATGCGGTTGGCAAACCGTCGTAGTGAAATTCGCTGTCGTAGTCGTCCTCGATGATCCATCCTCCGTTTTCCGCGGCCCAAAGTGTCAAGTCAATCCTGCGCTCCAGCGATAAGGTGGCGCCAGTCGGGTATTGATGTGACGGCGTCACGTAGACACAGTTGGCACCACTGCGATCCGCCCGCAACAGATCCGTCCGAAGACCATGCGAATCAACATCAATGGGGACTATTTTGGTTTCGGCTGATTCGAATGCTTTTTTGGCACCAAAGTATCCCGGATTTTCCAGCAGGATCGGCTTGCCAGCGTCCACCAGCAATTGCGCACAGAGAAACAAGGCCTGCCGTGTACTGCTCAACACCAGGATCTGTTCGGGAGATACCTTTGCGCCACGCTCAAGATTCAAGTAGGTTGCGATTGCCTTGCGTAGTGGCTCGGCACCTTGCGGGTCGCCGTGCAGTAATACATGGGAGCGATAGTCCTTCAGTGTTTGTCGTTGCAGGCGTCCCCAGGCATCGATTGGGAAACTGCGAGTCTCCGGCAATCCCGTGGCGAATGCCTTGATGGTCTGCTGGTCGGTGACGGCACCAATCTCGAAAATAATTCGTCCACGCCGGCTCAGGCCGGAGCCTGTCTCCTTGGCGCCGCGCATGTGATCCTGAGTCCTCATGCGCCTACGTGCCGCGCCTCGCAATTCCATACCTATGCTTTCGGACACGTAGCTTCCTGAGCCTTCCCGACGAACGATGAAACCATCGCGGTGCAACTGCACATAGGCGCTTTCAACTGTGTCTCGGGCAACACCTAGCGAACTGGCCAGCGTCCGGGTTGCCGGTAGTTTTACACCTGGATCGAGCGCGCCATCCAGGATTAGCGCGCGCAGCGCACGCTGAATTCGCTGATGCAGGTCCAGAAGCTGGAAGTCGACATCGTTCATCCGTATTTTCAGCGTTTCAAGTTCAAACGTCCTTGTCATGTTATCTGCCCGTGGTCTGGAGTTTTTATGAAGACAGTACCCGCCTGACTCTCCGCAGGATCAAGCAAGGGTATGACCAGATCCGGCGGGCGCTCTCCAGCGCTCGTGATATCCCATAAAGTGGTCTGGTCAATTTTGTGAAAGTGTACTTATAAATCAGTCCATTGCCACGTTATAAAGATGGCTTCCACTTCGGGCCTAGCAGCCCACTTCTCATGCGAGTCCAGTACAGCCATGGCGTCTTCATGTCCTCGATCATCCGTCCGTTTGAGCGATCTCATCCATCCTGTAGTGGCCGGCCTGATCTCGGTCATCGTCAACTACGGAGGCACCTTCATCCTGGTGTTCCAGGCCGCCAAGGTGGCAGGTTTCAGCCCGGCGTTGACGGCCTCGTGGGTTTGGTCGATTTCGATCGGTGTGGGGGTGACGGGGCTGATCTTGAGCTGGATTACCCGCGAGCCGATCATCACAGCCTGGTCCACGCCAGCGGCCGCGTTTCTCGTCACGGCATTGGCGGCGACACCCTACGCCGAGGCGGTGGGGGCCTACCTTATCTCCGCCGTCGCCTTCGTCGCACTCGGACTTTCGGGTTACTTCGAGAAGGTCATTCGGCTGATCCCACCGGGTGTGGCCGCCGGACTTCTGGCGGGCATCCTGTTGCAGTTCGGTATTGGCGCTTTCGGTGGCATGAGTATTGACCCGCTGCTGGCAGGCCTGCTGATTGTCACCTATGTGGTGCTCAAGCGTTTCACCGCACGCTATGCCGTGGTGGGTATTTTGGTGCTGGGGCTGGCCTTCTTGCTGATGCAGGACCGCGTCGATTTGTCCGGACTGGAATTGAAGCTTGCGGCGCCCGTTTTCACCATGCCGGCATTCTCGATTAATGCCTTGCTCAGCGTCGCACTGCCGCTGTTCCTGATCACGCTGACCGGTCAATACATGCCGGGCATGCTGGTGCTGCGCAATGACGGCTTCAAGACCAGTGCCAATCCTATCGTAGCCGTTACCGGGCTAGGTTCCCTGTTGATGGCACCGTTTGGTTCGCATGCCTTCAACATCGCCGCGATCACAGCGGCGATCTGTACCGGCCGCGAAGCGCACGAAGATCCCTCCAAACGCTGGATCGCCGGCATCGCCGCGGGCGTGTTCTACATTCTTGTCGGAGTGTTCGGGGTGACGCTGGCTGCCGTTTTCATGGCGTTCCCTCCCGCCTTCATCACCACACTGGCGGGCTTGGCACTGCTGGGCACTATTGGCGGCAGTCTCGCCAGTGCCATGGCCGATGCGAAAGCGCGTGAAGCATCGTTGATCACCTTCTTGGCCGCTGCAGCCAACATTAACTTGCTCGGCGTTGGAGGGGCCTTCTGGGGCCTGTTGATCGGTCTTGTGGCGTATGCAGCGCTCAATGGCCGATTGCCGCAACGGGCACGGGTGTCGCAGCCGAGCATTGCTCCTTCTTCACCCCAGCCTGCGGTCAGAAAGGGAGTGACGGACTGATGCGAATGCCATCTGAAATGCAGACACACCACGATCAGCACGGGCGTAATCCGCAGGCCGTTACAGTCGATGATATCCGACGCAACCTGGCCTCCGTGCAGGCACGTATCGACGCCGCCTGTCGTCGCGTCGGACGCGATTCCGCTGCCGTGCGCCTTCTGCCGGTCAGCAAGACCGTTGAGGAGGCGCGCGTTCGCCTGGCGTATGCGGTCGGCTGCCGGCTGCTCGGTGAAAACAAGGTGCAGGAGGCGCACCGCAAGTGGGAGACCATGCAGGGTTTGCCTGATCTCGGCTGGTCGGTCATCGGCCATTTGCAGACCAATAAGGCAAAGCTGGTGGCGCGCTTTGCATCCGAATTCCAGGCGCTGGACAGTCTGCGCGTGGCCGAAGCGCTGGAGCGCCGCCTGCAGGCCGAGGGCCGCTCGCTGGACGTGTTTGTACAGGTCAATACCTCAGGCGAGGCCAGCAAGTACGGCTTGGCGCCCGAAGACGTGCCGGCTTTTCTCCAGGCACTGTCAGTATTTCCGGCGCTGCACGTGCGCGGGCTGATGACGCTGGCGCTGTTTTCGAGCGATGCCGAGCGGGTACGCCAGTGCTTTGTACTGCTGCGCACATTGCGTGATCGACTGCGTCAGAGCGTGCCCGCCGGTATCGGCCTGGACGAGTTGTCCATGGGTATGTCCGGCGACTTCGAGATCGCCATCGAAGAAGGTGCCACCGTGGTACGTGTCGGGCAGGCCATCTTCGGTGCCCGTGCCTTGCCGAACAGCTATTACTGGCCGGTGGAAGCGCCAAGGAAGCAGCCATGACTGAGCCGGGGGCCAGACGCCGCCTGGCGGCCGCTGCGAGGCGAGGTGGTATCGGTGCAATCGCAGGTGGTCTATGGCAGCGACAGGAATGCGCCCGAGCAGAATCAAACCCTCAGACCTGAACACTCTAAACCATAGAACGAATTCCATGTACGACACCTCATTGACCCTCGCCGACTTTGACGCCGAGTTGGCTAAGGCCTTTCAAAGCGAAGAGCGCCGCCAGGAAGATCACATTGAACTGATCGCCTCCGAGAACTACGCCAGCCCGCTGGTGATGGCGGTTCAGAACTCGGTGTTCGTTCACCAACAAGTACGCTGAAGGCTATCCAGGCAAGCGCTATTACAGCGGCTGTAAGAACGTGGACGTTGCCGAGCGTCTGGCTATCGAGCGGGTCAAGACACTGTTCGACTGCGACTATGCCAACGTCCAGCCCCATGCCGGTGCCCAAGCGAATGCAGCGGTGTTCCTAGCGCTTATCAATCCCGGCGATACCGTGATGGGTATGAATCTGGCCCAGGGTGGTCACCTGACTCACGGTAATCCATCCAACTTCTCTGGTCGCCACTACCGGATTATTCCCTACGGGCTTGACCCCGAGACTGGGCTGATAGACTACGACGAGATGGAGCGTATCGCGCAGGAAACTCGGCCCAGAATGCTCATCGGTGGCTTTTCGGCCTATTCTCGTCATAAAGACTGGGCACGCATGCGTACCATTGCCGACAAAGTAGGCGCCATCTTCTGGGTGGACATGGCACACGTGGCCGGCTTGGTGGCGGCAGGCGAATACCCGAACCCGCTGCCTCATGCCCATGTGGTGACCAGCACTACTCACAAGACCCTGCGTGGTCCGCGCGGCGGCATCATCCTGTCCAAGGGGCAAAACAGCGATTTCTATAGAAAGCTCGATTCCGCCGTATTCCCCGGCATCCAGGGCGGGCCGCTGATGCACGTGATTGCTGCCAAGGCGGTGGCCTTCAAAGAAGCATCGCAGCCCGAGTTCAAGACCTACCAGAAGCAGGTCGTAGCCAATGCCCGCGCTATGGCAGGCGTGCTCCAGCAACGTGGCTACAAGATCGTGTCCGGCGGTACCGACAACCACCTGATGCTGATCGATCTATCCAGCAAGCCCTACACCGGCAAGGACGCGGACGCGACTCTAAGCGATGCCTACATCACTACGAACAAGAACTCTGTACCCAACGATCCGCGCTCACCCTTCGTTACTTCGGGGCTGCGTATCGGTACGCCGGCCGTGACCACGCGTGGCTTTGGTGTGGCTGAATGCGAGGAACTGGCCGGTTGGCTGTGCGATGTGCTGGATGCACTGGAGGCTGGCGGCATCGAGCAGATATTAAATCGCGTGCGCGAACAGGTGGTGACCCTATGCCGCCGCCATCCCGTCTATCGATAATTGGTAATCGGGAAATGGAATCATGGCTCCTGCGTTGCTTTCTGGCCGTGTCGGAAGAGCGCCACTTCACCCACGCTGTTGAACAGCTGTACATCGAGCAGTTGCTGTTTTCGCGCGTCATCAAAGAACGGGAAGAAGAGGGGCCGACGAGGGCGGCTGTGCATCGGCGAGCGCACGCATGGTTCGCGCAGCGCTGCAGAACAGGAGGGGTAAGCATCGAGCGGACGCGCGAATTGCATGTGCTCGCTTGATTTCCACGGAGCGCAGCGCCATATTGACCTCGCACACCTCTTCAACAACGCACCAATAGGTTTTCGATGCGCATCATTCTTGCCCTGCTGCTGCCGTGGTTCCAGTTTTTCACGATCGGTCGCCCGATCGCCGGCGTGATCTGCCTGATCCTGCAGCTCACGATCATCGGCTGGCTGCCGGCCGCGATCTGGTCGGTGTATGCGCTGAGCCAGTACAAGACCGATCGCAAGATCGAAGCGGCGCTGCGCGAGCGGCGGTAAGTCGTCGTTGCGATTCCGGGCGTTTCTCCCCGCCAGGTGCAACGCCAAGGATTCCTGTTTCGGTAGATATCTACATAATTTGCCCGCAGCCGTGTGCACAATTTGTATAGATTTCTGCTGAGATGGTCGTGTTCCGCGGACGGGAGGCGACACAATGGACAAACGCTATAACGCAATGTCGCTTCCCGAACAGCTTGCGCTGCGGCGGCAAGAGATCGAGGACGTTCTCGCGCATCCCGAGTGGTCGCTGCGCGAATCGGTGCGTCATCTGAAGCAGACGATGCGGCTGGCGAGCGCCGAGATGGCGAAGCTCGCCGGCGTGTCGACGAAGACGATTCAGGATATCGAGCAGGGCCGCAGCGATGGAACGGTGCAGACGATGAACCGCATATTCGGCATGCTGGGATTGAAGCTCGGCGTCGTGCGGCGGGCAGCGCAATAACGCACGCGGAGGGGAGGGGGCGGCCGCGCAGCGCGTATCCATCGGGCGATCGATGCGCGCTGCGCCCGGCCGGCGCCCGGGCTTTACTTCACCGCAAACAGCGTCAGGTTCATGAAGATCTTGAACGCATAGCCGAGCGTGACGGCGCCGACCACGCCGCCCGCCCACAGCACGACGAACCACATCCAGCCGCGCATCCGCGGCCGGGGCGCCACGGGCGGGCGATCGGCGGAATCAGTGGTGGTAGTAATGCTGGTCTTCATGGCGCACCTTGCCTCGGAATACCCAGTAACCCATCGTCGTGTAGGCGATGATGATCGGGAGGATAACCGCTGCGCCGACCAGCGTGAAGGTCTGGCTGGAACGCGGCGCGGCCGCTTCCCAGATCGTCATCGTCTGCGGAATCGCATACGGGAACAGCGTGACGAGCAGGCCGACGTAGCCGAGCAGCACGAGCGCCAGCGCGAGCACGAACGGCGTCATGTCGTGCCGGTCGCGCACCGCGCGCCGCATCCACACCGCGCACCCGGTGACCAGGAACGGCACCGGCAGCAGGCGCCAGAACAGCCCCGAATCGAACCAGCGCTGCGCGATGGCCGGATCCTGAAGCGGCGTCCACAGGCTGACAACCGCGATGAAGCCGAGCAGCACGACGGTCAGCGGCCACACGACGCGATGCAGCCGGCGCTGCAGGTCGCCTTCGGTTTTCGCGACGAGCCAGCAGCAGCCGAGCAGCGCATAGGTCACGATCAGGCCGAGGCCCGTCAGCAGGCTGAACGGCGTGAGCCAGTCGAACGCGTCGCCCGCGAACACGCCGTCCTTCACGGTGATGCCCTGCAGGAACGCGCCGAGCGCGATCCCCTGGAACAACGTCGCGCCGGCCGAGCCGCCGATGAACGCGAGATCCCACAGGTGCTTCGTGCGTCGCGCCTTCGCGCGGATCTCGAACGACACGCCGCGGAAGATCAGGCAGACCAGCATGAAGATCAGCGGCAGGTACAGCGCCGACAGCACGGTCGAATAGACGATCGGGAACACCGCGAACAGCCCGGCGCCGCCGAGCACGAGCCACGTCTCGTTGCCGTCCCACACGGGCGCGACCGTGTTCATCATCAGGTCGCGTTCCTTCTCGTCCGGGAAGAACGGGAAGACGATGCCGATGCCGAGGTCGAAGCCGTCGAGCACGACGTACATGAAGAGCCCCAATGCGATGATCGCGGCCCAGATTACGGTGACGTCCATAGGTTTTCTCGTTTGCGGATGGGGTGGGCTCAGACGGTCTCGATCAGCTCGTCGACGGCCGACATCGGGCGGCGCGCGGTGTGATCGGGACGCGTGTCGGGCATGTCGTGTTTCGGGTCGTGCTTCGCGTCGGGCAGCGCGGGGCCGGCCTTCATCAGCTTCAGCATGTAGTACACGCCGGTGCCGAACACGAGGAAGTACACGATCACGAAGGTCATCATCGACAGGCTGACCTGCTGCACCGACAGCGGCGACACGGCCTGCGCGGTGCGCATCACGCCATACACGACCCACGGCTGGCGGCCCGCTTCGGTCGTCACCCAGCCCGCGAGCAGCGACACGAAGCCGGTCGGGCCCATCGCGAGCGCGAAGCGCTGGAACCACTTCGATTCATACAGGCGGCCGCGGCGGCGCAGCAGCCACGCGAGCGCGGCGAGGCCGATCATCGCGAAGCCGAGGCCGACCATGATCCGGAAGCTCCAGAACACGACGGTCGAGTTCGGGCGGTCCTCTGGCGGGAATTCCTTCAGCCCGCGAATCTCGCCGTCCCAGCTGTGCGTGAGGATCAGGCTGCCGAGGTGCGGCACCTTCACCGCGTAGCGGGTCGTTTCGGCCTTCATGTCCGGAATGCCGAACAGGTTGAGCGGCGTGCCGCCCTTCTCGGTTTCCCACAGCCCTTCGATCGCGGCGATCTTCGCGGGCTGGTGCTTCAGCGTGTTGATGCCGTGCTGGTCGCCGATCACGGCCTGCAGCGGCGCGAGCACCAGCAGCAGCCACAGCGCCATCGAGAACATCTTCTTCACGCCCTTGTCGCGGCGGCCCTTCAGCAGGTGCCATGCGCCCGTCGCGGCCACGACCAGCGCGGCGACGATGAACGCGGCGATCGCCATGTGGAACAGGCGGTACGGGAACGACGGGTTGAAGATGATCGCGAACCAGTCGGTCGGCACGACGCGGCCGTCGACGATCTCGAAGCCCTGCGGCGTCTGCATCCAGCTGTTCGACGCGAGGATCCAGAACGTCGAGATCAGCGTGCCGATCGCGACCATCAGCGTTGCGCCGAAGTGCGCGCGCGGGCTCACGCGGTTCCAGCCGAACAGCATGATGCCGAGGAAGCCGGCTTCGAGGAAGAACGCGGTCATCACCTCGTACATCAGCAGCGGGCCGGTGACCGAGCCGGCGAAGCTCGAGAAGCCCGACCAGTTGGTGCCGAACTGATAGCTCATCACCACGCCGGAGACGACGCCCATCCCGAACGCGACCGCGAAGATCTTCGACCAGAACAGGCAGAGGGACTTGTAGTACGGCTTGCCGGTCTTGAGCCAGCGATATTCGAGCACCGCGATGAAGCTGGCGAGGCCGATGCTCAGCGCCGGAAAGACGATGTGAAAGGAGACGGTGAACGCGAATTGCAGGCGGGCCAGATCGAGGGCCGAAAGTGCGGTGTCCATACCAGATGACCGAAGCTGACGATACCCGCCGGCGGGTGCCGGCGGACCCCGGCCGACAGGCGGCGGGGTTGGCTGGAGTATGTGCCGCGATGTTGCACCGCGAAATGCGCCAACTCGTCGCAGATGTCCAGCCCGCCGCGCGCGATTCCGGGATAAATCGTTGATTCGTATCAAGAAGGCCGTTCGTGGCGCGTGCGACCGTGGCGTGGCGGTCTGACGCACGTGCGTCAATATGGCGCGTCGCGTCATCGGAACGGTTCGATGCGCACGCCAGTACCGCGCGGAACCCCCGGCGCGCCGCCGTGCGTGGCCGATCCGTTTCGACGCGTTAGCCCGTCATGCGGGCGACCGCGCGGGTGGGGCGTGGCAGGTGGGGGTGGCAGCTCGGCCGTCGGCACCGCCCTTGGTGCTGCGGCCGGCGCCGCGTTCAACGGCAGCACGGGCGCGCCGCGCATCGCACGCGCCGGTGGCGCCGGTGCGTGCGCGATCGACACTCGACCGTCGGCACGCGCTGCGTGAATTGCGTACACTCTGAGTCTCGTTTCGGCAGGGCCGGGCGCATCGGTTCCGGTCCGCGTTCACTCAGGGCACGAAGATGATCGATTTACGCAGCGATACCGTGACACGTCCGAGCCAGGCGATGCTGGCCGCAATGACTGCCGCCGAAGTCGGCGACGACGTATGGGGCGACGACCCGACCGTGCTGCGCCTGCAGGCGGTTTCGGCCGAGCGGGCCGGCAAGGAAGCCGGCCTGTTCTTCCCGAGCGGCACGCAGAGCAACCTCGCCGCGCTGATGTCGCATTGCGAGCGCGGCGACGAATACATCGTCGGCCAGCTCGCGCACACCTACAAGTACGAAGGCGGCGGTGCGGCCGTGCTCGGCAGCATCCAGCCGCAGCCGATCGAGAACGCGCCGGACGGCACGCTGCCGCTCGCGAAGGTCGCCGCGGCGATCAAGCCGATCGACAATCACTTTGCCCGCACGCGCCTGTTCGCGCTCGAGAACACGATCGGCGGCCAGGTCTTGCCGGAAGCTTATGTGCAGGAAGCCGTCGCGTTCGCGCGCAGCCGCGGGCTGTCCACGCACCTCGACGGCGCGCGCGTATGCAACGCGGCCGTCGCGTCGGGCCGCCCGATCGCGGAGCTGTGCGCGCCGTTCGATACCGTATCGATCTGCTTCTCGAAAGGGCTCGGCGCACCGGTCGGCTCGGTGCTGGTCGGCAGCCGCGCGCTGATCGAGCGCGCGCAGCGCTGGCGCAAGGTGCTCGGCGGCGGGATGCGGCAGTCGGGCATTCTCGCGGCGGCGTGCCTGTATGCGCTCGACCATAACGTCGAGCGGCTCGCGGACGATCATGCGAACGCCGCACATCTCGCGGCAGGCCTCGCACGCATCGAAGCCGTGAAGGTGATGTCGCACGCGACGAACATGGTGTTCGCGCAATTCCCCGAAGCCGATTGCGCGCCGCTCGAGGCGTGGCTCAAGGAGCGCGGGATTCTCACGCAGATGCTGTACGCGTCGCGCTTCGTTACCCACTGTGATGTGTCGCGCGCGGACATCGATACGTTCGTCGGCGCGGTCGGCGCGTATTTCGCGCAGCGGCGCGCGTAACGGTCGAGGGCCACGAGCCGGGCCCGTCACCGGCTCATGTCATTTCGGCAGCGGCGCGAGCAACCGGCGCGCCGCTTCGACCACCCGCGCGGACAGCGACGCCATCGTCGGCGACTGCACGGTCCACGCATGCCAGTACAGCGTGACGTCGGTCGGATGCGCTGGCGCGAGATCGACGAGCTCCTGCGCGTCGAGCGGCGCGGTGCCGATCAGCGGCTCCGGCACCATCGCGTAGCCGAGCCCGTGCCGCACCGCCGCGAAGTGCGAATGGGTGCCCGGCACGTAATGGGACGGGTATGCACCTTCGGGCAACCCGAACTTCTCCTTCAGGAACGACGACTGCAGCGTGTCGCGCCGCGAATACGCGACGATGGGCGCGTTGCGCGCACTCGTGCGGTTCAGCCCGCGCGGAAACCAGCGTGCCGCGAACGCGGCGGCCGCGAGCAGCCGGTAGCGCATCGTGCCGAGCGGCGTCGCGATGCAGCCGCGCATCGGCTTCGGCTCGGTCGTCACGCAGCCGACGGCCATCCCGCTTTCGAGCAGCGCGAACGTGTGGTCCTGATCCTCGACGATCAGCTCGAACAGGATCCGCTCGCCCGCGAGCACGGAGGTCAGCGCGGGCAGGAACCACGTGCCGAGGCTGTCGGAATTCAGCGCGATCGTCACGGAGATCGGCGATTCGCGCTCGGTCGCGAGCGTGCTTTGCAGGTCGGCCTGCAGCAGCGCGACGCGGCGCAGGTGCTGCAGCACGCGCTGCCCGGCCACCGTCGGGCGGCACGGCCGCGTGCGCAGCACGAGCGGCGTGCCGAGGCTCGCCTCCAGCGCGCGGACCCGTTGCGTGACGGCGGATGCGGTCACGTGCAGGCGCACGGCCGCCTGCTCGAAGCTGCCCGTGTCGGCGACGGCCAGCAGCGCGGCGGCCTGCTTCGGATCGATCGTCAGCGACATGTCGACGGAATTCCTGTGAACGGGGACGAGAACAGGCCGTAGTGTAAGGCAGTGCGCGCCGCCGTCCGGGCGCGGCGAATCGTCCTGCCGCGCGCCATTCGTCATCGGAATCGGTTGCCGCGTATGGGACGCCGGCGGCGCGTGCATTTTGATCTACGCTATATGGATGTGCGAAACGCGGCAGGTGCGATGCCGGTTGCCCGGCGTCGATGTCATCATGCCGACGCCGGTGCCGGACGACGATGCGCAGCAGACGCAGCCGTAAACTTCCGGATCATGCGCTGCGACAGGCATACGGACGGGGCGGCACTCGCATCCACTGGCCCGCGCGTCGACGACGCACGGCACGTGGGCCGCACAACACCAACCTGAACAGGCGACGGAGCGACTTCGCGATGATCTTCCGGCAACTTTTCGACCCGCAATCGTCGACATACACGTATCTGCTCGCCGACAGCGCGTCGCGCGAAGCGCTGCTGATCGACCCCGTATTCGAGCAGGTGCGCCGCGACGCGGCGCTGCTCGACGAGCTCGGGTTGCGGCTCGTCGCGACTGTCGACACGCACGTGCATGCCGATCACGTGACGGGCGCGTGGCTGCTGAAGCAGCGCACGGGCAGCGCGATCGCGATCTCGGCCGCAAGCGGCGCGCAGGGCGCCGACCGTTACCTGAACGACGGCGACCGCTGCGCATTCGGCGCGCGCTACCTGACCGTGCGCGCGACGCCCGGCCACACGAACGGCTGCATCAGCCTCGTGCTCGACGACGAATCGATGGCGTTCACCGGCGATTGCCTGCTGATCCGCGGCACGGGCCGCACCGATTTCCAGCAGGGCGACCCGCGCGCGCTGTATCGCGCGGTGCACGGCCGGCTCTTCACGCTGCCGGCCGCGTGCCTGCTGTATCCGGCGCATGACTATCGCGGGCTCACGGTGACGAGCGTCGGCGAGGAGCGGCGCTTCAATCCGCGCCTCGGCGGCGATCTCAGCGAAGACGATTTCGCCGGCTACATGCGCAACCTCGGGCTCGCGCACCCACGCCAGATCGACGTCGCGGTGCCAGCGAACCTGCGGTGCGGCGTCGCCGCGAACGCGCCCGATGCGCAGGCGTCGCCCGACTGGGCGCCGCTCGTCTATACGTTCGCCGGCTTCTGGGAAATCGATCCGCAATGGCTCGAGGATCATCTGCCGGCGGTGCAGGTCGTCGACGTGCGCGAACCGGACGAATTCACGGGCCCGCTCGGCCACCTGCCCGGCGCGATGCCGATTCCGCTCGGCGAGCTGGCCGCGCGCACCGGCGAGATCGCGCGCGACCGGCCGGTCGTGACCGTGTGCCGGGCCGGCGGGCGATCCGCGCAGGCGAACGTGATCCTGTTGAAGGCCGGTTTCGACGCGGTCGCGAATCTAGGCGGCGGGATGCTGCGCTGGCGCGCCGAAGGGCGCGTCGTGATGGACGGCCGGTCGTAGCGCGCCGAGGCCGCGCAAAAAAATTCCGGACCGACGTCGAAACGGCCGGTCGCCGTTCGTCGTCAAGGTATCCGAGATCATGTGGCGCCGCATGACGCGGCGCCGAAACCCCGAGAGACCGCACGATGATGCCGACACTTTACGCCCATCCGTTTTCGTCCTACTGCCAGAAGGTGCTGACCGCGCTGTACGAGAACGGCACGCCGTTCGAGTATCGCGTGCTCGCGCACGACGATCCGAAGCCGATGCAGGAGCTGACCGCGCTGTGGCCGCTGAAGCGTTTTCCGGTGCTGGTCGATGCGGG
The DNA here is from genome assembly GCF_009362305.1 of Burkholderia sp. BE17. Classification (NCBI taxonomy): domain Bacteria; kingdom Pseudomonadati; phylum Pseudomonadota; class Betaproteobacteria; order Burkholderiales; family Burkholderiaceae; genus Burkholderia; species Burkholderia sp. BE17. Next base: position 130,333 of record NZ_WHNU01000015.1, read on the forward strand.
CCGCACCGTGGTCGAGGCGTCGATCGTCATCGAGTATCTCGGCCTGAACCATCCGGGCCCGGTGCGCCTGCTGCCCGACGATCCGCACGCGGCGCTCGAGGTGCGGATGATGGATCGCTTCTTCGACAACTACGTATCGACGCCGCAGCAGAAGGTCGTGCACGACGCGCTGCGGCCGGAGGCCGAGCGCGATGCTCGCGGTGTCGCCGATGCGCGTGCGATGCTCGAAACGTCGTATGCGTGGCTGGACCAGAAGATGGCCGATCGCGAATGGGCGGCGGGCGAGCGCTTCAGCCTCGCCGATTGCGGCGCGGCACCGTTCCTGTTCTACGCGGACTGGACGCACCGGATCGATCCGTCGTTCGCGAACGTGATCGCGTATCGGAAGCGTCTGCTTGCGCGGCCGTCGTTCGCGCGAGCGGTCGACGAGGCGCGGCCGTTTCGTCCGTTCTTTCCGCTCGGCGCGCCCGATCGAGATTGATTGGCGCGGCCGTCGCGCGGCGCGCCGCCGCCGCGCACGGCCGGCAGCGCGTACCGGGGCGACGGAAGGAAAACAGAGGCAGCATCGCGGCGCCTGCCCGTCACATCGTGTGCGTGGCCGACTGCGCGAGCGTCAGCAGTTCGTCGAACTGCGTGATCAACTCGAAGCACAGCAGGAACGCGAGCGTATAGGCCGGCGCGGGAAAGCGCCGGATCATCTCCAGCACCTGGGGCGCGAAGCGCGACCGGATCGCATCGCGCGTCAGCAGCCACGCGATCGCGATGCCGATCGCGGCGCCCGCGATCAGGTCGGTCGGGTAGTGAAAGCCGAGATATGCGCGCGGCAGGCAGATGAACACGACGGAATACAGCAGCGCGAACACGCCGACGCGGCGCGCGATGATGAAGATGCCGGTCGCGATCGCCATCCACAGCATCGCGTGATCGCTCGGAAACGAACTCCACGCCTGCAGCGTTGCCGCGCGCAGTCCGGCCGACGGAAAGTGCAGGTGCAGGTCGGGGTTGTAGATCGGCCGCACGCGGAACGGCAGCACCTGCGCAAGCAGCCGGCCGAACGCGAGCGCGATGAGCCCGCTCGCGACCGTTGCGATAACCAGCTCGCGTTGCCGCTCGCGGTTCGGGCCAGGCTGGAACCACAGCCAGCACAGCACGGGAATCAGTACGAAGCCCTTGAACGTGTACAGGCCTGCGATCACGCGGATCACGTGATTCATCAGCGGGCCGAACGTCATGTGGGTGAGGAAGATCTGGATCGCGGTGTCGAAATTGTTCATGTTCTGTGCCCCCGGGCGGACGCGCAGCACGAGGCGCGCGGCCGGCAGGATCTGGAAGCGCGCTCGTACCGGAGCGCAACGGGGGGCAAGTATGTCACCCGTTATTTCGAAGAAAATGCAAAAAAATACCGGGAATCCCCTGATAAAACGGGGCTGCGCGGAGGGGCCGGATGGCGGAGTGCCGAGCGGCGGGGCACGGTCGAATCGTCCGATGTTTGCGCGTCGATGTGCGCGATCGCCGGAAAAATAATTGGTTGAACTGGACAATCCCGCAGGCTGGTGCGGACCTTGCGCCGGATGAACGAATGCGGGTTACGCCCGGTGCGAATCTGTCAGGCCACGCAGCGCGATGCATGCGCCGGTCGAAAATAAAAGAAAAGGCGGGCAAGCCCTGTGGGCCTGCCCGCCTCGGCTGCGCGACGTCGAATTTCAGTTGCGCCAGACCCGCACGGCGAGCGCGGCCAGCGACGTCGCGACGGCCAGCGCGGTCACCGCATTCCAGCCCAGTTGCGCGAGCAACGAACTGCCGATCGCGGCACCGGCCGCCATCCCGATGAACATGCCGACGAACAGCACCGCGTTGAGGCGGCTGCGCGACGCGGGATCGATCCGATAGACGATTGCCTGGTGCGCAATCAGCGTTGCCTGCACGCCGAGATCGAAACCGATCGTCGCGACCGCGAGCAGCACGAGCTGCGCATGCGGCGACATCAGCGGCGCGGCGGCCATCGACGCGAACGACAGCGTCGCGATGCCGATACCGATGCGCGTGACGCGCTCGGGGCCGTGATGGTCGGCCAGACGGCCGGCGATGGGCGCAGCCAGCGCACCGGCGGCACCCGCGAGGCCGAACGCGCCCGCGGCCGCGCTGCCGAGGTGGAACGGCGCGCCGTGCAGCATCACCGCGAGCGTCGACCAGAACGCGCTGAACCCGACGGACAGCAGCCCCTGCGCGAGCGCGGCGCGGCGCAGTGCCGGATGATCGCGCCACAACGCGCCGAGCGAGCCGATCAGCGCGCGATACGGCAGGCGCGTGGTCGGTTCGAAGCGCGGCAGCCCGCGCGCGGCCACGATGCCGATCGCGGCGACGCTGGCGGCGGCGAGCGCGAACATCGCGCGCCAGCCGGCCGTCTCGGCGACGAAGCCGGCCACGACGCGCGACAGCAGGATGCCGAGCAGCAGCCCCGTCATCACCGTGCCGACGATGCGGCCGCGATGCGTGTCATGGGCGAGCGTCGCGGCGGCCGGCACGACGTCCTGCGCCATCGTCGCGGCGAGGCCGATCGCGAAGCTCGCCGCGAGCAGCAGCCCGAGCGACGGCGCGACAGCGGCGAGCAGCAGTGCGGCGACCAGCGCGGCGGCCTTGGTCACGATCACGCGGCGCCGGTCGAAGCGGTCGCCGAGCGGCGCGAGCAGCAGGATGCCGAGCGCATAGCCGAGCTGCGTGAGCGTCGGCACGAAGCCGATCGCGCGCGCCGACGCGCCGAGATCGGCCCCGAGTGCGCCGAGCATCGGCTGCGCGTAGTAGAGCGGTGCGACACCGAGGCCGGCAGCCGCCGCGAGCAGCAGCACGAGCCGGCGATCGGGCATCGAATGGGCGGCCGGGTGGGCCGCGGTGTGCGCCACACGGGGCGCGGCGTCGAGACGGGTCGGAGTGGACATGGCGTGCATCCTGGGTTGGATAACGGGATGGACGCGAGTGTGGCGGCGCGCGGCCGGCGACGGTAGTGCCGCCTCGTGCAGATTTGTTATACGCTCCACGAATGAACGAAAAATCTTCCGCTTCTCCCGCTACTGGCGGCTCTCCGCGCATTCAGACGGTGCCGGTGGACGGTGCCGGTTATCGTTTCGAGCTGATGGAAACCTTCGTGCGCATAGTCGAGGCCGGCAGCCTGTCGGCCGCTGCCGCGCAACTGCATACGACGCAGCCGACGATCAGCCGGCGGCTGCAGGCGCTCGAACGCTCGCTCGGCATGCGGCTGCTGCAACGGACGACGCACACGATGCGGCTGACCGTCGACGGCGAGCGCTGTTTCAAGCGCGCGAAGGAGCTGCTGGCAAACTGGGCGGCGTTCGAGGCCGATCTGCGCGGCGCGCAGGAGGAGCCGGACGGGCTGCTGCGGGTCGCGGTGCCGCACGCGTTCGGGCAGGAGCGTTTCATCGGGCCGCTCGCGCAGTTCCTGCACGACTATCCGCGCGTGTCGGTCGAGTGGCTGCTGCAGGACGAGGTGCGGGATTTCGTCGGCAGCGGCATCGATTGCGCGATCCTGGTCGGCGAGCCGACCGATCCGTCCGTGGTCGCGATTCGGCTGACGAAGGTGCCGCGTTTCGTGGTTGCCGCGCCGTCGGTACTGAACGGCGCCGACCTGCCGGCCGACCCCGACGCGCTGGCCGCGTTGCCGTGGCTCGCATTGCGCACGTATTACCGCACCGAGCTGACGCTGACGCATGCCGTCACCGGCGACACGCGGCGCATCTCGATCCGACCGCGCATCACGACCGCGAACCTGTACGCGCTGCGCAGCGCGGCACTGCTGGGCGTCGGCGCGTGTGTCGGTTCGACATGGATGCTGGCCGACCACCTCGCGCGCGGCGAGCTCGTGCACCTTGCACCCGAGTGGCAGGCCGCGCCGCTGCCCGTCTACCTGGTCTATCCGCATGCGCAGTTCTACCCGTCGCGGCTCGTGCGGTTCGTCGCGATGATGCGCGAGGCCGTGCCGGGGCTCGTCGAAGGGCGCGACGCATGACGCGCTCGGCGCGCCCGGCGTGTATCACGCGCCGTAGCAACGCAAGCGCGCGAGATCGACGACGGTGATCCCGCCGTATTCGAGCCGCACGAGCCCTTCCTTCTGCAGCGTCTTCAGTGACTGGTTCGCGACCTGTCGCGTGATGCCGGACAGCAGGCCGAGCTCTTCCTGCGTGATATCGAGGTGATCGCCGCCGCCCGGATACAGCACCGGATTGAACAGCGACGCGAGGCAGCGAGCGAGCCGCGGCGTCGCATCGAGCAGCCGGTCGTATTCGAGCAGCGCCATGAAATGCGACAGCCGTTCGTTGAGCTGACGGACCAGGAAGCGGTTGAACGCGACGCTGTGCTCGACGAGCCACATGAAGGTCGGCCGTTCCATGAAGGCCATGCGCGTGTCGCGCAGCGCGACGCTGTCGTAGCGGCGAGGCTCGTTCTTCAGCACGGTGCCCTCGCCGAACCAGCCGCCGGCCGGCACGCCGGTGAACGTGACGCTGCGCCCTTCCGGCGACACCGTGCCGATCTTGATCAGGCCGGTCACGACGCCGGTCCAGCTTTCGAGCACGGTGTTTTTCGGGCAGATGCACGCGCCGCGCGCGAACGTCTTCTCGACGATGCCCGCGCAGGCGCGCTCCGCCTCGTCGTCGGGCAGCTCGATCGACCACGCGGCGATATGCGCGAGCCGCGCGCGGCCGACGCCGGGGCGCGCGGTGCCGGGGACGGACGGCTCAGTCACGCCGGATGCCTTCGGGCAGTGCGCTGATGCGGCGTACTTCGGGCGAATCGAGCCACGCGCGCGACGCGACGCAATCGACGAACATCGCGGTCGCGTCCTCGCCCCAGAAAAGGTTGCCGTCGAGTCCGAACGTCGGCACGCCGAACACGCCGCGCGCAATCGCGTCGTCGGTATACGCGCGCAGTGCGTCCTTCACTTCCTGCGCATCGACGGCGGTCACGCCTTCGGGGAAGCCGACGGCGTCGCACAGCGCGGCGAAGCCCTCCGGCGACGCGACGTCATGCCCGTCGCGCCAGATATGGCGGAAGATGCGCCGGATCGCATCGAGCGAGCCGCCCATCGCGATTGCGAGCCGCAGCGGCTTGATCGGATTGAACGGATGCGCGGGCGGCATCCGGTATGCGATGCCGAGCTGCCCGGCGCGGTAATGCGCGTAGCGATAGATGAACCCGCGCTTGGCGGCGATCTCGGTGGGGCCCTTTTGCCCGCAGTGCTTCAGCAACGCGCCGAGCACGATGGGGCGCGGCTCGACGCTCAGCGTCCGCGGCAGCCGGTCGAACTGCTCGAGCTGCAGATACGCGAATGGCGAACCGAAATCGAAATACCAGGTGGCGGTTTGCTTGGGGCTCATCGCGCGAGTCCTTCCGGGGTGGCCGGCGCGGCCTGCGCGTGCCAAGTCGGCGCCAGCGTGAACGGCGCGCCGGCCATGGCGCGGATTTCATCCAGTGTGGCATGCGACAGGATTTCGCGCAGCACCAGGCCGTCGTCCGTCACGTCGAACACAGCATGTTCGGTGACGATCACCTTCACGCAGCCGCTGCCGGTGAGCGGCAGCGTGCAGCGCGGCAGGATCTTCGGGCGGCCGTGCTTGTCGGTGTGCTGGAGCGCGGCGATTACCTTGCGCGTGCCGTGGCACAGGTCCATCGCGCCGCCGATCCCGGGCCACCATTTGCCGTCGCGCCGGCACGCCCAGTTCGCGAGGTTGCCCTGCGCGTCGACCTGCAGCGCGCCGAGGATCGTGACGTCGATGTAGCCGTTGCGCATCGCGCCGAGCGACGTCGCGAGATCCATCAGCGCCGCGCCGGGCGGCAACGTGATCGGTTCGCAGCCGGCGTTGGTGACGTCGCTGTCGAGTGCGTCGAGCGACGGCCGGCCGCCGAAGCCGAACGCGCCGTTCTCGGTATGGAAGATCACGCCGGCGTCGGCGTCGAGATAGTTCGCGGTCAGCGTGGGGATGCCGAGCCCCAGGTTGACGACTTCGCCCGCGCGCAATTCCTGCGCGCAGCGGGCGGCGATGCGTTGTTTCGGATGCGTGGGCAGCGCGGGGGCGGGCATGGCGGTCTCCTTCAAGGCGTGTGCGAGGGCGCGTCGATCAGGCGTGCGCTGCGTCGTCGGCGGTCGGCAGCCGGCCGAGCTTCGTCCATTGCCGGCGGTACAGCGCGTGCTGTTCGTCGAGCGTCAGCCCGTGCACGACCGCATCGACGAACACGCCGGGACAACCGACCCGCTCGGGCGGAATCGCGCCGACCTCGACGATCTCGTTGACTTCGACGATCGTATAGCGGCCCGCCATCGCGATGTCGCGCTGGTTCTGCAGCGACGTGCCGCGAAACTCGACGTTGCCGAACGTGTCGGCGCGCCAGCCCTTGATGATCGACACGTCCGCGGTGAGCGGCGGCTCGACGAAGCACGTGCGGCCGTCGATCTCGATCTTCCGCTTGGGCGCATCGAGGGCGGGGAACATGCCCGGCTGGTCGAGGATGCCGACGCCGACCGGCACGAGCACGCCGCCCAGGCCCATCGCGCCGGCGCGCACCTTCTCGGCCCAGGTGCCCATCGGGAAGAACTCCGTCACGCGCACCGCGTCGGTCAGGTACGCGTGCGTCGACTCGTCGGTCGTGCCGACGTGCGTGCCGATGAATTCGGCGAGCTGGCCGGACGCGAACAGCCGCGCCTTGAGGAAGCCGCCGCGCAGGCCGGGCGTGTTGGCGATCAGCGTCAATCCGTTCACGTCGCGACGCAGCAATGCTTCGATGCAGACGGCGGCTTCGCCTGCGCCGACGAATTCGCCGAGCATCAGGCGGCTGCCGGAGTGCACGTGCGACAGCGCGTCGTCGACCGGTATCACCTTGTTCGCGTAGCGCATCGGCGTCTCCTCCCGGGTTGTGATGCCGCGAGTGTAGGCGGAGCGGTGGGCGGAAGTTGTCTTGTGGATGACAATTGCGGCGGCGGATCGGCCGGCGCGCGGCGGAATCGGGCGGACGTCGCGAAGCGCATCCGGCCCACGGTTCGCAGGCTCAGCCGCGCCGAATCCCTTCGGGCAGCGCGCTGATGCGGCGCACCTCGGGCGAGTCGAGCCATGCGCGGGACGTCGCGCAGTCGGCGAACATGTCGGTCGCATCCTCGCCCCAGAACAGGTCGCCGTCGAGTTCGAAGGTCGGCACGCCGAATACGCCGTGCGCGATCGCGCGGTCCGTGTTCGCGCGCAGCGCGTCCTTCACCGGCTGCGCGTCGACGGCCGTTACGCCGTCCGGAAAGCCGACGGCTTCGCACAGCGCGGCGAAGCCTTCCGGTGTCGACACGTCATGGCCGTCGCGCCAGATATGCCGGAAGATCCGCTGGATCGCATCGAGCGAACAGCCCATCGCGATCGCGAGGCGCAGCGGCTTGATCGGGTTGAACGGATGTGCCGGCGGCATCCGGAACGGGATACCGAGCTTGTCCGCGCGGTATTGCGCGTGGCGATAGGTGAACAGGCGCTTCGCGGCGATTTCAGCGGGCGCTTTCTGGCCCCAGTGCGCGAGCAGTGCGCCGAGCACGATCGGGCAGGGCTCGAACGCGACAGCCGGCGGCAAGCGGTCGAATTGCTCCTGCTGCAGGTAGGCGAACGGCGAAACGAAATCGAAATACCAGGTGGCGGTGTGCGCGGCGGTCATGGCGAATGTCTCCTCGTGCGGGGCCGATCGACGGTCGGGTCGTCGCGTGCCGGCCAGGCGGCGCGCGATGTGGGGTGCAGCGAGTGTCGCACGCGGTGGCGTTTTGCGCTGTTGCGCGGCGGACGAGCGATTGCGGCGAACGAGATTCGCCGCATCCGGGCGGGAGCGGCCGCGCGTCGCCGGCTACGGTTGCGCGCTGTCGCCCGGCGTCGGCACTGACGCCGACGCGAGCCGCGCGAGGCTGTCGCGCACGGCGGCCGCGTCGTAGCGTGCGCCCGCGCCGCCGAGTGCGACGGTCGCCTTCTGCGCGAGCGGCAGCAGCATCGCGAGCGCCGCCGCCATCGCGGGCGTGGCGGCGAGCCGCGATTTCGGGCCCGACACCGTCAGCGCGCCGACGCATGCGCCGGCAGCATCGAACACGGGCGCGGACGCCGACGCCGTCTCGGGGTCGCGCTCGCCGTACGACGCGGCCCACAGTTGTTCGCGCACGTCGTTCCAGCGTGCGTCCTGCGTGTCGGTGAACGCCAGCAGCACCTTCCCGGACGCGCCCTGGCCAACCGGAAACTCCTCGCCGACGCGAATCGACACGCGCACCGCGCGTGCGGGCTCGACGCGGTAGAGCACCGAGCGCATGTCGCCCTGGCGCACGTAGAACGACGCCGTTTCCCCGAGTTCGCGGCTCAGCGTCTCGAGCAGCGGCTCGACCACCGGGCCGACCCGGAACGAGCGCTGGTACAGCGCGGCGAGCCGCAGCGGCTCGTGCCCGACCGCGTACTGGCCGTCGTCGAGCTTGCGCATGAAGCCGCCATGTTCGAGCGCGGCGAGCAGACGCAGGATCGTGCTCTTGTACAGCCCGGTGCGGCGCGACAGTTCGGCGAGCGACAGCCGGTCGTCGGTCGGTCCGAATGCACGGAGGATCGCGAACGCGCGGTCGAGCACGGCGACGCCGCTGGAGGCTTCCTCGGCCGACGAATCGGTCCCGTCGCCGGCCTGATCTGCTTGAGTCGTAGGCACTGCCTGCTTCCTTCGAATGATGGTCGGTCGACTATATCGTTCTGTCTGGCAGAACGCAAGTTCCAGAAAATCGCAATTTCACGGGTATACCCCGCTTACAGCTCATTCGGCACACGCCTAAAGTTCTGTCAAACAGAACGATGTTCTTTTAGATAGAACGATGAGGTATCGAATGAGCGTTTCCGAATATCCGAAGGTGCTGGTCAGCGAGGTCGGGCCGCGCGATGGCCTGCAGAGCATCAGGACCGTGATGCCGACGGCCGGCAAGCTGCGCTGGATCACCGCGCTGGCCGCGGCTGGCCTGCGCGAGATCGAGGTGGGGTCGTTCGTGCCGGCCACGCTGTTGCCGCAGATGGCCGATGTGCGCGAAGTCGTCGCGCACGCGCTGGCGATTCCCGGGCTGCATGTCGCCGCACTTGCGCCGAACCTGCGCGGCGCCGAACACGCATTCGACGCGGGCGTGCACAAGCTGACGCTGCCGGTATCGGTGACGGAAGCGCATTCGCTGGCGAACATCCGCAAGACGCCCGCGCAGATGATCGACGAGGTGCGCGCGATCGTCGCGCTGCGCGATGCGCGGTTTCCGTCGGTGCAGATCGAGGCGGGCGTGTCGGTCGCGTTCGGCTGCACGATCGCGGGCGCCGTCAGCGACGACGAGACGATCGCGATGGCCGTCGAGATGGCCGAATGCGGCGTCGACGAAATCGGGCTGTCCGATACGAGCGGTTATGCGAACCCGGCGCAGGTGCGCCGGCTGTTCGCGCGCCTGCGCCGCGAAGTCGGCGACAAGGCCGGCGGCGCGCATTTCCACAACACGCGCGGGCAGGGGCTCGCGAACGTCGTCGCGGCGCTCGACGCGGGCGTGACGACGATCGACGCGAGCCAGGGCGGCCTCGGCGGCTGTCCGTATGCGCCGGGCGCGACCGGCAACATCGTCACCGAGGATCTCGTGTTCCTGCTCGAATCGATGGGAGTCGACACGGGCGTCGACGTCGACGCGCTGCTCGTCGCGCGCGGGATCCTGCACGACGCGCTGCCGTCCGAGGCGCTGTACGGCCACGTGCCGGACGCCGGGTTGCCGAAGGGCTTCCGCTACGCGGACGGCCGCTCTCCGGCAGCGGCTCAACCGGAAGGATGCCTGACGGGAGTCGCGCAATGAGCGGCCGGCTACCTGCTGCGGCACTGCCGTACGAAGGCGTGCGCGTGATCGAGATGACGCACATGGTGATGGGGCCGACCTGCGGCATGCTGCTCGCGGATCTCGGCGCGGAAGTCATCAAGATCGAACCGATCGCGGGCGACGGCACGCGTGCGCTGCGCGGCTCCGGCGCGGGCTTCTTCGGGATGTTCAACCGCAACAAGAAGAGCCTCGCGGTCGACGTGAAGGATCCGCGCGGGCTGGAAATCGTGCTGCGGCTCGTCGGAACGGCGGACGTCTTCAGCGAGAACTTCAAGAGCGGCACGATGGACCGGCTCGGCCTCGGTTATCCCGCGCTGTACTCGCTGAATCCGCGCATCGTTTACGTGTCGCACAAGGGCTTCCTGCCGGGGCCGTACGAGCATCGCACCGCGCTCGACGAAGTCGTGCAGATGATGGGCGGCCTGGCCTACATGACGGGCCCCGAGGGCCGGCCGCTGCGCGCGGGCGCGAGCGTAAACGACATCATGGGCGGGATGTTCGGCGCGATCGGCGCGATGGCCGCGCTCGCGCAGCGCGAGCGCACCGGCCGCGGCCAGCAGGTGCAGAGCGCGCTGTTCGAGAACAACGTGTTCCTCGTCGCGCAGCACATGATGCAGTTCGCGGTGACGGGGCAGGCCGCGTCGCCGATGCCGAGCCGGATCTCCGCGTGGGCCGTCTACGACGTGTTCTCCGTGAAGGACGGCGAGCAGATCTTTCTCGCGGTCGTGTCGGATACGCAGTGGGCGTTGTTCTGCGATGCGTTCGGCTTTGCGGCGCTGAAGGACGATCCGCGCCTCGCGACCAACAACCTGCGCGTGCAGGCGCGCGAGTGGCTGCTGCCCGAGTTGCGCTCGCGGCTCGCGCCGCATTCGGCCGCGGAGATCGGCGCGATCTTCGAATCGATCGGCCTGCCGTACGCGCCGATCACGAAGCCGCAGGACCTGTTCGACGATCCGCATCTGCTGGCGACCGGCGGCCTCGAAGCGGTGACGCTGCCGGCCGACGCGAGCTGCGCAGGCCGGCCGGTCGACACACGCACCGCACTGCTGCCGCTGACGCTCGCGGGCGAGCGGCTGCGGCTGCGCTCGGCGCCACCCGCGCTCGGTCAGGACACGCACGCGTTGCTCGGCGAGCTCGGTTATGCGCCGGACGACGCGCGTGCGCTGATCGAAGCGGGCGTCGTCGCGGGGCAGTACGGCGCGGACGATGCAGCACAGGGCGACGGGCCGGGCGGCGCGCCTTCGCCGAACGAAGTGGCGAGCGCATAGCGCGGCCGCGATCCATCGAACGAACAAAAGCATCCCGGCCGCGCAACGCGCGGGCGCGGATCGCCGCATCCACGGAGACAACCATGACATCCGCTTCCCCGGCGCTGGCCGCCGATCGCGAGACCGACACGTCGGTCGAGCAACGGGCCGTGCGCAAGGCCGCATGGCGCTTCATTCCGCTGCTCGCGCTCGCATATTTCTTCAACTACCTCGACCGCACGAGCGTCGGGTTCGCGGCGCTCACGATGAACCGCGATCTCGGGCTGACCGCGACGCAGTTCGGCTGGGGCGCGGGGATCATGTTCGCGGGCTACTGCGCGTTCGAGGTGCCGAGCAATCTCGCGCTGTACCGTTTCGGCGCGCGCCGCTGGCTCGCCCGCATCATGATCACGTGGGGGTTGATGGCGGCCGCGACCGCGCTCGCGACCGGGCCGACGAGCTTCTACGCGATCCGGCTGCTGCTGGGCATCGGCGAGGCCGGATTCTTTCCGGGCGTGATCTTCTTCCTCGCCGTGTGGTTTCCGGCGAGCTACCGCACGCGCGTGCTCGCGTGGTTCACCGTGTCGACGCCGCTGTCGTCGCTGATCGGCGGCCCGCTGTCGACGTGGCTGCTGCAGCTCGACGGCGCGCTCGGGCTCGCGGGCTGGAAGTGGATGTTCATCGTCGAAGGGCTGCCCGCGTGCGTGCTCGGCTTTTTCGTGCTGAAGCTGCTGTCCGATTCGCCGGCGGATGCCGCGTGGCTGACGGCCGACGAGCGCGCGGCGCTGCAGCGCGCGTTCGAGCGCGAAGGCGCGGCCGCCGGCCGCAAGAAGCGCTTCGGCGTCGCGCTGCGCGACGTGCGCGTGTACGTGCTCGCGCTGATCTCGTTCGGCTTCACGATGGGTTCGTACGGGATCGGCATCTGGCTGCCGCAGATGCTGAAGGCGCACGGCATGTCGACGATGCAGACGGGCTGGTTGTCCGCGGTGCCGTACTTCTTCGCGACGGTCGCGCTGCTGTGGTGGGCGAAGCGTGTGGACCGTCGCGGCGGCCCCGTCGCGAACCTCGCGATCGGGCTGTTCATCGGCGCGGTGGCGCTCGGCGTGTCGACGCATTTCCTGACGCTCGGCCCCGCGCTCGTCGGCATCACGCTCGCGCTGATCGGCACGATTGCCGGCCGCACGATCTTCTACACGCTGCCTTCGCGCTTCCTGTCCGGCCAGGCCGCGGCCGGCGGGCTGGCGCTGATCAACTCGATCGGCGCGCTCGGCGGTTTCGCGGGCCCTTATCTCGTCGGCTACCTGAAGGACAGCTTCGGCACCTTCACGGCCGGCATGCTCGGCCTCGCGATCGTGCTGGCGATCACGACGCTGCTCACGCTGTCGCTGTATGCGTTCGACCGGAGCGAATGACATGGACACGACGATTTCGATCAAGCGGCGCCGGCTGCTCGGCGCGGCTGCCGCGTCGCTCGCGGTGCCCGCGTTCGCCGATACGCCCGCACCGGCCCAAGATGGAGCTTCCCGCATGACGACGCAAGGCAACTATCTCGCCGTCCGCCCCGACTGGCTCGCGTCGGCGCTCGAACCCGCGCTCGAGCCCGACCTGCCGATCGTCGACGCGCATCATCATTTCTATGAACGGCCGGGCTGGATCTACATGCTCGACGACTATCTGCAGGACGCTCGCTCGGGCCACAACATCCAGGCGTCCGTCTACATGCAGGCGCAGACGCGCTATCGCGATTCCGGCCCCTCCGAACTGAAGCCGGCCGGCGAGACGGCCTATGTCGCCGGCGTGACCGAGCCGCTGCAACACGGCCGTCCGGCCGTCGCGAAAGGCATCGTCGGACACGCGGACCTGCGGCTCGGCGAACGCGTGCGCGACGTGCTAGAGGCGCATCTCGAAGCGGGGCGCGGGCGGTTTCGAGGGGTTCGGCACCTGACCACGTGGGATGCCGATCCGACGCTCGCCAATCCGCTGTCGGCGGTGCCGCGCGGGCTGCTGCTCGATTCCGCGTACCGGGCCGGCGTCGCGCAGCTCGCTCCGCTCGGGCTGTCGTATGACGCGTGGCTGTTCTTTCCGCAACTGCCCGAGCTGTTCGAGCTCGCGAAGGCGAACCCCGATACGCGGATCGTCGTCAATCATTGCGGCGGCGTCGTGCGGATCGCGAGCTATGCGGACAAGCGGCCGGAGGTGTTCGAGCGCTGGTCGGCGTCGATGCGCACGCTCGCGCAACTGCCGAACGTGTATGTAAAGGTCGGCGGGCTCGGGATGCGCATCAACGGTTTCGATTTCGAGAAGGGCGCGCGGCCGCCGTCTTCCGCGCAGCTCGCCGACGCGTGGAAGCCGTGGATGCTGACCTGTATCGAAGCATTCGGCGCCGAGCGCTGCATGTTCGAGAGCAATTTCCCGGTCGACAAGGGCTCGTATTCGTACGTGAACGGCTGGAACGCGTTCAAGCGGCTGACCGCGCATGCGAGCCCGGACGAGCGCGACGCGCTGTTCCGCGGCACGGTTACGCGCGCTTACCGGCTCGGCTGACGGCGCGTCACGGCAGGCCCGCGCGCGCTCACCCTGTCTCGACCAGCGCCGCGAGCTTCGCCAGCGCCATGCGCCAGCCGGTCTCGTTGTCGGCGGCCGGCACGCCGGGCGGTATTCCGTCTTGCACGGCGTCCACGCGCGTGCCGCCCGCTTCGTCGGACAGCGTGATCGTGATCGTCATGGCGCCGCGCAGCATCGGATCGTCGGTTTCGAACACGTCGATCTCGACGACCTGCTGGTCCGGCACGAGCGTGACGAAGCGGCCGTGGTAGGTGTCGGTGCGCGCGGTGGTCTTGCCGGTGTCGGCCGACGGCGCGTCGTAGCTCAGCGACACGCGTAGCGCGCCGCCTTCGCGCGCGTCGTACGCATGCACGCGGCACGTCATGCCGTCGGGCACCTTCCATTGCTCGACCGCGTGCGGATCGAGCAGTGCGCGGTAGACGCGCCCACGCGGTGCGTTCAGGTGCCGGCTGACCCGGGTCGAATGCGTGTGCATATGCAACATGACGCCTCCCGCGGAGCGCGCGCGACGGTGCACGCCGGATGCCGGCGTGTCGTCACGCTTCCTTCAGGAATCGTAGGCGCGGGCGGGGCGGCTTGCAATAAACGCGCACCCGCCCGCGTTCAGCCGTTCAGCCGTTCAGCGCAGCGTGGCCGCGAATGCGTCGAGCTGCGTGATGCAGGTGTTCCAGCCCTCGAAGAAGCCGAGCGCTTCGTGGCGCTCGCGCGTCGCGGCATCGGGGTGCATCACGCGTGCCTCGTAGCGGCTGCCCGCATCGTCGTCGGCCATCGTAATGATCGCCGTGAAGCCCAGCCACGGCACTTGCGGCCGCCAGCCGCCGGTAAGCATCGACGTGAACGCGATGCGCGCTTCTGGCACGATTTCGAGGAAGCAGCCGGGGTTGTCGCTCGTGCCGCCATCGGGGCCGCGCATGAACGTGTGGAAGGCGCCGCCCGGCCGCAGGTCGAACGCGCGCACCTCGGTGGTCCACGGCTTCGGGCACCACCATTGCCTGAGCAGTTCGGGATCGGTCCACGCACGCCACAGCGCGCGGCGCGGGGCGCGCAGCGTGCGCGTGATGACGAGGTCGTTGGCTTCAGCGGGTTCGATGTGGCTTGCTGACATCTTGCTCCTCCTGGTGACGGCGTTCGACGAATTCGACGAGACGATCGGATCGCGCTTCCCACAGCGCGCGTTGCGCGGCGAGCCATGCCTCGGCCTCGGTCAGCCGGCTGCCGACCAGCGCGCAGGTGCGCGAGCGGCCGGTTTTCCTGGTCTCGACGAGGCCGCTGCGCTCGAGCACGGCGACGTGCTTCATAAACGACGGCAGCGCCATGTCGAACGGCGCGGCCAGCGCGGAGACGGTCCGCTCGCCCTGGCCGAGCGCGCTGACGATCGCGCAGCGCGTCGGGTCGGCGAGGGCGTGGAACACGTCGCTGATGCCGGATTGAAAGTTAGCCATGCGGCTAAGTATAGGCGATGCAGCGAAAATTTTCGTCGCGTAGGATGATGGGGCGGTAACACGCGCCAACCTGCACCGCGTTGCCGGACGCCTGCCGCCGTTGCGCAAGCGTCGACGACCGGCTGGCGCTCTTTCCAATCCGGGCGCATGACGAACGAACGCGTGCGGCCCGGCTGACTACCGGAGATGCATGACCGAACCTGTTACCGTCCGCCGCGTCGGCGCGCGCGACGCGAGGGCCTGCGTCGACGCGCTGGCCGACGTGCTGATCGATTGCGTCGAGGGCGGCGCGTCCGTCAGCTTCATGTTGCCGATCGAGCGGCCGACCGCCGTCGCGTTCTGGACGCGCGTGGCCGACGGCGTGGAGAACGGTGAGCGGATCCTGCTCGTCGCCGAAAACTCGGCCGGCCGGATCGTCGGCACCGTGCAGGTCGTGACCGCGCAGCCCGAGAACCAGCCGCATCGCGCGGATATCGCGAAGATGCTCGTGTCGCGGCACGCGCGCCGGCAGGGCGTCGCCGCGCGGCTGATGGCGGCGGCCGACGCGGCCGCGCGCGACGCCGGCAAGACCGTGCTCGTGCTCGACACCGTGACGGGCGGCGACGCCGAGCGGCTGTACGAGCGGGCCGGCTGGCAGCGCGTCGGCGTCGTGCCGAACTACGCGTTGATGCCTGACCGCGCGTTTTGCGCGACGACGTTCTTCCACAAGCAGCTCGCGTAGCGGCACGCATTAGCGCCGCTCATCGGCATCCGCCATGCCTCGCTGAGAGCTGAGAGCTGAGAGCTGAGAGTCGAGAGCCGGGCGGCGCCTGAAGCCGGTCAGCAAGAAAAGCAGGGCCGGCAACCGTGCCGGTCCGATATATTCACGCAGGTAGAACGCCAACAAAACGCTACGGACCCGCCGCCTCGATGAAACGCTCCCATGTCGCTCTCGCCCTCGCGGGCCTGCTCGTCGCACTGCCGATTGCCGCGTACGCGCTCGTCAAGCCGCTGCGCATCGTCGCGCCCGCGCTGATCCCCGGCGTGTCCTGCCCGAGCGCCGACATCTGCACGGACGATGCCGCGAAGCTCGGCGACGCGCAGCAGCTCTATCGCGACGGCTATGCGCGCGCGGCGGCGGCCGTCGGCGCGTTCCGCGCCGCGCCGCGCGTCGTGTTCTGTTCGACGCGCGCGTGCGCCGACGCATTCGGCCTCGGCCAGCGCGCGGCGCTGACGCTCGGCGATTTCGGCGTGGCCGTGGCGCCGCGCGGCTGGCAGACCTACTTTCTCGCGCACGAGCTGATCCATCACCGCCAGGCCGAAGTGCTCGGCAACCTTGCCGTCGCGACCAAACCGCGCTGGCTGATCGAAGGGATGGCGTATTCGCTCAGCGACGATCCGCGCCATCCGCTGACGGAGCCGTTCGAATCGTGGCGCACGCGTTTCGATGCGTGGCATGCGGCGCTGGGCGGGCAGCCGCTGTGGGATGCCGCGCGGGCGGTCGAATAGCGCGGGAAGCGCTGCGCGCTTCGTTACGCCGGCGCAACCGGACCGTCGCATCCGTCGATGAGCGTATCGCGTCCGGCCTCGAGGATCTCGTCGGCCAGCGCGGGATCGGTGCCGGCAATCGCACGCGACAGCACGAGCGCCCCGACCATCTGGCTGAATACCGCGAGCGCGTCGCGACGCGTCTGCGCCAGCGTCGCGCCTTCGGTCGCCACCATCCGTTCCAGCCGGTCGAGATACGCTGTCAGGCCGTGCGCGTAGCACGCGCGCGCCGCGTCGGTCAGTCGCGGCGCGTCGCCCGCGAAGCCGGACAGCGGACACCCGGCCTCGACATTGTCGCGATGCGCCGCCGACAGATACAACGCCACCTGCGCGGCGAGACTGCCGGCGTTCGGCGAATCCGCGCGGTCCTGCATCGCCTTTTCCATCACCTCGGCGACCAGCGCATCCTTCGACTTGAAGTGGTTGTAGAAGCCGCCCTGCGTGAAGCCGGCTTCCTTCATCAA
The DNA here is from genome assembly GCF_009362305.1 of Burkholderia sp. BE17. NCBI lineage: Bacteria > Pseudomonadati > Pseudomonadota > Betaproteobacteria > Burkholderiales > Burkholderiaceae > Burkholderia > Burkholderia sp. BE17. The sequence goes on from NZ_WHNU01000015.1 coordinate 147,464, forward strand.
CTCCGTTAACCCCACGGCGTCGACGCCGCGTACGCGGAACAGCCGCTCGGCGGCCGCGACGATCGCGCTCCGGTTCTCGGCAGCCTGCTGTCTTGACACGCCCATCGATCCCTCCCTGATTCTGCTGATCGCGTCGATTGAAAATCACAATGGCGATCACAATTGACATGCCCGGGCCGCGCGAACACAATGCACCGCAAAGACAATGGTGATCGACATTGATATCGAGTGTAGCCGACTTGGCGGGCGGTGCGAAGCCACGGCTGGAACACGGATGGCAGTCGGTCGAGGTCTTTGGCGCCGCAGGGTGACGGGCAGCGGACGGCTCACCGTCTGCCCCCGGCGGCGCAGCGATTCGGTACGCAATGGCAGCCTCGTTTTCCACCGGATCTCACGCGCGACGAGCCGGCGCGCATGCGATTCATCATGCGAAAGGAACGATCATGAAGATCGAAGGTGCAGTCGTTTTCGTGACGGGTGCAAACCGCGGGCTCGGGCTCGAGTTTGCGAAGCAGGCGCTCGCGAGAGGCGCGCGGAAGGTCTATGCGGCCGCGCGCGATCCGGCCAGCGTGACGCTGCCGGGCGTCGTGCCAGTGAAGCTCGACGTGACCGATCCGGCGGCCGTCGCCGCGGCGGCCGACGCGGCGCGCGACGTCACGCTGCTGATCAACAACGCAGGCATCGCGCGGCTCGGCAGCCTGACGGACGACGGCGCGCCCGACGCACTGCGCGATCACTTCGAAACCAACGTGTTCGGGATGCTGGCGATGTCGCGGGCGTTTGCGGGCATCCTCGCCGGCCATGGCGGCGGCGCGATCCTGAACATCCTGTCGGTCGCGAGCTGGGTGAACCGGCCGATCCTGTCGGGATACGGCGTGTCGAAATCGGCTGCGTGGGCGCTGACCAACGGGCTGCGCCATTCGCTGCGCGAGCAGCGCACGCAGGTCGTCGGGCTGCATGCCGGTTTCATCGATACCGACCTGACACGCGACCTCGACGTGCCGAAGGCCACGCCGGACGACGTCGTGCGCCAGGCCTACGACGCGATCGAAGCGGGTGCGGAGGAAGTGTCGACCGACGAGTTCACGCGGCAGGTGAAAGCCACGCTGTCGTCGGGCGTCTATCTGGAAGAACCGGCGCCGCGTTGACGCCGCCGGGAAGCTCGGCCCGCCGCCCGCGCGGTGCGCGCGGCGGGCCGTGCCGTCAGGCCGTGGTGTCGATGATGCCCGGGATCTTCACGTCCGGGTTCACGTCCGCGTCGTAGTCGACGCCCGCGATCTCGAAGCCGAACAGACGCAGGAAGTCGGTCTTGTAGCCGGCGAAGTCGGTCAGCTCGTACAGGTTCTCGTTCGTCACCTTGTCCCACTGCGCGACGACCTTCGCTTGCACCTGCGGATCGAGCTCCTTGTAATCCGCGCGCAGGCGGCCTTCTTCGTCGACGTGCGGCGTCGCGCCGTACAGGCTGTCCTTGAGGAGCCCGTACACCTGCTCGATGCAGCCTTCGTGCGTGCCGGTTTCCTTCATCACCTTGAACAGCAGCGACAGGTACAGCGGCATCATCGGAATCGCCGAGCTGGCCTGCGTGACGACGGCCTTCAGCACCGACACGCGTGCGTCGCCGCCGTGCGCGGCCAGCTTGTCGCGGATCGACAGCACCTTCTTGTCGAGATCCTTCTTCGCTTCGCCGATCGAGCCGTTCCAGTAGATGTCGTGCGTGATCTGCTCGCCGAGATACGTGAAGGCAGTCGTCTTCGCGCCGTCGGCCAGCACGCCGGCTTCATCCAGCGCGTCGATCCACATCTGCCAGTCCTCGCCGCCCATCACGGCGACGGTGCCGTCGATCTCTTCCTGCGTCGCCGGTTCGAGCGCGACTTCGCGGATCACTTCCTTGTCGGTGTCGAGGCCGCGGAACGTGACCGCCTTGCCGATCGGCTTGAGCGTCGAGCTGATCGTTTCGCCCGTCTTCGGGTGCGTGCGGCGCGGCGCCGCGAGGCTGTAGACGACGAGATCGACCTTGCCGAGATCCTGCTTGATGGTGTCGATCGTGACCTGCTTGACCTTGTCGGAGAATGCGTCGCCGTTGATGCTGCGCGCATAGAGCCCCTTTTCGGCGGCGAATTTCTCGAACGCGGCGCTGTTGTACCAGCCGGCCGTGCCGGGCTTCGATTCGCTGCCGGCGCGCTCGAAGAACACGCCGAGCGTGTCCGCGCCCGAGCCGAATGCGGCCGAGATCCGGGCGGCGAGGCCGTAACCGGTCGACGCGCCGATCACGAGCACCTTTTTCGGGCCATTGGCGATCGGGCCGTGCGAAGTCACGTAGTCGATCTGTTCCTTGACGTTGGCTTCGCAGCCGACAGGATGAGTCGTCACGCAGATGAAGCCACGCACGCGCGGTTTGATGATCATGGAAACCCTCTAGTCAGAAAGGCAGAAACGGCCTGAAATCGGAAAAATCCCGCGCATTGTAAAGGAAGCGGCCGATCGCGGGCGGGCGCGGCCGGAAGGTGCCGAATCGTCAGGTTATTTCTCTCTTGACAGAAATAACTGAAATGAATAAATTTCCCGACATGGAACTCACACCGATTGCCGAACGATTCATTCTCCACTGGGGCGAAATGGGCTCGCGGTGGGGCGTCAACCGAACCGTCTCGCAGATCCACGCGCTGCTCTACCTGGCCGGCCGGCCGGTCGCGGCCGACGAGATCGCCGAGACGCTCAACGTCGCGCGCTCCAACGTCAGCACGAGCCTGAAGGAGCTGCAGGCGTGGCGGCTCGCGAAGGTCGTGCATGTGCTGGGTGATCGCCGCGACCATTTCGAGACGTCGACCGACATCTGGGAACTGTTCAAGCTGATCGTCGAAGGGCGGCGGCAGCGCGAGATCGAGCCGACCCTCACGGTGTTGCGCGATTGCCTGACGAGCCCGGAGATCGCCAACGAGAGCCGCGAGACCGAACAGCGCATCCGCGACACGCTGCAGTTCGTCGAGACGCTCACGACCTGGTCGGACGAGATGCTGCGGCTCAAGCCCGATACGCTGATGAAGGCGCTCGGCATCGGCGCGAAGATCAGCCAGACGGTCAGGCGCAAGTCGTCGAAGTAAGCGGTAACGGAAGTGCGGGCACGAAGCCCGCTTTTTTCGGGATTGATATTTCTGTTTGTACAGAAATAACTGTAAATAGAGGATGAAAATGAACGCAGTCTTGCCGTCGACCGGCCAGAGCGGCCGCACCGGGGAACGCAGCATGACCGTCCTCGTCTGCGGCGCGAACGGCTTCATCGGGCGGGCACTGTGCGCGCAGCTCGAAGCCGGCGGCCATCGTGTGCTGCGCGGCGTGCGCGATGCGGCCGGCTCGCGCGACGTCGCGATCGACTTCGCGAAGGACGTCGAACCGGAAGCGTGGCTCGCGCGGCTGGAGGGCGTCGACGTGGTGATCAATGCGGTCGGCATCCTCGCCGATCGACGCGGCGCGACGCTCGACGCCGTGCATCGCGCCGCGCCGTGCGCGCTCTTTACAGCGTGCTGCCGCGCGCGAGTGCGGCGCGTGATCCAGATCTCGGCGCTCGGCGTCGAGCGCGGCGATACGCGGTACTTCGCGAGCAAGCACGCAGCCGACCGCTTCCTGCAGACATTGCCGATCGACTTCCGGATCGTGCGTCCCGCGCTCGTCTACGGCGCGGCCGGCACGTCGGCGCGGTTTTTCCGGATGCTTGCGAGCCTGCCCGTGCATGCACTGCCGGCGGGCGGCCATCAACGGCTGCGTCCCGTGCATGTCGACGATCTCGCCGAACTCGTCGCGCGGCTGGTCGCGCAGCCGTTCGATTCGCCGACGGCCGGCAGCGCGATGATCGACGTGGTCGGCAACGACGAGGTCGAATACCGCGAGATGCTGGCCCGCTACCGCGCCGCGCTGGGGTTTCCGCCGGCCGCCGGCGTGACGCTGCCGGGTCCGCTGGTCGGCGCGGCAGCCGCGCTGCTCGGCATGCTGCCGGGCGCGATGTTGACGCGCGACACGTGGACGATGCTGCGCGGCGGAAACACCGGCGATCCGGCGGCCGCCACGGCCGTGCTCGGCCGGCCGCCGCGCGGCATCGGCGGTTTCATCGGCGCGGATGCGGCCGCGCTGCGTCGCGACGCGCTCGCGATGTGGCGGCGCCCGTTGCTGCTGGGTGCACTCGCGATCGTGTGGATCTGGACGGCCATCGCAAGCGCGTTCATTCATCCGCTGCGCGCGAGCCTCGCATTGCTCGCGCATGCGCACCTGACGGGGCTGCCCGCGCTGGTCGCGCTCTATGCGGCAAGCGCGCTGGATTTAGCATTCGGCATCGCGACCGTCGCCGCGCCGTCGCGCCGCCTGTGGGTCGCGCAAGCCGCGCTGATCGTCGCGTATTCGGCGGTCATCGCGGTCACGATGCCGGGCCTGCTGGCCGAACCGTTCGGCCCCGTGCTCAAGAACGTGCCGATTCTCGCGATCCTGTTGATCCTGTTTTCAGAAGAAGAACACGCATGAATACCTATCTCGTCGTCAAGGCGCTGCATATCCTGTCCTCGGTGCTGCTGGTCGGCACGGGGTTCGGCACCGCGTTCTACCTGTTCTTCGCGAACCGCACGCGGTCGGTGCCCGCGATCGCGGCCGTGTCGCGGCTCGTGGTGCGCGCGGACTGGTGGTTCACGACACCGGCCGTGATCTTCCAGCCGGCGTCCGGGTTGTGGCTCGCGCATACGGCCGGCTGGCCGTGGCATACGCCGTGGCTCGTCGCGTCGATCGTGCTGTACGCGATCGCGGGCGCGTGCTGGCTGCCGGTCGTGTGGCTGCAGGTCGAGCTCGCCGCGATGGCGAAGCTCGCTCACGTGAACGGCGACGCCGCATTGCCGGAGCGCTACTGGCGTTATGCGAAGCGTTGGGAGCTGCTCGGCTATCCGGCGTTCTTCGCGATGTTGTCCGTCTACTTCCTGATGGTGATCAAGCCGGTGTAGGGCCGTCGCCGCAGCGCGGAGCGGCGGTATGGCGCACCTGAAAGCAGTCAATCGATCGATTCATGATGCTTGCGATAACAAGAAGGAGTGCAAATCATGGACTCAAATGAACTGGTGCTGTACTTCGACGGACGGTGTCCGTTATGCGTCGCGGAAATTCGGCGTCTCGCGGCCTGGAATACTCGACACCGGCTGGCGTTCGTCGATATCGCCGAGCCGGGTTTCGATCCGGCGTCGCTGGGCGTCGACCTGCCCGCGCTGAATCGCGAGCTGCATGCGCGCTTGCCCGACGGACGCATGCTGACCGGCGTGGACAGCATCCTGGCCGCCTATACGCTGGTCGGGCGCCGCTGGCTCGTCTGGCCGCTTGGCGTGCCGGCCATGCGCGACGCGCTCGCGCCGCTGTATCGCCGCATCGCACGCAACCGGCACGCCGTTTCCAGTTGGCTCGGCTATCACGCCGAAGCGCACTGCGAAGGGCCGGCGTGCCGCATCGGCAAGGCCGCTGAAAACACGGCGGCAGATCGCCCTGCGCGCGACAACATGCGCCGCATCGTCGTGCGCTGGATGTATGCCGCAGCGATCGTCCACCTGCTCGTCGGTGTGGCTGTTCCGTGGCTCGCCGGCGCACCGTTCGTCGATGCGTATCACCGCGGCATCGAGCTGCATTTCTGGGCCGGTGCGGCACCGGAACCGGCGCGTGCCCAGCAGATATGGTGGATGTCGCTGATCGGCGCGACGGTGCAGTGCGCATCGGTCTGGATGCTCGCGCTCATCCACCTCGGCAACCGGTTGCGCAGGCGGGAAACGTGGGGATGGCTGCTGGCCGGCCTGTTGGTCTGGGCGCCGCAGGACATGCTGTTTTCATTGCAGGCCCGTGTATGGGGCCACGTGGCGATCGACGCGGCCGCACTCGTCGCGATGGTTCCGCCGCTTGTCTGGATGTTGAGGAGAGATACCGCATGAACACCTTGCCTGCCTACGACTGGGCGCTCAACCTGCTGATCGTGCAGGGCGCGATGGGCGCATTCGATACGCTTTATCACCACGAACTCACGCAGGACCTGCCGCACAGCCCGCGCGCGCGGCTCGAGCTGGCGATTCATGCGGTGCGTTCCGTGCTCTACGGCCTCGTGTTCGTATCGATCGCGAACGTCGCGTTTCACGGCGCCTGGGTCGCGGCGATCGCGGCGGCGGTGCTCGTCGAAGTGGTGCTGACGTTGTGGGATTTCGTGGTCGAGGACCAAAGCCGCAAGCTGCCGGCGACCGAGCGCGTGCTGCACACGCTGCTGGCCGTCAACGGCGGCGCGCTGTTCGGGATGCTCGCGATGCAACTGGCTGCCTGGGCGCACGAACCGACCGCGCTGCACGCGATCGATCTCGGCTGGCGCGGCTGGCTGCTCAGCCTGTTCGCCGTCGGCGTGACGGTATCGGGTATCCGCGACGGGATTGCCGCCTGCCGGATCGCGCGACACGCTCCGGTCGCCAATCCGTTCGCGGGACAGCCGCCGGGCAACGTGCTCGTCACCGGCGGGACCGGCTTTATCGGCGCAACCCTCGTGAACCAACTGCTCGATGCGGGGCACACGGTCACGTTGCTGGCGCGTGATCCGCTGCGCGCGGCCTACCAGTTCCAGGGCCGCGTGCGCAGCGTGACGTCCGTCGAACAGTTGCAGCCGCACGAGCGTTTCGATACGGTCGTCAATCTCGCGGGGGCGCCGGTGTTGGGCGCACGCTGGAGCAAGCGTCGGCAGGCGCTGCTGCTCGCCAGCCGTGTCGGCGTCACGCAGTCGCTGATGCGCTGGGTCGAGACCGCCGAGGTCAAGCCGCGCGCATGGATCCAGGCATCCGCGATCGGCTATTACGGCGTACGGCCGGCCGACGAGCGGCTCGACGAGCACAGCAGCGCCGGCACCGGCTTCATGTCCCAGCTGTGCCGGCAGTGGGAGTTGTCCGCGCAGCCGCTCGAGCGCCATGGGGTGCGCGCGGTGGTGCTGCGGCTGGGCGTCGTGTTCGGCCCCGGCGGCGCGTTGCGCCCGATGCTGCTGCCGCATTACTTCGGGATGGGCGGACGCTTCGGTGATGGCGCGCAGGTCATGAGCTGGATTCACCGGGACGACGTGCTGCGGATCATCGCGCGCGCGATGTCGAACGCGGGCATGCACGGCGTCTACAACGCGGTGGCGCCCGGGGCATTGACCCAGCGCGAGTTCGTGCAGGTCGTGACGAAGGTGCTGCGCCGCCCCGCATGGCTGCACGTGCCGGCCGCGCCGCTGCGCTGCGCGATGGGCGAGATGGCGGAGCTGCTGCTGGACGGGCAGCGGGTGATGCCGGCCCGGCTGCATCAGGACGGATTCATGTTCACGTTCCCGACGGCGGAGCATGCGCTGCGCGACCTGACGAACCGGCCGCACGCCGATTTTTCGGGCCCGGCCTGCCGTTTCCCGCGCCGTCGTGTATAAATTCGGCGTGAACGTGTTCGGGACGTGTCGTGCGTCCCGAACGCTCCGCATCCGACCTCACAAGGAGACTGCATGCTGCACATCCTCGGCAAGATCCCGTCCATCAACGTCCGCAAGGTGCTGTGGCTTTGCACCGAGCTGAACCTGCCGTTCGAACAGGAAGACTGGGGCGCGGGTTTCCGCACGACCAACGATCCGGCCTACCTCGCGCTGAATCCGAACGCGCTCGTGCCCGTCATCAAGGACGACGATTTCGTGCTCTGGGAATCGAACGCGATCATCCGCTACCTCGCGAACCGCTATGGCGGCGATGCGCTTTATCCGGCCGAGCCGCGGGCGCGCGCGCGGGTCGATCAATGGATCGACTGGCAGGGTGCGGACCTGAACCGCTCGTGGGTCGGCGCGTTCCTCGGCCTCGTGCGGAAGTCGCCCGATCATCAGGATCCGGACGCCATCGCGCAGTCGATCGCGGGCTGGACGAAACACATGCGCGTGCTGAACGCGCAGCTCGAATCGACCGGTGCGTTCGTGGCCGGCGGCACCTTCACGCTCGCGGACATTCCGATCGGCCTGTCGGTGAACCGCTGGTTCGGCACGCCGTTCGAGCATCCGGATTTCCCGGCGGTGTCGCGCTATATCGAGCGTCTCGCGACGCGCGAAGGCTTCAAGACCTACGCCGGCAGCGCGAATCCGTGACGCATCGCGGGTAGCGCGCGACGCGGCGGCGTTGCAATCGCCGCCGCGTCGTCGCCGGCATGCACGGGCCCCGGGCCCGCCGGCCTGTCGTCACGCGCCGGGTGCCGGCACCGCGTCGAGCACGCGCGCGAGAAACGCCTCGTGGTTCCACGCGGATTCCGGCCGCGACAGCCCGAGCCGCACGACCACCAGCTGACGGCTCGGCACCACGCTGACGAACTGGCCTTCATGGCCGACCGCATGAAACGCGTCGGCCGGCATCGCACTCGCATGCGGATCGCGATCGTTGAACGGCTCCGGCACCTTGACCCACAGATGCGCGCCGAACTCCTGGCGCGACGACTGCGGCGTCGCGCGCGTCAGGTAGCGCACCCAGCCTTCCGGCAGCAGCCGCTGCCCGTTCCACTCGCCGTCCTGCAGCAGAAGCTGCCCGAAGCGCGCCCAGTCGCGCGCGCTCGCATACATGTACGACGAGCTGCCGAGCGTGCCGGACGCATCGGGCTCGAACACCGCGCTGCGCATCCCGAGCGGCGCGAACAGCGCGCGGCGCGGAAACGCGAGGTAGTCATCGTCGCTGCCGCCCATCGCTTCGCGCATCACGCGCGCGACGATCGCGCTCGTGCCGCTCGAGTAGTACCACTGCTTGCCGGGTGTCGAGGCGAGCGGTTTCGCCGACGCGAACTGCGCGGTATCGGGCTGCGTGAACAGCATCACGGCGACATCGGACAGCGGGTCGTCGTAGTCCTCGTTGAATTGCAGGCCGCTCGTCATCCGCAGCAACTCGTCGAGCGTGATGGCCGCGCGCGGGTCGCCGCTGCCGCGCCATTCGGGCAGCAGCGCCGACGCATCGGGCGACAGCTTGTGCTGTGCGACGAGCGTGCCGACCAGCGCGGCCGTCACGGTCTTCGTCATCGACCAGCCGGGCAGCGGCGTGTCGGCCGTGAAGCCGGGCGCATAGCGTTCGGCGATTACCTGGCCGCGCCACATCACGACGACCGCGCGTGTGCGCCGCGGTTTTGCCGGATCGGGCTCGTCGAATGCGCGGTCGAGCGCGGTCTGCAGCCTGTGCGTATCGATGCCGGCGGGTGGCGCGACGGGTGCCGGCTGCGCGGGCGGCGGATCGGGGAGGGCAGGCAATGTGGCAGGCAACGCGCCGGGCGACGGCCCGAGCGCGAGCGTGCAGCCGAGTCCGGGCCGGAAGTCGGCTTCGCGCTCGGCGAAACCGGCGAAGGTTGCCGCCGCGCGACGATGGTCGGGATCGAGCGACGGGCGCACCAGTTTCAGCAGCGGATGCACGCCGGCCATGATGTCGATGTCGATCACGGACGCGGCCGGGCGGCCCGACACGAACACGCCGGAACACAGCGCCTTCGCCGCATAGCCGGTGGCGATCGGCGCGAGCCGCGACAGCATGTATCCCGCATAGCCGAGTGCGGCCAGCAGCACGAGGGCGGCGCCCCGTCGGATCAATGGCTTGATGGGTGTCGTCATGCGCGGGCGTCCTCGGTTGTCTGCGGGCGGGCGATGAACCGGCAGTGTCGCAGGTTCGGGCAAGCGGTGGCAATCGCGGGTGCTGGCGACGCCGGGTGGCGTCGGTCGGGCGGAGGTTGCCCGGCGTGTGTGAATCGTATGTGTCGATCGCGCATGTGGACGGGCCGCATGCGGCCCGTCCACGTGGTGCGTCATTGCGAGTTGTCATTGTCCGAACGCAGTGTCCAGACCGTCGCGGTATTCGTGTTGTCGTCGACGGCCGCGAATTGCAGCTGGCCTTTGCTGCCGTGCCCGAACGCAAGGCCGAATGCCGAGCCCGGCGCGGTATCGACCTGCATCTGCGCGACGAAGCGCCCGTCCACCGTGAATTCGACGATCTCGCTCGGTTGCAGCGGATCGGGGTTGACCGCGTCGCCGTTCGCGGTCACGAGATGGCCGTTCGGCGCGAGCGCCAGCGCGAGCGGGCCGTGCAGGTGCTTTGCGTCGAAGTAGATCATCCGTCCGACGCCACCGTTGCGGTTCGTCGACGCGGCGTTCTGGATCGCGAACACCGCGTTGTCGCCGGTGGACGCGACATACAGGACGTCGATGTTCGGGTCGTACGCGAGGCCGGTCGGGCCGACGACGAGCGCGTTGGGATCGGTCCGGTTCACGTAGCCCGACGCGATGATGCGCGAGCCCGGCAGCATCGTGACGCCGTCGTTGCCGATCGCCAGTTCGATCCGTGCGACCGTGCCGTTCAGTACGTTCGACACGAACGCGGTCACGCGCTGGCCGCGATCGATCACGGTCATGTCCCACGGCCCGTCGAGCAGCGTGGCGCTGACCAGTTGCGTGACGAGATTGCCCGCCGGATTGATGACGAGCAGCGAGCCCGGCGCGACGACGGTCTTGCCGTCCGGCGTCGGCAGGTTGCCGACCAGCACGAAGCCGCTGCGCAGCACCGTGAGCGCGGTCGTCAGGCCCAGATTGCTACCCTGGAAGAACGTTGCCGGCGTATTGCCTGGCGACAGCTTCACGATCGTCGTACCGGTGCCTTGCAGGTTCGACGCCGCGTTGAAGTTCGACACGACGACGTCACCTGGTTTCAACGGGCTCCAGGTCGGCACGCCGCGCGGCACGAACGCGATGCCGTACGGATTGAGATCGCCGTTGGCGGGCACGGTCGATGCGGTGACCGACGAAACCGGCAGGATGATGTCGCTGCCGCCGGCCCACGCGAACGTCGACGACAAGGCGGCCAGCCCGGCTGCGCACGCCGCACGGCGTAACGTGCGCGCGATCACGTGCGACGCGCGCGCGAACGCCTGCGGGTGCGCGGCGAAGAAGGGCGGGGCGGGGGAACGACAGGTGGGGAGAGGGTCCATGGCATGACTCCGGTTGATGAACGCGAGCAGTCATCCCGGCTGCCGGCCAGCGCAGCCGACGGGTGTCCGGCACGGGTTCGCGATCTTGCCGCGCGAACCCGCGCTCGAAATAAACGGATGGTGACGGCTGCTTATTCCATCCGGTTAGGCATGTTGCATGCGCCGGCATCGATTGTTCGCTGCAGTGGCGACACGACCTGACAAGTTGAAATATCGAGCGCCGAAGGCCGATAATCGTCCGGCATCGAATGCTCACCCAGTCCAACCGTAATCGGAAAACGCCATGTCCTATGACAACAACAACCCGTTCGCCAGAATCCTGCGCGGCGAACTGCCGTGCGTGAAGGTCGCGGAAGACGACGCGACTCTCGCGATCATGGATCTGATGCCGCAGGCCGACGGTCACGTGCTCGTGATCCCGAAGGAGCCGGCCGCGCAGATCTTCGAGCTGTCCGGCGATGCGGCCGCGGCCGGCATCCGGATGACGCAGCGCGTCGCGGCGGCGGTGCGCGCGGCGCTCGAGCCGGACGGCGTGTTCATCGGCCAGTTCAACGGCGCGGCGGCGGGCCAGACGGTCCCGCACGTGCACTTCCACGTGATCCCGCGCTGGGAGGGCGCCGAGCTGCGGATGCATTCGCGCGACATCGCCGACGCGGCAACGCTCGAATCGATCGCGCAGCGCATTCGCGCGCGTTTCGTATAACGAATCGACGGCAGGCGGCGCGGCGCGGCGGCTGAGACCGGCCGGCCGCCCCACCGCCATCGCCTGTTTCGGCGGTCACGCGAAGTAACACGTGTAACCGCCGGCGAAACTCGGCTCGGCAATCCCGGCGCTAGACTCCGCGCATTACTTCATCGAGCGACAGGAAGAGCGGATCGCCTCTTCGTGCCGGCCGCCGCCCCGCGCGGCGGCGTGGTCTTCGCAAGGTGTCATTCGTCTTTCGCGCCGGGAATCGAGCCATGTCCAGACTTCTCATCACGCTTGCCCTGATCGGCGGCCTGTCCGGCTGCTACGTCGCGCCGCCGTACGGTTACGCGCCCGCGCCTGCCTACTACGGCTACGCGCCGGCGTATTACGCGCCGCCCGTCAGCGTCGGGATCGGCGGCAACTTCCGCATCCGCTGACCGCGCACCCGGCGCGGGCCTTGCCCGCACCGGTTCGCTGCCTTCACCGGACGATTCGCGCGGATTCGCGCGCCGCATGACGACGGCGCGCTGCGCATCGTGCGTGCGGTTCCTATACTTCACAGGAAAGCGCATCTCCAGTGAGGCAGCCATGCCCGTCACACGCAAGGTCGCTGTCCTGTCGGGCGTATCCACGCTCGTCTATCTCGGGCTCGCCGTGCTCGGTTTCGGCGGGCTCGCTGCCTTTTTCTCGCATCCGCCGCTGATCGCCGTCGTCGTCGCGACGCTCGCGATGGCCGTCGTCGCGATGTTCACCGAAGGCAACCTGAGCGCCGGCGAGCGCGAGAGCCGCGACAACCGCTGGGTGCTCGCGGCATTCGCGGTGAGCGGCTTGCTGCTCGCGTATCTGCCCGCGCTGACCGACCGGCTCGATGTCTGGACCTTCGGCGGCGATACGGTGCGATGGTTCGGCGTCGCGCTGTACATCGCGGGCGGGGCGCTGCGCATCTGGCCCGTGTTCGTGCTCGGCAAGCGCTTCAGCGGGCTCGTCGCGATCCAGCCGGGCCATACGCTCGTGACCGACGGCATCTACCGCCGCATTCGCAACCCGAGCTATCTCGGCCTGCTCGTCAATTCGGTAGGTTGGGCGCTCGCGTTCCGCTCGGGCGTCGGCGTGCTGCTGGTCGCGCTGATGACGGTGCCGCTCGTCGCGCGCATCCGCTCCGAGGAAGCGCTGCTGCGTTCGCAATTCGGCGCCGAATACGATGCGTATTGCGCGCGGACCTGGCGGCTGCTGCCCCGCGTGTACTGACCCCTCATCCCATCCCAGACCGTCGTTTCGGCGCGCGCTCACGACACGTGCCCGATGTGTTGCCACGTGTGTCTCGAACGTGCGACGGCGCACGTGGCCCGCCTGCCATTCCGCATGGCTCGATCCTCGCCGAAGCCAATGCCGGAAAGGGTTTCGGGCGATTTCGAGGGGCGCGTTCGAGGGCCGTTATTCGCAAACAACTTGTTACCAGAATGTCCACGGCAAGGGTGTGGGACCGGTGCTATTCTTCGCCGCAAGCTCGTTGAAATGAATTGGTCCGGGGTTCGGCACAATGCCTGAACCGACGTCGATCGATTCAGATCGTCGTACCGAGCGGACCTTCGATAACCAGATTGCGAACAAGGAAGAATACGGGAATGTGGAAGAAAATCGCCCCCGCTCTCGTCGTCGCCGCGCTGACCGGCACGACTGCACTGCCGGCATTGGCCGGTGACTTGAACAACGCGCTTGGCGGCGCGCTCGGCGGGGTTGCCGGCGCAGCGGTCGGCGGCGCGGTCGGCGGCAGCACCGGCTCGGTAATCGGCGGCGCCATCGGCGGCGGCGCGGGTGGTGCGGTGACGTCGAACCGTCGCGAGCGCACCGGCGCGATCATCGGCGGCGCACTCGGCGGCGGCGCAGGTACCGCGGCAGGCAACGCGATGGGCGGCCGCACGGGCGGCCTGCTGGGCGCGGCGGTCGGCGGCGGCGCGGGCGCGGCGCTCGGCGGCAACATGTCGCGCAGCTCGTACGAGCGCGATTACGGCGATCGCGGTTATCGCGGCGATCGCGGCTATCGTCGCCACAAGCATCATCACCACCGCGACTGGGACTGATCGCCGCTGGCGCGGCACGGTGCGCGACCTGCGCACCGTCGCGCCGACGGCGTCGGCACCCGACGCGAGCATCGGCCCGGCGGCCTGCCGGGCCGCCCCATCGCCGGCCAGACCGGCGCCCCTTTCCGGCTTCATCAGCCGCTGCCATACGCCCGATCGACGGGCCGGCCATTTCCCTCCTCGCCGTATTTCCCCGCTTCCCGACCCTGCCGTCTGCCGCGTTTGAATGCGTTTGCGCAGAATCGGCGAACGCCATCCACCATCC
>NZ_WHNU01000016.1:0-159491 GCF_009362305.1 Burkholderia sp. BE17
CATTGGGGTGGCGGCCACTGGGGCGGCGGCCATCGGCACTGACGGGCGCGCGGCGGGGCCGCGCGGGAGAGCATCATGAGGAACACGATTGTTCGAAGTCTGTGCGTCGTCCTGCTTGGCCTCGCGGCCGCGCCGGGCGTCGCCGATGCGCAGAGCAGCGCTTACACGAACTCGCCGGCCGAGTTGTACGCCGGGCCGGCGCCCGATTATCCGGTGGTCGCGCAGATCCCGCCCGACACGGCGCTGGAGGTATTCGGCTGCCTGAGCGACTACTCGTGGTGCGATGTCGCGCTGCCGGGCGTGCGCGGCTGGATCGATGCGCAGCTGCTCGAGTATCCGTACCAGGGCAACTACGTGCCGTTGCTCGAATACGGCGCGATCATCGGTGTCCCGGTGACCGGTTTCGCGATCGGCGCGTACTGGGATCGTCATTACCGGCACCGTCCGTGGTTCCACGACCGCGATCGCTGGGAGCATCGCGCGGAACCGCGGCTCGGCCCCGGCGGGTTCCCGCCGGGACAGGGCCGTCCGCAGCCGGGCGGGCCGAGGCAGGTCGCACCGGGCGGCCCGCCGCAGGGGCAGCATGATGCGCGGCCGTCGGCCACGCGCGGCGGCTGGAACGGCGCGAACCGCACGCCGCCGCCGGCGGCGGCACCTGCGCCCGCACCGATGCCGGGCGCGGCGGGCAATGCTCGTCCGGCAAGCCCGCCGCCGGCCGTATCGCGTCCGTCACCCGCACCGGGCGGTGAAGCCCGTACGATGCCGCCGCCGGTGCGTCAGGGAGGAGGCGGTGGTGGTGGCGGCGGCGGCGGTTACGCGCGGCCGCAAGGTGGCGGAAACGGCGGCGGTAGCCACGGCGGCGGTGGTGGCGTCGGATCCGACGAATTCCGTCGCTGACAGCGCCGGCGCCGCGGTTGCTCCGCGCGCAGGACGAAAAAAAGCCGCTCCGGAGAGCGGCTTCTGGATGGGGCGAGCGGGAGGTTGTGTGGCCCGCGGCCGGATCGGCTACGCGTTGCCGGCTGGCCGCCCGTCGTCGGTAGGCCGCCCCGTCAGTCGTCGAGCAGCGACACGTCGCGCACCGCGCCCTTGTCGGCCGACATGACCAGCTTCGCGTATGCCTTCAGCGCCGCGGACACCTTGCGCGGACGCGGCTGCGCCGGCTTCCAGCCCTTCGCGTTCTGCTCTTCGCGGCGGCGCGCCAGTTCCTCGTCCGATACCAGCACGTCGATCGTGCGGTTCGGGATGTCGATGCGGATCCTGTCGCCGTCGCGCACGAGGCCGATCGCGCCGCCCGCTGCCGCTTCCGGCGAGCAGTGACCGATCGACAGGCCCGACGTGCCGCCCGAGAAGCGGCCGTCCGTCAGCAGCGCGCATGCCTTGCCGAGCCCCTTCGACTTGATGTAGCTGGTCGGGTAGAGCATTTCCTGCATGCCGGGGCCGCCCTTCGGGCCTTCGTAGCGCACGATCACCACGTCGCCCGCCTTGACCTTGTCGTTCAGGATGTTCTCGACCGCTTCGTCCTGCGATTCGGTCACGTGAGCCGAGCCTTCGAACACGAGGATGCTTTCGTCGACGCCGGCCGTCTTCACCACGCAGCCGTCGAGCGCGATGTTGCCCGTCAGCACCGCGAGGCCGCCTTCCTTCGAGAACGCATGCTCGTACGAGCGGATGCAGCCTTCGGCGCGGTCGAGGTCGAGGCTCGGCCAGCGCGTGTTCTGGCTGAACGCGACCTGCGTCGGGATGCCGGCCGGGCCGGCCAGGTAGAACGTGCGGACCGCTTCGTCCTGCGTGCGCACGATGTCCCACTGGTCCAGCGCGTCCTTCAGTGTCGGTGCGTGGATGGTCGGCACGTCGGTGTGCAGCTTGCCGGCGCGCTCGAGCTCGCCGAGGATCGCCATGATGCCGCCTGCGCGGTGCACGTCCTCGATGTGGTACTTGTTCGTGTTCGGCGCGACCTTGCACAGTTGCGGCACGGTGCGCGACAGGCGGTCGATGTCCTTCATCGTGAAGTCGATGCCGGCTTCCTGCGCGATCGCCAGCAGGTGCAGGATCGTATTGGTCGAACCGCCCATCGCGATGTCGAGCGTCATCGCGTTCTCGAACGCCTTGAAGCCGACCGAGCGCGGCAGCACCCGTTCGTCGTCCTGCTCGTAGTGCTGGCGCGTCAGTTCGACGATGCGGCGGCCGGCGCGCTTGAACAGTTGCTCGCGATCGGCGTGCGTCGCGACCACCGTGCCGTTGCCGGGCAGCGACAGGCCGAGCGCTTCGGTCAGGCAGTTCATCGAGTTCGCGGTGAACATGCCCGAGCACGAGCCGCAGGTCGGGCAGGCCGAGCGTTCGACTTCGGCGACGTCGGCGTCCGAATACGACTGGTCGGCCGCGATCACCATCGCGTCGACGAGGTCGAGCTTCTTCAGTTCGACGGTCTTGGTGACCGGGTTCGCGAGGCGCGTCTTGCCGGCTTCCATCGGGCCGCCCGACACGAAGATCACCGGAATGTTCAGGCGCATCGCGGCCATCAGCATCCCCGGCGTGATCTTGTCGCAGTTCGAGATGCACACCATCGCGTCCGCGCAGTGCGCGTTCACCATGTATTCGACCGAGTCGGCGATGATGTCGCGGCTCGGCAGCGAATACAGCATGCCGTCGTGGCCCATCGCGATGCCGTCGTCCACCGCGATCGTGTTGAACTCCTTCGCGACGCCGCCGGCGGCCTCGATCTCGCGCGCGACGAGCTGGCCGAGATCCTTCAGGTGCACGTGCCCGGGCACGAACTGGGTGAACGAGTTGACGACCGCGATGATCGGCTTCGAGAAATCGTCGTCTTTCATGCCGGTGGCGCGCCACAGCGAGCGCGCACCTGCCATGTTGCGGCCGGCGGTGGAGGTTTTGGAACGGTAAGTGGGCATTGTGGTTGCTGAAGAAATATCGCGGAAAAGGGTGGAGGCACGGGAATAAAGGCCTCTCTCGCGCCCGTGCGAACAACCTCTTGAGCTGCGCCCTGGGCAAACCGGGCGATTATCCCACAGCCGCCGGGGGCGTGGCGCCCGCGGGGCCGGCAACCGGCGCGTGCGGCGTGCGCGGCGCGAAACGCGCGAGCGGCTGCGGCATGCCCGCGCGGCCGGTTCGGGAGGCGGCCGGATCGCGCTTTTATCGACGATCCAACCGCGCCACTCCCGCGCTCCGGCATCAGTCGAGCAGCGTCAGGATCTCGTCGTAAAGCGCCTGCGGAATCCGCACGCCGTTCGCGATGCTGCGCGCGCGGGCGTCGAAGCGCCGTTGCGACGGCAACCGCGCGCCTTGCGCGACGATCGACCCGAACATCCGCTCGCCGCGCGCGAGCCCCGCGTCGAGATCGTCGCCGAGGAACACCTTCGGATCGAACGCGATCACGAGCTCGCCGTGGCACGGCGTCGCGCCGACGCCTTCGTCGAAATCCATCGATTCCCGGCTCGTCATGTCGCCGATCAGCGCGCCGCCGAGCAATTCGACCATCGCCGCGAGCGCCGAGCCCTTGTGGCCGCCGAACGTGCGCATCGCACCCTGCAGCGCGGCCTTCGGATCGGTGGTCGGCTGGCCGTCGGCGTCGATCGCCCAGTGCGGCGGAATCGCCTTGCCTTGCTTCGCGTGCAGCTCGATGTCGCCACGCGCGATCGCGCTCGTCGCGAAATCGAACACGAACGGCTCGCCGCCCGGGCGCGGCCACGCGAACGCGATCGGGTTCGTGCCGAACACGGGCTCGCGGCCGCCTTCCGGCGCGACCCAGCTGTGGCTCGGGTTCATCGCGATGCCGACCAGCCCTTCGGCCGCGATCGCCTCGACCTCGGGCCACAGCGCGGAGAAGTGGTAGCAGTGGTTGATCGCCATCGCGGCGATCCCGTGCTGCTTCGCCATCTCGACGAGCACGGGCAGGCCGGTTTCGAAGCTCAGCAGCGAGAAGCCGCGATGCGCGTCGACCGCGACGATCGACGACGACAGCCGGCGCAGCGTCGGCACCGCTTGCGGATCGACCTTGCCCTTCTTCAGCGAACGCACGCAGACGAGCAGCCGGTACACGCCGTGCGAGTGGCATTCGTCGCGCTGGCCCTGCATGATGACATTGGCGATCGCCCGCGCATGCGCATCGGACATCCCGTTGTGCGTCAGCACGCGCAGCGCGAGCGCATGGACTTCATCGAGCGGCAGGACGACTTCGGCGGTTTGCTCAGACATGGTTCACCTCGCGCGGCGCGGGCACGCCGTCGATGCGCTGCGGCACGTTCAGTGGATTGCCGTTGCGGATCGCTTCCGGCAACAGCGCGTCCGGCAGGTCCTGGTACGACACGGGGCGCAGGAAGCGCTCGATCGCGCGTGCGCCGACGGACGTCGTGCGCGTGTCGGACGTCGCCGGGAACGGGCCGCCGTGCACCATCGCGTGGCCGACCTCGACGCCGGTGCCGAAGCCGTTGACGAGAATGCGGCCGGCCTTGCGTTCGAGCGTCGGGCGCAGCGCGGCGAACAGCGCCGCGTCGCCGTCGGCGAGATGTGCGGCGATCGTCAACTGGCCTTCGAGCGACTTCAGCACGCGATGCAGCGTATCGGCGTCCGGGCAGCGCACGATCAGCGAAGCGGGGCCGAATACTTCTTCACGCAGTTCGGGGCGCGCGATGAACGCGTCGGCCGACGTCGCGAACAGCGCCGCGCGGGCCTGGTAGCGACTGCCTTCGACGCCTTCCGCCAGCAATTCGACCGCCTCGTGCCCGCGTAGCGCCGCGACGCCTTGCGCATAGCTTGCGTGGATGTGCGGCGTCAGCATCGTCTGCGCGGCCGCCGCGCGCACGGCATCGGCCGCCGCGGCTTCGAACGCGCGCAGCGCGGGGCCGTCGACCGCGAGCACGAGGCCCGGGTTCGTGCAGAACTGGCCGGCGCCGAGCGTGAGCGATGCGACGAACTGCGGCGCGATGGTGTCGTGACGCGTATCGAGCGCGGCGGGAAACAGCAGCACCGGATTGATCGAGCTCATTTCCGCATAGACGGGAATCGGCTCGGGGCGTGCGGCCGCGATATGCATCAGCGCGACGCCGCCGCGGCGCGAGCCGGTGAAGCCGACGGCCTTGATGCGCGGATCGGCGACGAGTGCCTGGCCGATCTCGCGCGACGCGTCGAACAGCAGCGAGAACACGCCGGCCGGCATTCCGCATTCGCGCGCGGCCTGCTGGATCGCGCGGCCGACGAGTTCCGACGTGCCCGGATGCGCGGAATGCGCCTTGACGATCACCGGGCAGCCGGCCGCGAGCGCCGAGGCCGTATCGCCGCCGGCCACCGAGAACGCGAGCGGGAAGTTCGACGCGCCGAACACGGCGACGGGCCCGACCGCAACGTTGCGCAGGCGCAGGTCGACGCGCGGCAGCGGCTTGCGCTCGGGGCGTGCCGGATCGATCCGCGCGTCGAGAAAACCGCCGTCGCGCACCAGCGATGCGAACAGCGCGAGCTGACCGACCGTGCGGCCGCGTTCGCCTTCGACGCGTGCGCGCGGCAGGCCCGTTTCGGCGACGCAGCGCTCGATCAGGTCGTCTCCGAGCGCCATGATGTGCCTGCCGATCGCGTCGAGAAACGCGGCGCGCGCGTCGAGCGTCGTTTCGCGATACGTGTCGAACGCGTCGTCGGCGAGCGCGCAGGCCGTCTCCAGGTCGTGCAGGCTCGCGCCGCCGAAAGCGGGTTCGAGTGGCTCGCCGGTCGCGGCGGCGATCGCGTGAAGGGTGCCGTTCTGTCCGGCGACGGCGGACTGGCCGATCAGGACCTGACCTGTGAGTTGCATGATTTTCCTCGGAAAAAAACAGGGGCCGGGCGTGGTGCGCCCGGCCGGAGTGATGGTGCGAAAAGGGAGCGGGTGCGTCAGTCCTCGTCGTCGTCGAGCTGCAGCTTGTCGGAACGCACGCCGGTATTCGCGCCCCAGTAATAGATGACGAGCGCGACGGCCGCGACCACGACCGTGTCGTACGGATGCGCGAGCCGGCCCGTGCCGCCGAAGCCGCCGAGATACGACAGCACGATCATCGCGGCGTAGAACGCGATCAGCCACGCGGACGAGCGCACCTGTTCGGCGAGGCTCAGGTGCGCGGTCGGCACCCAGCGGCGGCACGCGAGATAGATGACGAACATCGCGATCTGCAGGCCGAGCAGCCAGGACACCGTGCTCCAGCCCGACCAGTAGACGATCAGCGCGGCGATCACGAACGACGCGGGGCCGGTGATGCCGAACGCACTCGCGCGGAACGGCCGCGGCAGGTCGGGCGCGGTTCGGCGCAATGCGGCGACCGAGACGGGCGCGACCGCATAGCTCAGCACCAGCGCGGCCGACACGATGTTGATCAGCGCTTCCCACGACGGGAACGGCATCGTCCAGAAGATCGCGAGGCCGAACGTGAGCCACAGGCCCGCGCGCGGGATGCCCGACGCTTCGTCGACGCGCGTGAACACCTTGAAGAACGTGCCCGTCTTCGCCCAGCCGTAGACCACGCGCGGCGTCGCGTTCATGTAGATGTTGCCGCAGCCGCTCGGCGAGATCATCGCGTCGGCGACGACCATCACCGCGAGCCAGCCGACGCCGAGCGCGAGCGCGATGTCGCGGTACGGCAGCGTGAATGCCTTGCTGATGTCGTGCCAGCCGCCGGCGAGCATCGCGGTCGGGATGCTGCCGATGAACGCGAGCTGCAGCAGCACGTAGATCAGCGTCGACAGCAGGATCGACAGGATCAGCGCGATCGGGATCGTGCGCTGCGGATTGCGCACCTCGCTCGCGACCGACACGATCGGCGTGAGCCCGAGGTACGCGAAGATGATGCCGCCCGCGGACACGGCCATCTCGATGCCCGGCATGCCGAACGGCGCGAAGCCGTGCACGGTCAGGTTCGCGGGCTTGAAGAACGTGAACAGCACGCCGATCACCGCGAGCGGCACGATGAACTTGAAGATGCTGATGATGTTGTTTGCCTTCGCGAACGTCTTCACGCTCGAATAGTTCAGGTAAAAGAAGAAGCAGAGGAGTGCTGCCTGCACGAACCAGCCGATCGTCGTCGGGTCGCTCGATCCTTCGACGGTGAGGCCCGGAAACCACGCGGCCGCGTACTGGCGCGCGGCGACGACTTCGATCGCGATCAGGCTCGAGAACGCGATCAGCGTGATGAAGCCCATCAGGTAGCCGAGCAGCGGGCCGTGCGAGAACACCGGGTAGCGGACCACGCCGCCCGCGCGCGGCAGCGCGGCGCCGAGTTCGCAGTAGACGATGCCGAGCAGCAGCACCGCGAAGCCGCCGAGCAGCCACGAGAAGATGCCGGCCGGGCCCGCGATCGTCGACACGTGACTCGCGGCGAACAGCCAGCCCGAACCGAAAATGGCGCCGAGACCGATGAACGTGAGATCGGTCAGCGACAACTGTTTCTTGAACTTGCCGTGACCCGCGTCGGGGTGCACGGCACGGGAAAGCGGGACCGACGGGTGAGCGTTGCCTTGGCCTGGCATGGGCTTG
This sequence comes from Burkholderia sp. BE17, assembly GCF_009362305.1. Lineage (NCBI taxonomy): Bacteria > Pseudomonadati > Pseudomonadota > Betaproteobacteria > Burkholderiales > Burkholderiaceae > Burkholderia > Burkholderia sp. BE17. Next base: position 7,508 of record NZ_WHNU01000016.1, read on the forward strand.
TCTCCTGAGGGAATGGCGGTGCAGGCGTCGAGTGCGCCGCGCTCCGACGGAGCCGCGCGCACGCCTGCCGGCCGGCGTCGCCCGGTTCGAACGACCGGGGCGGGCCGCGGGCCGTTCACGCGCGGCGCAGGCGGGCGCCGGGGCGAACGGGCCCGCAGGCCATGCCGGACCGGAGACGGCGGCGCGCAGGGGGGAGGCCCGCGCGCGGCCGCAGGGGAAGTCGATCAGAGACCGACGTCGGGCAGCGCCGGGCGCGTTTCGAGCGCCTTCGCGACGATTGCCTTCACTTCCGCGAGCGTGTCGCCCTGCAGCGCGAGGCGCGGCGGGCGCGTGACCGCGCTGCCGCGGCCGACCAGCTCTTCGCACAGCTTGATGCACTGCACGAGGTCGGGGCGCGCGTCGAGGTGCAGCAGCGGCATGAACCAGCGGTACAGCGCGAGGGCTTCGTCGAAGCGCTTTTGCTTCGCGAGGCGGAACAGCGTCTCGCCTTCCTTCGGGAACGCATTCGACATGCCCGACACCCAACCTTCGGCACCGACCGCGATGCTCTCGACCACGACGTCGTCGAGGCCGGCAAACAGCACGAAGCGATCGCCGACCGCATTGCGCAGGTCGATGAAGCGGCGCGTGTCGCCCGACGAATCCTTGAAGCAGACGATGTTCTCGCAGTCCTGCAGCGCGATCAGCACGTCGGGCGTCACGTCGTTCTTGTAGATCGGCGGGTTGTTGTAGACCATCACCGGCAGGTCGGTGCTCGTCGCGACCGCGCGGAAGTGCGCGGCGGTTTCATGCGGCTTCGCCGAGTAGACCAGCGCGGGCATCACCATCACGCCGTCGACGCCGACGCGCTGCGCTTCGCGCACCGTGTTGCGCGCGAATTCGGTCGTGAATTCGGCGATGCCGGCGATCACCGGAATCTTGCCGCCGGCCGCGTCGCGCGCTGCCTCGATCACCTGGAGCTTCTCGCTCGTCGACAGCGACGTGTTTTCGCCGACCGTGCCGCAGACCACGAGGCCCGACACGCCGTCGTTCACCAGGTTCTTCACCACGCGGTGCGTGGCGTCGATGTCGAGGGAAAAGTCCGGCTTGAACTGGGTGCTGACGGCCGGGAAAACCCCGGTCCACTGAATGGCTTTGCGGCTCACTGAAATCTCCTACGTTCGTATCGGTCGGCCGACAGGTGTGTCGGTGTGGCAACCAGTATCGCCGCGCAAATGCCCATCACGCTTGAGTCGTATCGCGGAGCAAAATGACGAAATCGGCACAGCGGCCGCCCGATGCGCGAAGGGCGCCTCGCACTATGCCGATTTCGTCGTCGTCCTTATCGAAAAGCCACAAGCGGATGGACGCGCGACGGAGGAAGCTATGCTCCTTTCCCCACTTCGGACGGCTCATGATGAAGCGCATCCAGATCATCGATTCGCACACGGGCGGCGAACCCACTCGGCTCGTCGTGTCCGGTTTCCCTTCGCTCGGCAGCGGCACGATGGCCGAGCGGCGCGACGTGCTCGCGCGCGAGCACGATCGTTATCGCACCGCGTGCATCCTCGAGCCGCGCGGCAGCGACGTGCTGGTCGGCGCGCTGCTGTGCGAACCGGTATCGCCCGACGCGGCGGCCGGCGTGATCTTCTTCAACAATAGCGGCTATCTCGGCATGTGCGGGCACGGCACGATCGGCGTCGTGCGCACGCTGCATCACATGGGGCGCATCCGGCCCGGCATTCATCTGATCGAAACGCCCGTCGGCACCGTCGAGGCGACGCTGCACGACGACCTGTCGGTCAGCGTGCGCAACGTACCCGCGTATCGGCACGCGAAGGGTGTCGCGGTCGACGTGCCGGGTTACGGGCCCGTGAAGGGCGACATCGCATGGGGCGGCAACTGGTTCTTCCTGATCAGCGACCACGGGCAGCGCGTCGCCGGCGACAACGTCGCGGCGCTTACCGCGTATGCGTCGGCCGTGCGCGAAGGGATCGAACGCGCGAGCATCACCGGCGCGAACGGCGGCGAGATCGACCATATCGAGCTGTTCGCCGACGATGCCGAGCACGACAGCCGCAGCTTCGTGCTGTGCCCCGGCCTCGCATATGACCGTTCGCCGTGCGGCACCGGTACGAGCGCGAAGCTCGCGTGCCTCGCGGCCGACGGCAAGCTCGCGCCGGGTGCCGTGTGGCGGCAGGCGAGCGTGATCGGCAGCGTGTTCCAGGCCAGCTACGAGCAGGCCGACGGCGGCATCGTGCCGACGATTCGCGGCAGCGCGCACCTGAGCGCGGAAGCGACGCTGCTGATCGAGGAAGACGATCCGTTCGGCTGGGGCATCGTGTCGTGAGCAACGCAAGTACCGACGTCGTCGTGATCGGCGCCGGCATCGTCGGCGCGGCGTGCGCGCACGAACTCGCGCAGCGCGGGCTGCGCGTGCTCGTCGTCGACGACGCGAGCGGCGGCGCGACCGGCGCGGGGATGGGCCACCTCGTCGCGATGGACGACAACGCGGCCGAACTCGCGCTGAGCCATTACTCGATCGAACTGTGGCGCGCGTTGAGCTGCGAGATGCCGGAAGGCTGCGCGTACCGCAACTGCGGCACGTTGTGGCTCGCGGCCGACGCGCACGAAATGGATCTCGCGCGCGCGAAGCAGGCGACGCTTGCCGCGCACGGCGTGGCCGGCGAGCTGATCGACGCGGCGACGCTCGCGCAGCTGGAGCCGATGCTGCGCGCGGGGCTTGGCGGCGCACTGAAGATTCCCGGCGACGCGATCCTCTATGCGCCCGTCACCGCGAACTGGCTGCTGCAGCGCGCCCCGCGCATCACGTTGCGCCGCGACCGGGCCGTTGCGGTCGACGGGCCAAGCGTGACGCTCGCGAGCGGCGACACATTGCGCGCGGAACGCGTGGTCGTCGCGAACGGTGTCGCGGCACGCACGCTGCTGCCCGAACTGCCGCTGCGCCCGAAAAAGGGCCATCTGCTGATCACCGACCGCTATCCGGGCCACGTGTCGCACCAGCTCGTCGAGCTTGGTTATGCGGCGAGTGCGCATGCGAGCGACGGCACGTCGGTCGCGTTCAACGTGCAGCCGCGGCCGACCGGCCAGTTGCTGATCGGCTCGTCGCGCCAGTTCGATACCGAGGACGCGCGCGTCGAGCCGCCCGTGCTCGCGCGGATGCTGCGCCGCGCGGTCGGCTACCTGCCGGATCTGGCCGACCTGAACGGGATCCGCTCATGGACGGGTTTCCGCTCGGCGAGCCCCGACGGCCTGCCGCTGCTCGGCGAGCACCCGGCGCGGCCGGGCGTGTGGCTCGCGGTCGGGCACGAAGGGCTCGGCGTGACGACCGCGCCGGGCAGCGCGCGGCTCGTCGCCGCGCAGATGGCCGGCGAACGGCCGCCCATCGATATCGAACCGTATTTGCCGGGACGCTTCCTGACCGCGTCCCCCGTAGCCGGAGCGCTGACATGATCATTCATCTGGACGGCCGCGCGCTGACGGTGGCCGACGGCGCGACCGTCGCGGCCGCCGTCGCGGCGAGCGGCGACGATATGACGCGCGTGTCGTGCACGGGTGCGGCGCGCGCGCCGTTTTGCGGAATGGGCATCTGCCAGGAGTGCCGGATGACGATCGACGGCCGCCGCCGGCTGGCTTGCCAGACGCTGTGTCGCGATGGAATGCAGGTGGAGCGGACGAGATGAAACAGGAACGACTGAGCGTCGACGTCGCGATCGTCGGCGCCGGCCCGGCCGGGCTGTCGGCGGCGCGGGCCGCCGCAAAAAGCGGCGCAACGGTGGCGATCGTCGACGACAACCCGCGAGCGGGCGGGCAGATCTGGCGGCAAGGCGCAGCGGCCGCGCCGGTTTCGGCCGCCGCCGAACGCCTTGCCGTACTGCGGCAGCCGAACGTCACGCACCTCGCAGCGACGCGCATCGTCGCCGAAACGCAGCCGGGTACGCTGCTGCTCGAGGACGACGAACGCGGCCTGCTGCTCGAGTTCCGGACGCTGATTCTCTGCTGCGGCGCACGCGAACTGCTGCTGCCGTTCCCGGGCTGGACGCTGCCGGGCGTCACCGGCGCGGGCGGCTTGCAGGCGCTGATCAAGTACGGCCTCGACGTGCGCGGGCAGCGCACGGTGATCGCGGGCAGCGGGCCGCTGCTGCTGGCGAGCGCGGCGACAGCGCGTCAGGCCGGCGCGCGCGTGTCGCACGTGCTCGATCAGGCCGCATGGGGCGACGTGGCCGGCTTCGGCGCGGGGCTGTGGCGCTGGCCGTCGAAGCTCGCGCAGGCCGCGAAGCTCGTCACGGCCGCCTATCGGCCGGATGCGCACGTCGTCGAGGCGTTCGGCGACAAGCGGCTCGAACGCGTGCGGATCCGCCACGGCGATCGCGAGTTCGACGTCGACTGCGACCGGCTCGCGTGCGGCTTCGGCCTCGTGCCGAACACCGTGCTGCCGAGCCATCTCGGCTGCCGGATCGAGAACGGCGCGGTGGCGGTCGACGCGCACCAGCGTACGAGCCGCGACGGATACTTCGCGGCCGGCGAGTGTACGGGCGTCGGCGGCAGCGAGCTGGCAATGGTCGAAGGCGAAATCGCCGGTTATGCGGCGACCGGGCAGACGGCGCCGTTGGCCGCGCTCGTCGCGCGGCGCGCGCACTGGCAGACTTTTGCAGATGCGGTACGCGAGCGTTTTGCGATTCGCGAGCCGATCCGCCGGCTGGCGCGGCCCGATACGCTGCTGTGCCGCTGCGAGGACGTGCGCTTCGATGCGGTCGCGCAGGAGCCGGGCTGGACGGCCGCGAAGCTGCAGTCGCGCTGCGGGATGGGCGCGTGTCAGGGCCGCGTTTGCGGTGCGGCCGCGCAGGCGCTGTTCGGCTGGACGCCGCCCGTGCCGCGTACGCCGCTCATACCCGCGCGGGTCGGCACGCTGATGCTGGACGGCACGGCGTCCTGCGACGGCGCGTGAAGCGTCGCAGCGGAGCGGCCCGGTTTGCGCCGGGCCGCGCGATTCACTCCACTTTCACTTTCTCCCATCTACCTGCCTGAGGCGCCGCGCCGGCGCGCAGGCATTCGATCGTCGTGGCACGGCTGCGCGATTCGCGCTGTCGGGGTTCGGGGTACCGGTACATCGACACCGCGCCCTGGCCCTCGAGTTCCATCGGCAGGGCGCTGGCGCGCGACATGGTTCGCGCCGACGCGAAGCGTGTGTCGGCGCCTGTGCGATCGCTGGCGAGCAAGCCTGAGCGAACAGGGCGCAAGGTCGCCGATAGATAGCAGGAAGCAACGCTATATAAATTGATATATTATTTATTCTTTAATTGTTTTCCCGCTCCGATGAACCACGATCTTCCCGCCGGGCTGCCCGAGCCCGACCAGATGCGCGCAGCCGCCGAATCGGCCTGCGCGTTCCTCAAGGTGCTGTCGAATCCCGACCGGCTGCTGCTGCTCTGCGAACTGTCGCAGGGCGAGCGCTGCGTGAGCGATCTCGAGACGACGCTGGACATCCGCCAGCCGACGCTGTCGCAGCAGCTCGGCGTATTGCGGGACAACGCGCTGGTCCGCACGCGGCGCGAAGGCAAGAACATCCACTATTCGCTCGACAGCCCGGCCGCGATCGCGGTGATGGGCGTGCTGTACGAACAGTTCTGCGGCCCGGCCGCGAAGGGGACGCGCGATGCAGCTTGATACGCTTCATTTCACGCCGTGGCTGTCGTTGGCCGGCGGCGTGCTGATCGGGCTCGCGGCCGCGTGGCTCGTCGCGTTCAACGGCCGGATTGCCGGCATCAGCGGAATCGTCGGCGGCCTGTTCACGGCGGGTTCCGGAGAGCGCGACTGGCGCGTCGCATTCGTCGCCGGGCTGATCGCCGCACCGATCGCGATGCGCGTCGCCGGAGCCGGTCTGACGCCGCAGGTAGACGCAAGCTGGCCTGAGCTGCTGGCGGCCGGGCTGCTGGTCGGGATCGGCACGCGATACGCGGGCGGTTGCACGAGCGGCCACGGCGTGTGCGGGATGTCGCGCGGCGCGCTGCGTTCGGTGGTCGCGACCGCGACTTTCATGATCGCGGGCTTCGTGACCGTATTCGTGCAGCGGCACGTGCTGGGAGGCTGACATGCAGGCAGGATTCGCGTTTCTGGCGGGGCTGCTGTTCGGCGTCGGCCTCATCGTGTCGGGCATGGCCAATCCGCAGAAGGTGCTCGGCTTTCTCGACCTGGCGGGCCGCTGGGATCCGTCGCTCGCGTTCGTGATGGCCGGGGCGACGGGCGTGGCCGTGTTCGCGTTCGCGTGGGCGAAACGCAGGACGCGGTCGTGGCTCGGCTTGCCGATGCAGTTGCCGGCCTTGCGGGCGATCACCGTGCGCCTGGTCGCCGGAAGTGCGGTGTTCGGCATCGGCTGGGGGATGGCCGGGTTCTGCCCGGGGCCCGCGATCGTGTCGATCGGCTTCGGATCGGCCAAGGGGATCGGGTTCGTCGTCGCGATGCTGGCGGGGATGGCGATATTCGAGTGGGTCGAGCGCCGCAGGAACGTGCGGTGATTCGATGGCCGCCGCGTGCCGGGCAGGCTGCGGCGGACAACGCCATTTCTTCGGATGAGGATGGCCGGAGCGCAGTGCGTTCGCTCGTTGCCGCGATGATGAGGTGGCTGCGTGGCCGTCTCCACGAATCGGTGAGTCGGTGAGTCGGTGAGTCGGTGAGTCGGTGAGTCGGTGAGTCGGCAAACCGGCAAACCGGCAAACCGGCAAACCGGCAAGGCGCGACGTCAGGAATGCTCTCGCACACGATGGCCGCCGCGCACCCGCCCGGACAGCCGGCGCAGGATCGCGCGGCACGCTGCGAGCACGCTTCTGCGGCCGGCAGGCTCCACAACCGCCGTGCTGACCGCACCGGCGCCGCCGGCCGACAACGCCACGTGACCGGCCGTCTCGAGCACCAGGCATTCGCCTTCGTCGAGCACGCGGCGAATGTACTGCGGCGAGTCGGGCAGCCAGTCGAGCCCGCCGTGACGCAGCGTAACCGCGAGTGCGCCGTCCAGCACGATCACCTGGCTGCCCTTGTCGAACCACGCAAAGTGGCTTTGCCCGGCGTCGAGCCGGATATGTTGCGTCCGCATGGCGATTCCTTTTCCCTGTTGCGCGGCCTCGCGACGGCGAGGCGACAGCGTGCAGTCAGGTTAGGGAAACCAGCGCGGGCACGACAGATTCAGGGGACGGGAATCTGTTGCGGTGCAGGTGCCGATTTTGCGTCGCTGTATCGGTGGTTTTTCCCGGAATCTGTATCTGGCGTGCACCCGGACGCGCGGGCACGATGGCCCGCATGACGCCTTTCGCCGACGCATCCCGCACGCCTTTGCCGATGGACGGCGAGCCGCTTTACGAACGGCTCGCCGAACATTACCGCCGCATCATCGCGGCCGGCACGCTGTCGCCCGGCGACCGGATGCCGTCGGTGCGCGCATTCATGGCGCAGCACGGCGTGAGCCTGTCGACCGCGATCCAGGCATTCCGGCGGCTCGAGGATACGGGCTGGTGCGAGGCGAAGCCGCGCTCCGGCTACTTCGTGCGGCGCCGCGCGTCGGCCGCGCTCGAAACACTGCCGGAAAGCGACGGGCCGCCGCTGAGCGTCGAGCCGCCGTTCGCGGGCCTGCACGAACGCGTGTCGCGCGTGATCGACCGCGCGAATGCGGCAACCGATGCGTTGAATCTCGGCGGCGCGTCCGCGCTGGCCGCGCTGTATCCGACCGAGCGCCTGCAGGCGCTGGCGATCCGGCTGCTGCGGCGCAAGCCGACGTTGCTGACCGACGCGGGACCCGTCGGCGGTTCGCCCGAATTCCGGCAGACGATGGCCAAACGCGCGCTGTCGTACGGCGTGACCGTTTCGCCGGACGACGTGATGTCGACGAGCGGCGGCGTCGATGCCGTGAATCTCGCGCTGCGTGCGGTGGCACGCCCCGGCGACACGATCGCGATCGAATCGCCGGCCTTCTTCGGCTTGATCCAGCTGCTCGAAAGCCTCGGCCTGCGCGCGCTGGAAATCCCGGCCAGCCCGACGACCGGCCTGTCGATCAAGGCGCTCGAAGTGGCGCTGACCGCGTATCCGGACATTCGGGCCGTGGTCGTCGTGCCGAACCTGCAGAACCCGCTCGGCTGCGTGATGCCCGACGAACGCAAGGCCGCGCTCGTCGCGCTGTGCGCGCGCCACGGCGTGGCCGTGATCGAAGACGAGCCGTATCGCGAGCTCGTCGAGGCGCCGCAGGCGGTCAAGCCGGCCAAGGCATGGGACCGCGACGGCACGGTGATCTACTGCCCGTCGTTCAACAAGGTGCTGGCCCCCGGGATGCGGCTCGGCTGGATGAGTGCGGGGCGCTGGCATGCGCGCGTGAAGATGCTGAAGTTCGCGCACAGCCGGCACAACGCCGCGTTGCTGCAGGCCGTTGCCGCCGAATTCGTCGGCTCGGGCGCGTTCGATCGCCATCTGCACCGGTTCCGCGAACAGTTGCGTGTGCAGCGCGATGTGACGATCGACGCGATCGCGCGGCATTTCCCGGCCGGAACCCGAATGAACCAGCCGCCGGGCGGGATGCTGCTGTGGATCGCGTTGCCGGAAGGCGTGCGCTCCGACGCGCTGTTCGACGCCGCACTGGCGCACGGGGTCAAGATCGCACCCGGTTCGATCTTCTTGAATTCCGACCGCTTCGACGCTTATATCCGGCTTGCGTGCACGCGCGTGTTCGATGCGGCGCACGAGGCGGCATTCGAAACGCTCGGCCGCCTGATACGCGACGCGGCTGCTGCCGCATAAGCACGACAGCGGCCGGCGCGCGATCGCTCCGGCCGGCCGCGCCGCCGCAGCGGCGGGACGTCATGTCAGCGGCTGGCCGAGTGCGAAGCGAGGTGCTGGCGGATCAACGACAGGTAACGATCGCCGACCGAGAAGTCGCGTGCGACGCGCGGCCGTTCGGCCTGGCGCAGCGTGGCCGGCGCGCTCATGCCCAGATACCGGCAGACCGCCGACGGAAACGGCTTGCGCGTATGCCCGAGCTGGCGCGCCGCGCGCTCGACGCGGGCGTCGCCGACCTGGGCGCGAAGCCACGCCAGCACTTGGCGATCGGTGTCGTTGACGATTCGGACCAGATGTTCCATCGCGCACCTCACTGTTCATAAATACAGTACTGTAAATATAACCAGTGTTTGCGGCGACCGCAAGCGGGCGCGCTTGCGGCTGGCCGTTCGGCCAGGGTCAGCGCGCCGGCGAGGTGGTTCGACGGTCCGGCGATGCGGCGATCCGGGCGGCGGGGGAAGCAGGGGCAGCAGGAGCGGCGATGTCCGTATAACGCGCGTCGGTCAGCGCGCCGAGGAACGCGACGATGTCGTCGATTTCCGCGTCGGTCAGCGCGGGCGGCGTGCCGGGCCGGCGGTTCATCGGCGTCGAGTTGACGTTGATGTTGCCGCGATAGGCGGCCGGCACGTCGTCGAACGTCGTGGCGCCGTGATACCAGAAGCCGGGGTCGGTCGAGCGCGTGTTGTAGAACGCGACCGCGTCGCGCAGCGTCGTGAACACGCCGTTGTGCATGAAGGTCTGCTTGACCGTGACGTTGCGTAGCCCCGGCGTGCGCAGGTAGCCGCACCATTGCGTCGGCTCGGGCCAGCGCAGCCGCCGTGCGGTGTCGCACAGCCCGTTGTCGAAATGGCGCGGATCGCGGTTCGCCGGCAGCGCGCGGTTGCGCGGCACGGCGATCGCGTCATAACCGAAATCGGTGAACAGCGAGCGCTCCGGGCGGCTCGACGTGTCCGACAGCGTGTGGCAGGTCATGCAGTTGCCCTTGTCCGGATTCCGGAACAGCGCGAGGCCGCGCATCTCGGCCGGCGCGAGCGGCTTGCGGGTGCGCAGGAACGCGTCGAAGCGCGACGTGAACGGCGCCATCTCGTCGCTCTGCAGATAGGCCTCCACGGCCGAACCCAGCGCGCGCACGAGTTGCTCGGGATCGCGCCGCACCGGGGTGCCGAAGCGCGCGGCGAGATCGGGCGCGAGTTCGGTCGCATTGACCTTGCGCAGCAGCGCGGCCGGCGACCGGTTGTTCATCTCGTTCGGATCGAACAGCGGCCCGCGGATCTGCTCGGCGAGCGTATCCGCGCGGCCATCGCTGAACAGTCCGCCGAACGGCGACGGCGCGGGCGCATCGTCGTCCTGGTAGAAGTGGCGGCGCGGCACGTAGCGCACATAGAGCAGCGACGGCGCATTGCGCCGGCTGAAGCGCCCGGGCCGGCTGCCTTCCGGCACGCCGGGCCCCGCGAGCGAAGCTGCCGACAGCGTCGGCGCGAACGCGCGGCCCGGATCGTGGCAGCCCGCGCACGACATGCCGCGCGGCTCGGACAGCCGCCGGTCGAAGAAGATCCGGCGGCCGAGTGCGACGAGCGTCGGGTCGGGCGCGAAGCGCGCGGTGGCCGCGTCGATCTTGCCCGTCACCTGCGGCGTGCCGTTGCCGATCGTGTCGACGACGCGCGACGGCGGCGCGCCGGGGAGCAGGACCGTTTCGGACGGCGCGGCGTGCGCCGCGTGCACCACCAGCGCCAGGCCGGCGAGCACGGCCGCGGCAAGCGTGTGCAGCGTTTGACGGCCGCGCGCAACGCGGCCGTCACCTCGAACCTGTTCACTCACGGCGCAATGAACCCCGTCTTGTCGCAGGCGAGCGTCGTGCCCGACTGGTTGCACGACGCGAGCAGCTTGCCTGCCGCCGAATACGCATGGAACACCCAGCCCGTCGCCGGTGCCGCGCGGCGTTCCATGATCAGGAAGCCGAAGCTGTTGTTGTGCGACAGCCGCTCGATCACGGCGCCCGGTGCCGGCGTCAGGCCGGCCGGGAACGGGTCGGGCAGTGCGACGTCGAGATTGTCGCCGCCGTTGCCGGACACGATCGTCGCCGGGTGCCCGGACGAGAAGTTGATCGCCTGGAAGTCGTGCACGTGACCGTGCAGCGCGACGTGCACGCCCGGCGGGTAGTACGCCTGCGCGTTGAGGCTCGCCATCACCGACTGCAGCGCGAGGTTGCCCGGCGCGGGCGTGCTGCCGGCGATCGGCGCGAACGCGAGGATCGGATGATGGTTCGTGAAGATCGTCGTCGTCATGCCGGCCTTCGACGCAAGCGCGGCCACCGTCTGGAACTGCTTCTGGTAGATGCCGAATTGCGCGTCGGTCGTCTTGAGCGGCGCGCGGCCGACCTTTGCGGTGTCGAACACGATCACCTGCGAGCCGCCGCCGAGCGACACCGCATAGGGTTCCGAATAGTTCGCGTTGTTGTCGTTGGCCGGATCGTCGCACGAGCGGGCGGCCGAATACGGTCGCGGGTCGAGGAAGCGGTACCAGCCCTGGCCTGCGCGCGCGCATTCCTCGTGGTTGCCGCGCACGACGACCCACGGCGCCTTCGCGAGCAGCGGTGCGGCCGGGCGGAACAGGTCGGCCTGCCACGTATCCCAGCCATAGCCCCACGGGCTGTCCTTGCAGCCGGCGATGTCCGGCGGGCAGGCGTTCTCGCGGTAGTGGTAGTCGCCGACGTGCAGCACCAGGTCGGGCGACAGCTTCGCGACGCTGGCCGCGATCGTGTCGAACGGCCAGACCGTCGCGTCGTTGCACGCCTGCCATGCGTTGTCGGCCTTTTTCATCCGGCAACCGGTGTCGGCAATGATCGCGATGCGCTGCGGCTGTGCTTTCGGCAGCGGCAGCGTGCGGCCCGCGACGCTCGCCGCCTGCGCATCGGCCGGCAACGTCGTTTCGCAGACGGAGACCGGGAAGCTCGACGGCTTCGAATCGGCCGGGTCGCTGGCGGTCGGGCGCTGGGCCAGGGTCGCGGCGCCGGCGCGCAGCGTCATGCGCGACAGCTTGCCGTCGACGGTCAGTTGCGGACACAGCGGATCGCCGGCCGATGCGGGGGTGTAGTTCGTGATGACGCGCGCGATCGCCTGGTTCGCGTCGCCGATCTCGACCCACGCGGCCTGGACGTTGACCGACGCACTGGCCGGATCGGCCGGCGAGTCGATGTGATTCGAGCACGCGGACAGCGCGGCGAGGGCAACAAGGGGGGCGCAGCGCGCGAGCAGTGCGCGCGGGAGGAGTCGTCGCATGGGAGGCACCGTAGGAAAGCCGTCAACGATACGCAGCGCGAATGTAAGAAATGTGAAAAACCGGGGGCGCGACGGGGGGCTCGCCTTCGCGTCGGGTATCGCCGGGTATCGCGGCCGGGGCCTTGACCTCAAGCCGGCTTGAAGCAGCATAGTGCGCTTCATGATCAACGAACGAGAAGGGGAAGCGACGATGGAAACCAACCTGCCCAACGACGAACAATCGGCGCTGTGGAATGGCCCGTCGGGGCGTGCATGGGTCGATGCGCAGGCGGCGCTCGACCGGATGTTCGAGCCGTTCGAGGCGCTGCTCGCCGATGCGGCGGCCGCGTCGGCCGCGCGCGGCGTGCTCGACGTCGGCTGCGGCACGGGCGCGGTCACGCTCGCGATCGCGCGCCGGCTCGGCGCGGAAGCCCGATGCACGGGCATCGACATCTCGGCCCGGATGATCGACGCCGCGCGGGCGCGCGCCGAACGCAGCGGCATTCATGCCCGCTTCGTGCGCGCGGACGTGCAGACGCATGCGTTCGAGCCCGCGAGCGTCGACCTGATCGTGTCGCGCCTGGGCGTGATGTTCTTCGACGATCCGGTCCGGGCGTTTGCGCATCTGCGGCACGCGGCGCGGCCGGACGCGCAGATGCGGTTCGTCGCGTGGCGCAGCGCGGCCGACAACCCGTTCATGACGACGGCCGAGCGGGCCGCCGCGCCGTTGCTGCCGAACCTGCCCGCGCGCCGGCCCGGCGCGCCGGGGCAGTTCGCGTTCGGCGACCGGCAGCGGATCGCGTCGGTGCTGTCGGGCAGCGGCTGGACCGACATTGTGATCGAGCCGGTCGATATGGCGTGCGCGTTGCCCGAGCCAGCGCTGAACGACTACATCGCGCGGCTGGGCCCGGTCGGGCTCGCGTTGCTGGAGGCGGACGACGCGGCGCGGCGGCGCGTGGTCGACACGGTGCGTGCCGCGTTCGAGCGTTACGTGCACGGCGCGGAGGTGCGCTTCGACGCGGCGTGCTGGCTCGTGACGGCGCGTGCGCCGTCCGCGTAACGCGTTGCGATAAAAGGCGGATCGGGAAAGGGCCGCCTGCCGGCCCTGCGCATTGCTGTTCGCGCATGCCGCAACAGCGCCGCGCGACATGCGCGCGTCAGCGTTTGCGCGCGCGCAGCATCAGCCACGCGCAACCACCGGCAACCAGCGCGAGGCCGAGCAGGACGGCCTCGACGCCGAGCGCGAAACCGGGTGGCATTTCACCGCTGTTCGGTGCGGGCGACAGGTTGTCGCCCATCGCGACGGCGCCGCCCGCCAGCAGCGCCGTGCAGACGACCCAATAGAGCTTGCCGCGCGGCGTCGCGGCCCGAATCCGCCACAGGGCGATGCCGGCTCCGCCGAGATAAAGCAAGGCAAGCGTGCCGAGCGCGACGAGGTCGGCGGCGCGGCTTTGCAGGAGCCCGCTCATCGCGCGGCTCCTTCGGGCATGGCGGACCGGCGCGGCGCGGCAAAGGCTGCGGCGTGCGTGCTCATTCGGCCTCCGTCGCGTGTCCCGGCGCGCGGCTCAGCAGGTGCGTGCGCTTGTCGGCCGCGAGCGACACGTAACGCTCGTACTGGCGCAGCACGTCGGCAATCACTTCGTCGCCGCGCAGGTATTCGAGGTCGTAGCCGAGCCGCCCGTCCTCGAAGAACGTGACGATCCCGTATACGTGCGCACGCGCCGCTTCCGGCTCGGCCGCCTCGCGCACCAGGAACGCAGCCGCGGATTTCACCGTCACGCGCACGCCGTACACGAAATCGCGGTGCTCGGCGGTCGGCACGGTGAGCCGCACGGCGTCGTCGTTGTCGCGCTGCACGTGCGCATCGACGCCGCCCGCGCGCAGTTCGTCGGCGACCTTGCGCAGCGCGGGCTCGACCGTCTCGGCGACGAACTGGCGCGCCTCGGCCTCGGTCGTCTGCCGCAGGATGTGCGTCAGGCGGTGGCGCCAGTGCTGGCCGGTCCAGAAGCTCGCCGCAGGCGCGATCTCCTGCGAATAGTGCGCACGGTCGGCCGCGAGCCCACGCCACAGCCCGTAGCAGAGCGCGAGCATGATGATGGCGACCGGCAGCGCGGCGATCAGCGTCATCGCCTGCAGCGCACCGAGCCCGCCCGCGACGAGCAGCACCGCGGCCGTTACGCCGAGCAGCGCGGCCCAGAACAGCCGTTGCCAGACGGGCGAATGCGCGGTGCCGCGCGTCGCGATCTGGTCGATCACGAACGCGCCGGAATCGGCGGACGTAACGAAGAACACTGCGATCAGCACGATCGCGGCGATCGACAGCCATTGCGACAACGGCAGGAAATCGAAGAAGCGGAACAGCAGCGAATCGACGTTGGTGGCCGTCTGCGCGAGTGCGCCGGCGGCGCCGTGCGTGTCGAGCCAGATCGCGCTGTTGCCGAACACGGTCATCCACACGAGGTTGAACGCGGTCGGCACGAGCAGCACGCCGATCACGAACTGGCGGATCGTGCGGCCGCGCGAGATGCGCGCGATGAACATGCCGACGAACGGCGACCACGAGATCCACCACGCCCAGTAGAGGATCGTCCAGCCGCCGAACCAGCCTTCCTCGCGCGGCGACGCATACGCATAGGTGCGAAACGACAGGTCGACGAGGCTCGACAGGTACTGGCCGATGTTGTCGCCGAGCGCGCGGAACAGGAACGCCGTCGGGCCCGCGACGGCCACGAATGCCAGCAGCAGGAACGCGAGCAGCAGGTTCAGCTCGGACAACCGGCGCACGCCCTTGTCGAGGCCGCTTGCGGCCGACAACCCTGCGAGGATCACGACGAGCGCGACGAGCCCGATGCGAAACGCATTGCTGCCCGTGTCCCAGCCGGCGACCGTATGCAGGCCCGCGCTGATCTGCATCACCCCGTAGCCGAGCGTCGTCGCGATGCCGGCGACGGTGCCGACCAGCGCGAACGCGTCGACCGTGTGGCCGATCCAGCCGTTGATGCGCTCGCGCAGCACCGGATACAGCCCCGAGCGCAGCGTCAGCGGCAGGTTGTAGCGAAAGCCGAAGTACGCGAGCACGAGTCCCATCAGCCCGTAGATCGCCCATGCATGGAAGCCCCAGTGGAAGAAGGTCATCAGCATCGCCTCGCGCGCGGCGGCGGGCGTGCCGGGGTCGACGGTCGGCGGTTTCAGGAAGTGCTGCATCGGCTCGCCGACGCCGAAGTACATGAGCCCGATGCCCATGCCGGCCGCGAACAGCATTGCCGTCCACGATAGGAAGCTGAATTCGGGTTCGGCGTCGTCGGGGCCGAGCCGGATGTTGCCGAAGTCGCTCGCGGCGATCAGCACGAGAAACACGAGGAAGCCGGTGACGGCGAGTACGTAGAACCAGTCGAAGCGCGCGATGACCCATTGCTGGCCGGCGGAGAACAGCGCGCCGGCTTCGCTCGGGAGCAATGCGCACACGACGAGCAGCGCACCGATGACCGCGAGCGAGGGCAGGACGACCTGCGGCTTGAATGTCGTGCGCGGGGAGGGATGGGAATCTGGCATGTCGGGCATCCAGTTGTGGGCGCAACGAGGCGCGACGCCGTCCGGCGCGCAGGTTGCGCGGCGGACCCTGCTACGGCGTGCGTCGAGTGTACCGCGGTGTCAGGACTGCAAGAAGGGGCATGCAGAAGGGGGCAACCTGACGAATTGTAAGGTATTGCGGCGATCGAGAACACCCGTACGGTTCGCGCGGCGGGCGGACGGGGCGTGGAAAGACTGGTGGGCGCCGGGCTTCCGGCGCCCGGACGGCGCGGGCAATGCGCATCGTCCGGGGCGCGGGCAGCGCGCTGCAGGCGCAGCCGTGCGGGTTCTCAAGAAAACGCTGGGCCGCCCCAAGTTTTCTTGACCCCCTCGGGGGGCCTGGCGCGAAGCGACCGGTCTGGGGGCGCTCAGAACGTGACGGCGATCCCGGCCATGCCGACGAACTGGCCGTGCGTCGTCGACGGCGTGAGCTGCTGCGAATCGCCGACGATCGGCGCCGCGTCGATGACGTGGCCGGCGCCTTGCGCGCCGAGCGTCTGCCCGCTCGAATGCGTGTACGCCTGCAGCGCATACAGCGTCGTGCGCTTCGACAGGCTGTACGACTCCTTCAGCGAATACTGCTGGTAGCGGGCCGCGCTCGCGACGCCGTTCGCTTTCGACGCGAGCGTGTACGCGAACGCGCCGGCTACCGCGAACGCCGGCGTGAAGCGGTACGCGGCAAGCGCGCCGTAGGTGTTGAACACGGCCGTGTCGGTGAATGCGGAGCCGTTGCCGGGCAGGTACTTCACGTTCGAATAGTTGACGCCCATCGTCAGGTTGCCGAGCGTGTAGTTGCCTGCCGCCGCGACGTGCTCGATGGCCTTCGCGGTCAGGTAGCCCTGGTTCAGCACGGACACCGCGAAGCTGCCCGACGACGCGGTGGCCGGGTTCAGGAAGCCCGCCGACGAGCCCGAGCTGTTGATGCGCAGGTAGCCGGCCGCGATCCCGACCGGCCCGTTCGCGTAGCGCAGCGCGGCGCTGAACGTATTGCCCTTGCCGGTCGCGCCGGCAATGCCGCCGAATGCGTACATCGCGCTCGCGCTCAGCCCGGAGAATGTCGGCGACGTATAGGTTACCGAATTGTTCACGCGGATCGTCGTGTCGAGGCCGTCGATGTCGCCCGGATGCGCGCCAGTCGCGCCGGTCAGCCAGCTGCTCGACGCGTACGGTCCGACGAACAGGAAGTAGGGCGTGTACTGGCGGCCGGCCGTCAGCGTGCCGTAGCGATCGTTGCGCAGCCCGACGAACGCCTGGCGATTGAAGATCGTGCCGGCGGCGGCCTGCGCGCCGGTGTTCAGGTTGAAGCCGGACTGCAGGTCGAAGATCGCGTGCGTGCCGCCGCCGAGATCCTCGTCGCCGCGCAGCCCGAATTTCGACGCATACAGGTTGCCGTCGCGCATGTAGATGTTCGAGTGGCCCTGCTGGTTGTTCACGTATGCGAGCGAATCGTCGACGACGCCGTACAGCGTCACGCTGCTCTGCGCGTGGGCGGCGGTCGCGCCGAGCGATGCGGCCGATAAAATCAGGATTGCATATCGATTGGCGGGTGCTTTCATTGTCGATCTCCAGATCTCTTCATCAGTTCAACGGGGCGGGAGGCTGAAGCACCTCCTCTGTGGCGGGAGGCGGGCCGCGCGAACGGCCCGCCCGATCGGTGCGGCGTGCGCGGTCAGCTATCGAACGCGACGACGATGCGGCGCCATGCGCCGTCCTGTACATCCTGCTCGACGCGCGCGCCGCGGACGGCGAGCGGGCCTTGCAGCGACGCGGGCAGCAGGATCTCGACGCGGTCGGCCGGGCGGGCCGGGCGGCCGTCCCAACGGACCGACACGCCGAGCGCGCCCGACGCCTCGCGGCCGGTCTCGATCCGCCACAGTCCGTATTCGCCGTCGCGCCACGCCTCCGTCTCGCCGTCGTCCTCGACGCATTCGCCGTACGCGACGCCGTCCTCGATGCGCGGCGCGACGAGGAAGCCGCGCGTGTCGGCGCGCGCGCCGAAATGCTGTGCCGCGACGTTCAGCGGCAGCACGCGGCCTTCACGCAGCAGCATCACCGGCGTATCGAGCGGCGCGGGCAGCGTGATGCTCGCGCCGCCGTCGAACGACTGCGCGCTCGCGCAGCACATCCAGCGTGCACCCGACGGCAGGTAGACCGTGCGCTCCGTGCGGCCGGGATCGACGACCGGCGCGACCAGCAGCGCGTCGCCGAGCATCATGTCGTCGCACTCGTCGTAGCAGCGCGCATCGGCGGGGAAATCGGCGAAGGTCGGCCGCAGCACGGGCTCGTAGCGCGTCGTCGACAGCCACAGCAGGTGATACAGGTAAGGCAGCAGCCGGTAGCGCTGCTTGATCAGCGACGCGACCTGCGCGGCGATCTCCGGATACATCCACGGCTCGTTAACGGTGCCGTCGTCGTTCCACGAATGGATGCTGAGGCGCGGCATGAAGATGCCGAACTGCACCCAGCGCAGCAGGAGCTCGGGCGATGGCGCGGGCCCGGAGAAGCCGCCGATGTCGTGACCGATGTTCGACACGCCCGACAGCGCGAGCCCGAGGCCCATCTTCAGGTTGTAGCGCAGCGTTTCCCACGACGTATAGTTGTCGCCGGACCAGGTCTGCACGTAGCGCTGCATGCCGGCGCCGCCGGAGCGCGACACCAGGAACGGCCGCTGCGCCGGCGCATGCGCGCGCTGCGCGTCGCGCGACGCACGCATCATCAGCATCGTCTGCAGCACCTTCGCCTCGCGCGCGGGGAAGGGCCGGCCGAAGCCGTGCGCGATCGCGTCGGGCGACCAGATCTCGTATTCGTTGTTGTCGTTCCAGGTCGAATCGATCCCGTATTCGAGCAGCGCCGACGTGACCTGCTCGCGCCACCAGCGATACGCGTCCGGCTGCGTGAAGTCGAGATACGCGCCGACCTCGTCCCAGAACTGCACCCACGCGGGCTCGCCGGACGCCGAGCGGATCAGCAGCCCGCGCCTGGCGGCTTCGTCGAATGCGGGATGGTCGCGCAGCAGGCACGGCTTGATGTTCGCGCACAGGCGGATGCCGTGGTCGCGGTAGTGCTTCACGAAACCCTTCGCGTCGGGAAACTTGTCGCGGTTCCAGTTGAACACGTAGCGCTTCGCGCCGATCGACGTATAGCCCGACGACAGGTGGAACGAATCGCACAGGATGTCGTGCGCGTCGCACTGCTCGACGAACTGGTTCATCTGCTGCTGTGCGTCCGGCGCATCGGTGTAGCTCATCGTCGAGCCCGAATAGCCGAGGCCCCATTTCGGCGTGCGTGCGGGGCGCCCGGTGAGCCACGTGAAGCGCCGCGCGGCCGCGAGCGGCGTGCCGGGCGATGCGATGAAGTAGTAGTCGAGGTCGCCGTGCTCGGCGACGAAATAGCGGTACGGGCCGTGATAATTGTCGAGCTCGCGGCCCATGTCGAACGAGCAGTCCGACAGCGTGTCGTAGAAGAGGCCGAACCCCTGGCACGCAGCGGGCGACCACGTGATGTAGAACGGGATGTGCTTGTACAGCGGGTCGGTGTGCTTCGCGCTGTAGCCCATCGCGTCGATGTTGCGCATCTCGAAGCGCGCGCCCGTGCGGTCGAGGTCGCCCGCGCGTTCGCCGAGGCCGAACACCTTGTCGCCGCGCTCGCGGGCGACGTAGTGATACGCGCGCTCGTCCCACCAGCCGAAGTTGTACGCCTGCGTCGCGCGGTCGGCGAGCGCGACGCGCCACGCGCCGTCCGCGCCGCGCATCGACCACGTGCAATGGCCGCCTTGCAAGCGCACCGCGAGCCGGATCTGCGCGGTTTCGATGCACAGGCCGTCGTCGTCTTCGACGAGGCTCCAGGAAGGCAGCGCGAAGCCGTCCAGATCAAGGCGGTCGCGGCCGTCGAGCGGCACGTCGTCGAGGCCCGGTGCGATCGACCACGTGCGCGGGTTGCGTGCCGTCGCGTCGGGCAACACGCGCACCCGCACGATGTCGTCTTCGAGCACGAAGATCTCGAGGGTCGCGCCCGCGTCGGACGCGAGCAGCAGGCGGTTGGCGTGCCGGCCGGCGATGCGGAACACGGGCGGATGAAGAAGCGAAGTCATGAAGGCGATTCCTGGTGAGAGCGAATGTCAGGCGTGCCGTGCGAGCAGGCGTTCCTGCTTCGACTGCCCGCGGATCAGCACCGCGAGCAGCGTGACGCCGATGAGGTCGAACAGGCCGAGGCACGCGAACAGCGGCGCATAGCCGATCTTGTCGGCAAGCGCGCCGACCAGCAGCGAGAAACCGAGCCCGCCGATCCACGCGGCCATCCCGGCGAAGCCGCTGGCGGTGCCGACTTCCTCGGAATCGAACACGTCGGCCGACAGCGTATTGACGAGCGCGGAGATCATCTGGTGCGCGAAGCCGCCGACGCAGAACAGCGCGATGGCCGTGTACGGCGACGACACGAGGCCGATCATCGCAGGCCCGAGCATCAGCACCGCGCCGAGCGCGACGCCGGCGACGCGCGACCACACGAGCGGCAGTTTGAAGCGGTTGGCGAGATACGGCGACAGGTAGCCGCCCGCGATGCCGCCGGCGTCGGCCGCGAGAAACGGCATCCACGCGAAGATCGCGATCTGCGTGAGCGGCATGTGGCGCTCGGTCGCGAGATACAGCGGAATCCAGAAGCTGAAGGTCTGCCACGCGGGTTCGGCGAAGAAGCGCGGCAGCGCGATGGCCCAGAAGCGCCGCGCGGTGACGACGTCGCGGATGCGGCGCTTCGACACCGGCGGCATCGTGGCCTGGCCGTCGCGGATCAGCGCGCGCTCCTGCGGCGTGATGCGCGGATGGTCGGCCGGCGACCGGTATTGCGTGTACCAGAGCGCGGCCCACACGAAGCCGAGCGCGCCGGTGACCATGAACGCCGACTGCCAGCCGAACCGCATCGAGATGAACACGACGAGCGGCGGCGCGATCGCGGCGCCGAGCGACGTGCCCGCGTTGAAGTAGCCGACCGCGACGGACTTCTCGCGATCGGGAAACCATTCGGCGACGGCCTTCATCCCCGACGGAATCGCGGCGGCTTCGAACAGCCCGAGAAAGCCACGCAGGATGCCGAGCGACAGCCAGCCCGACGCGAAGCCGTGCGCGACGCCGACCACCGACCACAGCATCGCGAACAGCGCGAACCCGAGCCGCAGCCCGATCAGGTCGACGATGAACCCGCAAACGGGCTGCATGATCGTGTAGCCGATCTGGAACGCGCCGACGATGTACGAATACTGCTGCGTCGAGATCGCGAATACTTGCTTCAGCTCGGGGGCGAGCACCGCGAGGGAGTTTCGTGCGAGGTAGTTGAGGATCGTGCCGAGACACACGAGCACGATGATCCACCAGCGCAACGCCTTGACTGTTTTCACTGCTGTCTCCTGTTGGGCAGGGCGGGCATGCGGCACCTGCCTGATCCATGCAAGCCGTCCGGTCAGGAAGGCTTTTTCGGCTTATTTGTACGATGTCCGATCTTGATGGGCGCCGGTTTTACCGGTTTCTATCGAAATGATGCTGTTCGAGCGAACATTTCGTCGTCATTGGATGCGGATGTTATCGGACGACTGATCATTTTCGAACATCCTATGTTCGAATGCGAATCCGGTCAACGTGAATTTGCATTCGAACGAACTTGCTCGGGGTTTTCCCGATGGGAGGGGAGGCGGCGCGAGCGGAAACACACGGCGGTTGCGTGCGAATGCCCGTGCGGCGGGGCTGTGCGATGGCCTGGAGAGCGATGGGCGCAGGATGGGGCGTGACAACCCTGATGAAAATTTATTTTTTCTTGGCTGCGGATTGTGTAAATTGATTTTCATCTTCCTTGCAACAATCATTCGCATGACGCCTCTCGTTTCGCACGACGCCAGTCAAGACGAACCCGCGATCGCCGAGCGGATCGCGTCGGCAATGCCGTTGATGACGCCGATCCACCGGCGCATGGGCGAATTCGTGCTCGCGAATCCGTTTCGCGCGGCGACGATGCGGATCGATGAACTCGCGCAGGCCGTGAATGCGTCGATCGCGACCGCGAACCGCTTCGCGAAGGCGCTCGGCTTCGACGGCTATCCGGCGATGCGCGCGGCGCTCGTGCGCGGCTTCGAGGCGACGCTCGGGCCGGTCGAGCGGCTGCGTTCCGCGCAGGAACAGGAGCCCGGCGTACGCGGTGCCGTGTGGATCGACGCGGTGTTCGACCAGGCCGTCGCGAACATCGAGAACACGCGCGCACAACTGGACGCGGCCGATGTCGAGGCCGCGGTCGAGGCGATCGTCGGCGCGCGGCGCGTGCTGATCCTCGGTGCGGGGTCGAGCGCGTTTCTCGCCGGGCTGATGGAGCATGGGCTGTCCGTGTGTCACGACAGCGTGCAGTCGCTCGCGTTGCTCGGCGGCCCGTCGCACGCGGCGCGGCGCCTGTATACGGTCGACTCGCGCGATCTCGTGATCGCGCTCGCGTTTCCGCGCTACGTGAAGGACACGATCGAGCTGGCCCGCCGCGCGGCGGCGCGCGGCGCGCGCGTGCTCGGCCTCTCCGACGGCCCGGGATCGCCGCTTGCGCCGATCGCGTCGCTGAACCTGTACGTCAACGCCGAACGGCGCTTCGCGGCCACGTCGGAAGCGGCCGTGCTCACGATGATCGAGGCGCTGATCGATGCGGTCGCGCTGCGCACGCACCGGTCCGCGAAATCCGCCGCCGAGATGACCGAATTCCTGCTGCCGTGGCTCGTGCAGCCGCAAGCGGCGCTGCCGGCCGCCAACCCTTCTTCCACCCGTCCGAAAAAATCATGACTTCACCCGCGATCGTCGCGATTCACGGCGGCGCAGGCACGATCCTGCGCGATGCGATGGATACCGACACCGAACGTCGGTACCGTGCCGAACTGACCGCGATCCTGCAGGCCGCGCAACAAGTGCTGGCCGACGGCGGCAGCGCGCTCGACGCCGTCACCGTCGCGGTGCGGATGCTCGAGGACTGCCCGCTGTTCAACGCCGGGCGCGGCGCCGTGTACACGGCCGAAGGCAAGCATGAACTCGACGCGGCGGTCATGGATGGCGCGACGCTCGGCGCCGGCGCGATCTGTTGCGCGACGCGCGTGCGCAATCCCGTGCTGGCCGCGCGGCGCGTGATGGAGGCGAGCGAACACGTGCTGTTCGCCGGCGCGGGCGCCGATGCGTTTGCGGCCGCGCAGGGGCTCGAACTCGCGGAACCCGGCTACTTCGACACCGAAGCGCGTCATGCGCAGTGGCTCAAGGCGCGCGCGGCGGCCGGCATGATGCTCGACCACGATGCGGCGACGTTCGCGTTCGGCGCATCGCAGGCACAGCCGCAGCCGCAGCCGGCCGAACCGCTCGATCCGGACCGCAAGCACGGCACGGTCGGCGCGGTCGCGTGCGACCTGCACGGCCACATCGCGGCGGCGACGTCGACGGGCGGTATCACGAACAAGCAGCCGGGGCGCGTAGGCGATTCGCCGATCATCGGCGCGGGCTGCTATGCGGACGATGCAACCTGCGCGGTATCGGCGACGGGCACCGGCGAGACGTTCATCCGGCTCGCGACCGCGCACGACGTTGCCGCGCAGATTGCGTATCGCGGCGCGTCGCTGGCCGACGCCGCGCACGACGTCGTGATGAACAAGCTGTCGCGCCTGGCGGGGCGAGGCGGGATCATCGCGGTCGACGCGCACGGCAACGTCGCGATGCCGTTCAATACCGAAGGGATGTACCGCGGCTACGCGCGCGTGGGCGAAGCGCCCGTCGTCGGCATCTATCGCGACGACGCAGCCTGATTCCGGATCGCACGAGGAGATACGCATGAGTTCGAGCCGTAACCCGTCCGGCCTGGCGCTGCCCGAGCAGCGCGTCATCGCCGTGGAAGACCTGTCGGTCACGTTCCGCCGCGAAGGCGCGACGTTCGACGCGGTGCGCAACGTGTCGTTTCACGTCGATCGCGGCGAGACGCTCGCGATCGTCGGCGAATCGGGTTCCGGCAAGTCGGTCACGTCGCTCGCGCTGATGCGGCTCGTCGAGCACGGCGGCGGCGCGATCACGAGCGGCCGGATCGCGTTCCGGCGCCGTGGCGGCGCGCTGGTCGATCTGGCGCAGGCGAGCGCCGCGACGATGCGCGGCATCCGCGGCTCGGACATCGCGATGATCTTCCAGGAGCCGATGACGTCGCTGAACCCGGTGTTTACGGTCGGCGACCAGATCAGCGAGGCGATCGCGCTGCACCAGTCGAAAAGCGCGGCCGAAGCGCGCGCGGAAGCGCTGCGGCTGCTCGATCTGGTGCGCATCCCGGAAGCGCGCCGCGTGTTCGTGCGCTATCCGCACCAGTTGTCGGGCGGGATGCGGCAGCGCGTGATGATCGCGATGGCGTTGTCGTGCCGGCCCGCGCTGCTGATCGCCGACGAGCCGACGACCGCGCTCGACGTGACGATCCAGGCACAGATCCTGCAACTGATTCGCGGGCTGCAGGACGAGATGAACATGGGCGTGATCTTCATCACGCACGACATGGGCGTGGTGGCCGAGGTGGCCGACCGCGTGCTCGTGATGTATCGCGGCGAGAAGGTCGAGGAGGGCGAATCGGATCGCATCTTCGCGACGCCCGCGCATCGCTACACGCGTGCGCTGCTCGCGGCCGTGCCGCGGCTCGGCTCGATGCAGGGCACCGACATACCCAGGAAATTCCCGCTGCTGAAGGTGGACGGCGCGAGCGCCGCGGCGCCCGCGCCTGCGGCGAACGACGATGTGCAGCCGCCCGTCGACCCGGCTTCGTCGCCGATCCTGAGCGTGCGCGATCTCGTCACGCGCTTTCCGGTGAAGAGCGGCGTGTTCGGCCGCGTGTCGCAATACGTGCATGCGGTCGAGCGCGTGAGCTTCGAGCTGCGCGCGGGCGAAACGCTCGCGCTCGTCGGCGAGTCGGGCTGCGGCAAGTCGACCACCGGCCGCTCGCTGCTGCGCCTCGTCGAATCGCAGAGCGGCTCGATCGAATTCGACGGCCGCGACATCAGCGCGCTGAAGGGCCCGGACCTGCAGGCGCTGCGCCGGAACATCCAGTTCATCTTCCAGGATCCGTTCGCGTCGCTGAACCCGCGCCTCACGGTCGGTTTCTCGATCATGGAGCCGCTGCTGGTGCACGGCGTCGCGAGTGGCCGCGAAGCGCAGGCGCGCGTCGACTGGCTGCTCGACAAGGTCGGCCTGCCGCCCGAGGCGGCGCGTCGTTATCCGCACGAATTCTCGGGCGGCCAGCGCCAGCGGATCGCGATCGCGCGTGCGCTCGCGCTGAACCCGAAGGTCGTGATCGCCGACGAATCGGTGTCGGCGCTCGACGTGTCGGTGCAGGCGCAGATCGTCAACCTGATGCTCGACCTGCAGCGCGAGCTCGGCGTCGCGTACCTGTTCATCTCGCACGACATGGCCGTCGTCGAGCGCGTCAGCCATCGCGTCGCGGTGATGTATCTCGGCCAGATCGTCGAGATCGGCCCGCGCCGCGCGGTGTTCGAAGCGCCGCAGCATCCGTACACGAAGAAGCTGATGAGCGCGGTGCCCGTGGCCGATCCCGCGCGCCGGCATGCGCCGCGCCAGCTCGCGGTGGACGAGATCCCGAGCCCGATCCGCGCGGCCGGCGACGAGCCGGTCGTCGTGCCGCTGGTCGCGGTCGGTCCCGATCACTACGTCGCGACGCATCGCGTCGGCGGCGCGTACTGAACGCGCGGGAGGTTGCATATGGACCGCAGCTGCGCACGAGCGAGGCAACGGCGTCTTTTTCCCGAGCGGGGGCAGTCACGCCGCGATTTCCACCATGCGTTACCGAATCATCCACAGGAGCCCAACAAGATGAACAAGCCGCATTCGTTCCCGATGTTCCGTCCGCGCGCGCTGCTCGCTGCGGGTGCCGGCGCGTTCGCGTTGTCGGCCGCGATGCCCGCGTTCGCGCAGCAGAACGTCGTGGTTGCCGTGTACTCGACGTTTACGACGATGGACCCGTACGACGCGAACGATACGGTGTCGCAGGCTGTCGTCAAGTCGTTCTACGAGGGTCTGTTCGGTTTCGACAAGAACATGAAGCTCGTCAACGTGCTCGCGACCAGCTATACGGCGTCGCCGGACGCGAAGGTGTACACGGTCAAGCTGCGCCAGGGCGTGAAATTCCACGACGGCACCGACTTCAATGCCGCCGCGGTGAAGGCGAATTTCGACCGCGTGACCGATCCGGCGAACAAGCTGAAGCGGTACGGCCTGTTCCGGGTGATCGAGAAGACCGAAGTGGTCGATCCGACCACGGTGCGGTTCACGTTGCGCGAGCCGTTCTCGGCGTTCATCAATACGCTCGCGCACCCGTCCGCGGTGATGATTTCGCCGGCCTCGCTGAAGAAGTGGGGGCGCGACGTGTCGCTGCATCCGGTCGGCACCGGGCCGTTCGAGTTCGTCGAATGGAAGCAGACCGACGACATGAAGGTGAAGAAATTCGCCGGTTACTGGAAGAAGGGCTATCCGAAGATCGACGCGATCGACTGGAAGCCGGTGGTCGACAACAATACGCGCGCCGCGCTGATCAAGACCGGCGAAGCCGATTTTGCATTCACGATTCCGTTCGAGCAGGCGAACGATCTGAAGAGCAATCCGAAGGTTGACCTGATCGAGGCGCCGTCGATCATTCAACGCTACATTTCGCTGAACACACGGCAAAAGCCGTTCGATAACCCGAAGGTACGTGAAGCGCTGAACTACGCGGTCAACAAGGATGCGCTCGCGAAGGTCGTGTTCGCCGGTTACGCGACACCGCAGACGGGGGTTGCGCCGATGGGCGTCGAATACGCAACGAAACTCGGGCCCTGGCCGTATGACCCGGCGAAGGCACGCGCGTTGCTGAAGGAAGCCGGTTATCCGAACGGCTTCGAATCGACGCTCTGGTCTGCCTACAATCACACGACGGCGCAGAAGCTGATCCAGTTCGTCCAGCAGCAGCTCGCGCAGGTCGGCGTGAAGGTGCAGGTGCAGGCGCTCGAGGCCGGCGAGCGGGTGGCCCGGGTGGAGAGTGCCCAGGACGCGGCGACGGCGCCGGTGCGGATGTACTACAGCGGCTGGTCGGCGTCGACCGGCGAGGCGAACTGGGCGCTGTCGCCGCTGCTTGCTTCGGAGTCGGCGCCGCCGAAGCTGTACAACACGGCGTACTACAAGAACGGCCTTGTCGACGACGACCTCGCGCAGGCGCTCTCTACGACCGATCGCACGAAGAAGGCGACGCTCTACGCCGATGCGCAGAAGCAGATCTGGGCCGACGCGCCGTGGATCTTCCTCGTGCAGGAGAAGATCGTCTACGCGCGCAGCAAGCGCCTGCAGGGCATGTACGTGATGCCGGACGGCTCGTTCAACTTCGACGAGATCTCGCTGAAATGACGGCGGTTTGCCCGCCACGCGGCGCCGGCGGCGCAAGCTGCCGGCGCGCTGACTCGATCGGTGCCCCATGCTGAATTTCCTCGTCAAACGCCTGTTCGGCCTGCTGCCCACGCTCGCGATCGTCGCGGTGCTGGTGTTCCTGTTCGTGCACCTGCTGCCGGGCGACCCCGCGCGGCTCGCGGCCGGCGCCGAAGCCGACGACGCGACGGTCGCGCTCGTGCGCGCCGATCTCGGCCTCGACAAGCCGATGCCCACCCAGTTCGCGAATTTCTTCGTGAAGATCGCGCACGGCGATTTCGGCATGTCGACGCGCAGCAAGCGGCCGGTATCGACCGAGATCGGCGAGCGTTTCATGCCGACGCTGCTGCTGACGCTCGTCAGCATGGTGTGGGCGACGCTGTTCGGCATGGCGATCGGGATCGCGTCGGCGGTGTGGCGCAATCGCTGGCCCGACCGCATCGGCATGACGATCGCGGTGTCGGGCATCTCGTTTCCCGCGTTCGCGCTCGGCATGCTGCTGATGGAAATCTTCTCGGTGAAGCTCGGCTGGCTGCCGGTCGTGCCGGACGGCACGTGGAAGAGCTACGTGCTGCCGTCGCTGACGCTCGGCGCCGCGGTTGCGGCCGTGATGGCGCGCTTCACGCGCGCGTCGTTCGTCGAGGTGCTGAACGAGGATTTCGTGCGCACCGCGCGCGCGAAGGGCGTGCACGAGCCGATGGTCGTGCTCAAGCACTGCCTGCGCAACGCGATGATCCCGGTCGTCACGATGATGGGGCTGCAGTTCGGCTTCCTGCTCGGCGGCTCGATCGTCGTCGAGGCCGTGTTCAACTGGCCGGGGCTCGGGCGGCTGCTCGTCGATGCGGTGACGATGCGCGACTACCCGGTGATCCAGGCGATCGTGCTGCTGTTCTCGCTCGAATTCATTCTGATCAACCTGACCGTCGACGTGCTGTACGCGGTCATCAATCCGACCATCCGGTTCAAGTGAGGCGCGCATGAACGCGACTGTCCAGACCGCGGCGCCTGCCGCATCGACCGCGATCCGCACGCCGTGGCGCGAATTCTGGCGCAAGTTCCGCAAGCAGACCGTCGCGCTCGTCGCGGGCGGCTTCGTGCTGGCGCTCGTCGTGCTGGCATTCGTCGGCCCGCATATCGTGCCGTTCGATCCGGAGAACTACTTCGACTACGACGCACTGAACGCGGGGCCGTCGGCCGTGCACTGGTTCGGCGTCGATTCGCTCGGCCGCGACATCTTCAGCCGGATCGTCACCGGCACGCGCATCTCGCTCGCGGCCGGCTTCTTCTCGGTCGCGCTCGGCGCGCTGATCGGTACGATCTTCGGGCTGCTCGCCGGCTACTACGAAGGCTGGTGGGACCGCATCACGATGCGCATCGCCGACGTGCTGTTCGCGTTTCCCGGGATCCTGCTCGCGATCGGCGTGGTCGCGATCCTCGGCAACGGGATGATCAACGTGATCTGCGCGGTCGCGATCTTCAGCATCCCGGCGTTCGCGCGGCTCGTGCGCGGCAACACGCTGATGCTCAAGCACATGACCTACGTCGAGGCCGCGCGCAGCATCGGCGCGTCGGACTGGACGATCATCATGCGGCACATCCTGCCGGGCACCGTGTCGTCGGTCGTCGTCTACTTCACGATGCGGATCGGCACGTCGATCATCACGGCCGCGAGCCTGTCGTTCCTCGGGCTCGGCGCGCAGCCGCCGACGCCGGAGTGGGGCGCGATGCTCAACGAGGCGCGTGCGGACATGGTGACGGCGCCGCACATCGCGGTGTTCCCGAGCCTCGCGATCTTCCTGACCGTGCTCGCGTTCAACCTGCTCGGCGACGGGCTGCGCGACGCGCTCGACCCGAAGCTGGAGCGCCGCTGATGCTTGCTGCTCCGATGTGGACGGCGACGCTGCCGGCCGGGCCGCGCGGCACGATCGCCGACGTGCCGGGCGTGACGGTCGGCCATTGCACGCTCGATGCCGGCAACGTGCAGACCGGCGTGACCGTCGTGAAGCCGCATCCGGGCGACGTGTACCGCAGCAAGGTGCCGGCCGGCGCAGCCGTGATCAACGGCTTCGGCAAGAGCGTCGGGCTCGTGCAGGTGGACGAACTCGGCACGCTCGATACGCCGATCGCGCTGACCAACACGTTCGCGGTCGGTGCGGTTGCCAACGCGCAGATACGCGCGGCCGTCGCCGCGAATCCGCAGATCGGCCGTGACTGGCCGACCGTCAACCCGCTCGTGTTCGAGTGCAACGACGGATATCTGAACGACATCCAGGCATTCGCGGTGACGGCCGCGCATTACGACGACGCATGCCGCGCCGCGTCGCGCGACGTCGTACGCGGCGCGGTGGGAGCCGGGCGCGGGATGTCGTGTTTCGACCTGAAGGGCGGGATCGGTTCGGCGTCGCGCGTTGCCGTCGCGGCCGGCAGGCCCTATACGGTCGGCGCGCTCGTGCTCGCGAATTTCGGCCGGCTGCCGATGCTGACGCTCGGCGGCGTGCCGCTCGGGCGCATCGTCGCGCAGCGGCATGCGGCCGCTGCCGCGCACGCGGCGCCGCCCGAGCGGGGCTCGATCATCCTGTTGCTTGCCACCGATGCGCCGCTCGATGCGCGGCAACTGTCGCGGCTCGCGCGCCGCGCGGGCGCGGGGCTGGCCCGCACGGGCTCCGTCTACGGGCATGGCAGCGGCGACATCGCGCTCGCATTCTCGACCGCGTACACGATCGCGCACGACGCGTCGACCATCGCGCTGCCGGCCCTCGTGGCCGATGCGGCGCTCGATCCGCTGTTCATGGCCGCGGCCGAAAGCGTCGAGCACGCGATCGCCGATGCATTGCTGCAGGCCGTGACGGTCGCCGGGCGCGACAGCCATGTGCGGCAATCGCTGCGCGATGCGGTGCCCGATCTCGATCACCTGTTCAACGAAGGCAACGAAGGGCGTCTTACCCAGTCATGAAGATTCTGATCTCGACCGACATCGAGGGTGTCGCCGGTGTATTCGCCACCGAGCAAACACGTGCCGGCAATCCGGAATACGAGCGCGCGCGCCGCTGGATGACCGCCGAGGCGAACGCAGCGATCGAAGGCGCGTTCGCGGGCGGCGCGCAGGCCGTCTGGATCAACGATTCGCATGGCGGTTTTCGCAACCTGCTGCCCGACGGGCTCGATGCGCGCACGCGCGTCGTGCTCGGCAAGCCGCGCACGCTCGGGATGATGGCGGGCCTCGAACAGCAGCCCGACCTCGTGTTCATGATCGGCTATCACGCGAAATCGCAGACGCGCGGCGTGCTCGCGCACACGATCAACAACTTCGCGTTCACGCAGGTATGGCTGAACGGCGTCGAGATCGGTGAAGCCGGATTGTACGGCGCGCTGGCGCGCGAATACGGCGCGCACGTCGCACTGGCAACCGGTGACGACGTGTTCGCCGAGGAAACGCAGCCGCTGTTTCCGGATGCGCGTTTCGAGACGGTCAAGACAGCCGGTGGCGCATCGAGCGGCGACACGCTCACGCCTGCTGCATCGTGTGCGCGCATCGCGGCCGCCGCGCGCGAAACGGTCGCGCAGGCGCTGTCGGCAGGCTTGCGCGCGGGCGCCCACCGGCCCGCGCCGGCCGCTTGCACGCTGCGCGTGCAGACGGCCGCGCTGGCCGACCTGTTCTGCGTGCTGCCGTCGCTCGAGCGCGTCGATGCGGTGACGCTGCGCTTCGACGGGCCATCGGTCGAGCATGTGGTGCGCACGCTGAACAGCCTGTCGGCGATGTCGTTCATGTTGCGGTGATGCGCGCCGCAACGATGCCGCTTGCGTGCGGCGGGTCAGTCGCTGGCGACCGGGTGTGCCGTCGCGGCGAGCAGGAACGCTTCCATCGCCGTGACCAGCGCGAGCGGCGTCTCGTTCATCGGATAGTGGCCCGCATTGCTCAGCACGTCGACGGTGGCGCGCGGATAGCGCCGCAGGTAGGTGCGCGCCATCAGTGCCGCGTCGAACGCCGGATCGTGCTCGCCGATCAGCACTTTCACCGGATGGACGCCCGCGATCTCGTTGCTGAAATCCGTATCGGCCCACGCGCGAAAGTACGCGCCGAATGCGTGCGGCGACGAACAGGCTGCCGAATACGCGGCTTTCCACTCGACCCAGGCGGCGGGTAGCCGGCCGCCCGTGCTGCGATCGATGATGGTCCTGCGATCGGCGAGGGTGTCGGCGGCGCGCTCGAATAGCGCGCGTCGCTCGGCGTCGAACGGCAGGCCGCCGCACGGCACGGGCGCGATCGGCACCAGCGCGCGCACGCGATCGGGCGCGACGGCGGCGATCTTCTCGATCGCCATGCCGCCCATCGAATGGCCGACGAGGCTGAAGGTCGGGAAGCCGAGCGCGTCGGCGAGCGCGAGGGCATCGGCGGCGATCTCGTCGATCGTGTAGTCGCCGCGTGCGTCGCGCATGCTGCCGTAGCCGCGGTAGTCCATGAACACATAGCTGAAGTGCTCGCGCGACAGCCATGCTTCGACAGGTTCGAACGCGCGGGCGTCGCCGAACCAGCCGTGCAGCACGAGAACAGGGTGGGGGCCGTCCCCCACGCGATGAAACGTATTCGGCATCTCCGCTCCGATGAGGTTGTTATCCGGCCGATCGGGCCGACGGGTCTTGCGGCCGTCAGGTCGCGCAAGCGTGGAGCGGATCGTAGATGGATCGAAGGAGACCCGCCTTCGATATCGGGTCATTGATGATGGAATTCGGGCCGTGAGAAATACGCTGTTAGATCCCTACGAACACATTCCCCGGAGCGTGGTCGTGACCGCCAACGACTATGCGGCGGGCACGACGTTTCCGGAACACGCGCACGGGCGCGGGCAATTCGCGTTCGCGTCGCGCGGCACGATCAGCGTGTCGACGCCGCACGGTCGCTGGCTGGTGCCGCCGCAGCGCGCGTGCTGGGTGCCGGCCGGCGTGCGGCACGAAATGACGATGACCGGGCCGGTCACGATGCTCAACACGTTCGTGTCCGGCGACGCCGCGCAGGAGGCGGGCCTGCCCGCGCAGTGCGGCGTGTATGGCGTGTCCGCGCTGCTGCGGCAGTTGATCGACGATGCGATCGACCTGCCGGCCATGTACGACGTCGACGGCCGCGCGGGCAAGCTGATGGCGCTGCTGATCGCGGAAATCGCGACGATGCCGCGCCTGTCGCTGCATGCGCCGCTGCCGGCCGACGCACGGCTCGCGAAGGTGTGCCGGCACCTGTTCGCGTCGCCGTCGATCGCGGCCGATCTCGACCGCGTGGCCGCCGACGTGGGCGTGAGCCGGCGCACGTTCACACGGCAGTTTCGCGCGCAGACGGGCGTGAGTTTTGCCGCATGGCGCCTACAGGTGTGCATGCTCGCGGCGATTTCCCGCCTGAGCGACGGGCAGCCGGTGACGCGCGTCGCGCTCGATCTCGGGTATGCGAGCGCGAGCGCGTTCACGTCGGCGTTTCGCCGCATTCTGGGCGACACGCCGAGCCGGTATCTGGAGATTCGGCGCTAGGTGAAAGGAGTCGACGCCACGCCCGTTCGCCCGCTACGGCCACAAAAAAATACGCGCCTGCCCGATTCGGTCAGACGCGCTTAAAGGCACTCGGTCAGAAAAAAACGCGCACAGCCGGCAGGGCGGTGTCGCGCATTGCTTGCGGGATTGTTTCTTTTTTAGATTCAATCCGGCCGGCTCATTGTGGATACCAAAGAATACGCCGCATAACACGCAAACGATATCCTGTCGGCCCGACGATTCATGTGCTGTCGCAGCATGCGTTTCAATCGCGCGTTTGATCTGGGGGCAGAAGCCCCGACCAATGGACATCGGCACCCGCGGCTCGGCGCGATGCGGCGCAGCATCGAAAGATTGCGACCAAACACGAAAAACGCCGCGTGGCGCGATGCATGTCGGTATCGCGCCACGCGGCGGTGCGTCTGTATCCGGAACCGGCCTGCGCCGGCGCGTGCGTCAGACGTCGAAGAACACCGTTTCGTCCGGCCCCTGCATGCGGATGTCGAAGCGGTAGACGACCGGGCGGCCCGGCTGCGCGTCGCGTTTCGCGACGAGCGTCGCACGGCGTTCGGCCGGCACCGCATTCAGCACGGGGTCGGCCGCGTTCGCCGCGGCTTCGTCGTCGAAGTACACGCGCGTGAACGCATGGGAGAGGATCCCGCGCATCATCACGGTCACGTTGATGTGCGGCGCGTCATCGGCGGCGATGCGGCCCGGCTTCACCGTCTCGACGACGAAGCGGTGCTGCGCATCGGTGCCCGTGCCGACTCGCGCGAAACCGGTGAAGCCGGATTTCGCGATGTCGTCGCGCGACGCCGGGTAGCGGCCCGTGCCGTCCACTTGCGTGAATTCGAGCACCGCGTCGCCGACGACGTTGCCGTCGCCGTCGAACACCTGGCCGACCAGCAGCACGTGCTCGCCTTCGGCGTGCGTCGCGGCGATCGTCGGCGTGAACAGGCTCTTCAGGTCGTAGTCGTATTGCTGCGGGCACAGGCCGTATGCGAAGTACGGGCCAACCGTCTGCGAAGGGGTTTGCTTCAGCGTCGTCATGGTTCAGCGCTCCATCGGGGTAGCGTCGCGGCCGCGCAGCACGATGTCGAATTCGTAGCCGAGCGCATAGCCTTCTTCGGTGATGTCCATCGAGAAGCGCGAGATCAGGCGATCGCGCGCGGCCTCGGGCGTGCCCTGGAAGATCGGGTCGTACGCGAGCAGCGGGTCGCCGGGGAAGTACATCTGCGTGACGAGACGCGAGCCGAAATAATCGCCGAACAGCGAGAAGTGGATGTGATTCGGACGCCACGCGTTCGGATGGTTGCCCCACGGATACGCGCCGGGCTTGATCGTCAGGAAGCGGTAGCGGCCTTCGTTGTCGGTCAGGCAGCGGCCCGCGCCGAGGAAGTTCGGGTCGAGCGGCGCGTCGTGCTGGTCGACCTTGTGCACGTAGCGGCCGGCTGCGTTCGCCTGCCACACCTCGACGAGCGTGTTGCGCACGGGCTTGCCGCCTTCGTCGAGCACGCGGCCCGTGACGACCATGCGCTCGCCGAGCGGCTCGCCGTTCTTCACGGCGTTCTTCGTCAGGTCGTGGTCGAGTGCGCCGAGATCTTCAGCGCCGTAGACGGGCGCGTACTGGTCGCGCAGCTTGTCCTTCAGCGGGATCAGCGGGCGGGTCGGGCCGCGCTTCACCGACGAGCGGTATTCGGGGTGGACATAGGCCGGATGCGACGGCCAGTCGCGCGGCGTGAGGATCGTGGGGGAATCCATCGGGCGTCTCCTGATAGGTATTTCGCGAAGTGGATGGCAGGACTTTAGCCAATCCGGGAAGTTATGCAAAATGACCTTTTTTCGCGAGAAGCATAACCGTTCGTTATGCGCGATGCGCCAATGAAAAATCCGCCGGACAGGATGCCTGTCCGGCGGATGAAAGCGATCGGGCTTCGCGTCGTCGGTGACGACCCCGTGCACGGCCCTCCAGCCAGCCCGTCGCTATTTTTTGTCTTTTATTCTTGTTCTTATTCGGCCTCCCCGAGCCTGCCCGTCGTCATTTGTGGCCGGGATCGAACACGATCCCGTCGAATTCGAGCGACAGCGTGCCGCTGCGCAGCAGTGCGGCCGGCGTCGCGGCCCGGTCGGCGCCGAGCACATCGCTTACGTACTGCGCGCAAAACCCGCGCCGCGCCCGCAGATTGAAGCGGTTGCCCAGCAACGCGTCGATTCGCCGTTCGGCCGTCGCGTGCAACCGGCGCTGCTCGTCGGCGGTCGATGCCGCGACGCGGCGCGCCAGCGCGATGCGTCCGCCGTCGGCATGGGCGACGAAGCGCGACAGCGGCGTGAGCTTCGTCCACGCAAACGCGGGCTCGGCGATCACGGGTTCGTCGCCCGACGTATCGACCACGATGACGAAGCGATTGGCCCACGCAGCCGTCGTGCCTGCCGCGTCGCGCGGCGAGCCGGCCGGCACGCGGATGAACACGAGATCGCCGACATGGGCGCCGGCGGCCAGCGTGCGGACGGTGGCGAGCGGCATCGCGCGATCCGTGTCGCGTGCATCGCGCGGTGCGGTGTGCTGCGGTTCGTAAGCGGCGGTTTCGGTTCGAGTGGCCATTTCGGCTCCGTCGTTGAGTGACAGGACGGAGCGGATTATGCAGACAAGTATCCAAAAGTGTTCATCTTCATACGGAGGTAGCCTAATATCCGACCTTGAGCATCGTTTTTCGATACCGAAATGACCGAAACCGCCCAACTCATCGAAACGCTGAAGCGCCAGTTGAAGGCGCAGGGAATGACCTACCGCGACGTCGCGCGTGCGCTCGACGTTTCCGAGACGAGCGTGAAGCGGCTGTTTGCGAGCGGCCGCTTTACGCTGGAGCGCGTCGCGGAGATCGCGCAGTTGCTCGGCTATACGCTGGCCGAACTCGTGCAGGAGGCATCGGCGTCGGCGCCGAGGCTGCACGTGCTGACCGAGCAGCAGGAGGCGCTGCTCGTGTCGGACGAGAAGCTGCTGCTCGTCGCCGTCTGCGCGATCAACTACTGGACCGTGCAGGACATCGTGTCGGCCTATCGCTTGACGAAGGCCGAGTGCGTGAAATACCTGCTGATGCTCGACCGGATGAACGTCGTCGCGCTGCTGCCGGGCGACCGGATTCGCGTGCGCGTCGCGCGCGATTTCGACTGGCTGCCGGGCGGGCCGATCCGCCGTTATTTCCATGCGCACGCGCTCGGCGATTTTCTCGATAGCCGTTTCGACGGCGCGGGCGAGACGATGACGTTCTCGCAAGGGATGCTGACGGAGGCGGCCGCCGCGGAACTCGAACTGGAATTGCGCCGGCTGCGCAGCAAGGCGGCCGCGCTGCATGCGGAATCGTCGTCCGCGCCGCTCGGCCAGAAGCACGGGACGGGCTTGCTGATCGCAAAGCGGGTCTGGGAGCCGACCGGTTTCCACGCGCTGCGGCGTGGCGCGTGACGTGTCACCGAATGCTTGGGCTTATCCGGAAAGTTATGCAAAATGGCATTTCATCGTCATTCGCATAACCACCCGTTATGAATAACCGTATCGCCGACGGCCGCGTCAAGTTCCGGCATCTGCAGTGTTTTCTCGCGGTCGCGCAGTCGGGCGGCGTGCAGAAGGCGGCCGAAAGCCTGTCGATCACGCAGCCGGCCGTGTCGAAGACGATCACCGAACTGGAAGCGATCCTCGGCGTGAAGCTGTTCGAGCGCGGCCGGCAGGGCGCGCAGCCGACCCGCGAAGCGCAGTTGTTCATGCCGCACGCGAATGCGTGCGTGCTGGCGCTGCGGCAGGGCGTCGGGCTGCTTGCGCGCGAGGGCGGGGCCGCCGCCGCGACGCTGGAAATCGGCATGCTGCCGACCGTCGCGGCATCGCTCGCGCCCGCGTTGATGAAGGCGCTGGCCGAGCGCTGGCCGCGCATCGTCGTGCGGATCGCGACGGCCGCGAACGCCGATCTGCTCGAGCGCCTGAAATCCGGTGCGATCGAATGTGCGATCGGGCGACTGTCGGAGCCGGAGCGGATGATCGGGCTCGCGTTCGAGCAGTTGTACAACGAGCCGCTCGTCGCGGTCGTGCGCGCCGGGCACCCGCTGCTGTCGAGCGCGGCGCCGGCCGCCGAGCTCGCGCGCTATCCGGTCGTGCTGCCGCCGTACGGCACGCTGATCCGGCAGTCTGCCGAGCAACTGCTCGGCGCATGCGGCGCGCCGCCGCTGGATTCGTTCATCGAGGTGCTGTCGGTATCGGTCGCGCGCGCGCTGGCGCTCGAGAACGACGCGGTGTGGTTCGTGCCGCTCTATGCGGCCGAATACGATCTGTCGGCCGGTGCGCTGGCGCGCCTGCCGCTGCCGTCCGCGGGTACCGACGAGCCGGTCGGGCTCATTCTGCGCACCGATGCGCAGCCGTCGCCGGTCGCACGGACGCTGATCGATGCCGTGCGCGACATCGCGCGGTCGCGGTTCGGCGACAAGCGCCCGCACCGGACGCCGCGCGCCGCACGCAAGCCGGGTCGCGGCGATCGCTGATCCTTCGGGCCGCGCGGCAAGCCCGGCTCAATCCCTTTCCCCGCTTCCGGATCGGCCATCCGGCCAGTAGCCGCCCTCGTGGTGCTTGGCATATCGTATCGTTTTTGGTGCGCTCGGTGACAAGACGATGGCGAGACAGCAGATTCAGGTCACGCTCGGCGTGCGGTTCTTTCGCACGGCCCGAGGCAACGAGCCGGTGCGCGAATGGCTCAAGGCACTCGGGCAGGTGGAGCGAAGGGCGATCGGCGAAGAGATCAAGAGCGTTCAATTGGGCTGGCCGCTCGGCATGCCGCTGGTCCGGAAGATGTCGAAGGATCTATGGGAGATCCGCGTGATGCTGCCGGGGCGGAGCGCCCGCGTGCTGTTCACGGTCGTCGGCGACACGATGGTCCTGCTGCACGGCTTCTTCGAGCAGTCGCGGGCCACGCCGTCGGACGATCTCGACGTCACCGTCGCGCGCCTGAAGGCGCTGACGCACGCCATTTGAATTCCCGGTTGCGCCGGAACGCACCGTCTCCGACGGTCGGGCAGCCGCAACGCCATGCACTGGAGTACGACATGACGACCACGAACAATCCGCATATCGGCAGCGACTTCGATACCTTCCTCGAAGAGGACGGCAATCTCGAAGCGGCCACCGCCACCGCGATCAAGCGCGTGATCGCGTGGCAGATCGGGCAGGAAATGAAGGCGCAGCACATCACGAAAACCGCGATGGCCGCGCGGATGAAAACCAGCCGTGCCGCGCTCAACCGGCTGCTCGACGAAACCGACACGAGCCTCACGCTGGCGACGCTCGCGAGCGCGGCCGCCGCGCTCGGCAAGCGGCTCAGCTTCGAGCTGGTACCGGCGTGACGGGCGTGACGAAACGGCGCGCGGTCGGTTGGCGGCGGCCGTCCGCGTGATGCGCGCGGAGAATTGGCCGGTGATTCGGCCTGCGATTCACCGGTGCGTCACCGTGAGCGGGCAGGCGTCAGCCTATGCGCATACGCCGGGTCATTTGCGCGGCCCGGTCACCTGCAGATAAAGCAGCGCGCCGCCCGCGAGCAGCAGCGGGCACAGCAGATACCAGCCCGTCGTCAGGAACAGCCCGGCAACCGCAACCAGCGAAATCCATGCGCAGCGGTAAGCGATGCCGCCGCGCGGCAGCAACTTCAGCGCGGCGGCCGCGCCGAGCCCGTACACCATCACGAAACACCCGGACGTCACGAGCACGAGCGGTTTCGGTCCGACGTCCGAGATCGTCGTCGCGGCCAGCGCGACGGCCGCGAGCACGGCGATCACGCCGAGGCTGCGGCGCGGGACGCCGCCGACCTGGCTGCCTTGTGCGAGCCACGCGGGCAATGCGCCGTCGCGCCCGAGCGCCGCGCCGAGCTTGGCCGCACCCGCGAAATACGCGTTCATCGTGCCGAGCGTGAGCAGCAGCGCGGCCGCGGCTGCGAGCACCTGCGCGTGGCCGCCGATGCCGCCCGCGATCAGTTCGGCGAGCGGCGCGCCCGATGCGCCGGCAGACGGCCCGAGCACCATCACGCTCGCGGCGGCGACCGACAGATACAGGAACCCGACGACCACGACCGCGATGCCGGCCGAGCGCGGCATGTCGTGCGCGGGGCGGCGAAATTCGGCCGCGAGATGCGTGATCGCCTCCCAGCCGGCGAAGCTCCACACGAGCAGCGCGGCAGCCTGGCCGACCGCGAGCCAGCCGTGCGGCGCGAACGGCTGCAGGTTCGCGGTGCGCGCATGCGGCGCGGACGCCAGCACCGCGGCGAGCAGCAGCGTGACGAGCAGCGCCGACAGCACGAGCTGCATGCGGCCCGATACGGTGACGCCGAATGCATTCGCGGCCGACACGGTCGCGATCAGTGCGGCGGCAGTGACGATGACCGTCGTGTGCCCGCCGCCCGTGACGGCAGCGACGTACGCGCCGCCGAACATCGCGGCGGCCGGCGCGCCGGCCGGCACCGCAAAGTAGAAGCACCAGCCGACGATCGCCGCCGCCTTCGGCCCGAATGCGCGCCGTGCGTAGGTCGACACGCCGCCCGCGTCGGGATAGCGTGCGCCGAGTGCGGCGAAGGTGGCCGCGAGCGGCCCGGACAGCACGACGAGCGCGGCCCACGCGAGCAGCGACGCCGGGCCGGCGACCTCGGCGGCCAGCGCAGGCAACGCGATCACGCCGGTGCCGAGCACCGCGCCGATATACAGCGCGGCACCCTGGAAAATGGTCAGCGAGCCCGCGTGACGAGCGGCGGGCGAGTCGGCATGCGCAGGCATGAGCGGCAGTCTCCGGAAGTCTTGTTGTGTGTGGGCGCGGGAGCCCGCGCGGTCAAGCGCTCGATGCTACCCGAACGATGGCGGTAGCGCGGCCCGGCGATCAGTAGTCTGCGCCGCGCCGCCTGTCAGCCGATGTCAGCAGTGGCGCGCGAGCCGCAGGCGCGCATCCTCGCGCGCGGCGGGCGGTAATTCGGGTGCGTAGTGGAACGTACCCGACACGAGCGATGCGACGGGCACGCCGTCGCGGAACAGCACGCGATTGCCGGCCAGCGCCGGCACCTTGTCGCCGGGCAGCAGCGTGCCGGCGAGATTCAACGGGTCGGCGCCCGTCACGCATACGTATTGCCCGTTGCCGGGTTGCCGCCGCAGTTCGCGCAGGATCGGAATCGCCTCGGGCAGCGCGAACTGCTCGCCCGCGAGCCCGGCGACGAAACGTCCGCCGCGAATCTCGCCGCGCGCTTCGAGGCGCTGCAGCACGCGCGCGAGTTCGCGCCAGCTCGGCAGCCAGTCGGCCTCGCGTTCGAGCAGTCGCCAGAACACGACGCCGTAGCGGCGCAGCAACGTCCACGCGATGTGCTCGAGTGCGTCGGGATCGGTCGCGGCCGGGCCGCGTTTCGGCGCCGGCGCATCGTCCGGCGGCGCCTGACGCTGCACGAGCGCCCAGCGGCCCGCATCGTCCATCCCGCCGATCAGCGCGCCGCCGCGCCGCGTGCGCGGCGCATAGGTCGCGCTGCGCTTGACGGCCGGCTTCAGCAGCGCGCGCAGGCCCGCGTAGCTGTCCGCATTCACGAGGCCTGCCGACACGAGCTCGCCGAGCGCCTGTTCGAGTTCGACGGGCAGCATGTGCAGGTCGTCGAGCAGCGCATCGAAGAACATCGCGCCATGCGCGGCGAGCGCATCGCGCACCTGTGTGGCTCGCGCGGACAGCGCCGGTTGCGCGTCGGGGTCGCGCAGCACCTGCCATGCGGCGAGGTGGCGGCGCGGCAGCAGCACGATCGGCGTCGTCTTCACGGGCGTGCCGGCCGCGCGCGCCGGCGCGCCGATGCGCGTCCATACGAGCTTGCCCGAGCGGCACAGCTCGTCGAGGCCGCCCGCCATGTAGTCGGTGAGCCGCGCGGGCAGCAGCGCGTCTTCCCACGCGCTCGCCGCGGCTTCGTAGCCTTCGAGTTGTTCGACCACGGCCGCGAGTGCGTCGCGGCCGGTGCCGCGCGTGTCTGGCGTCAGATGTTGCCAATGGAACAGGAAGCGCATGAAGTCGGCGCGCTCGACCGGTTCGATCTCGCGGCGCAGCCGCTTCACCGTATAGCGATGAATGCGTGCGAGCAGGTGGCGTTCGCACCATTCGTCCGTCGTCGCACCCGGCGTGAACCGGCCGCGCATCACATAGCCTTCGCGCTCCAGCGCCGCGAGTGCCGTCGCGATCGATGCCGGCGGCAGGCCGAGCGGTGTCGCGATCGCGTCGAGCGCAAGCGGCCCGAAGCCGGTGAGCCGCGCGCGGATCACGTCGACGAGTGCGGCATCAGCTTCCCACGGTTGCGTGCAGGCGGCCGGCACCTTGAGCGCCGGCGTCACGCGTGCGTCGGGATGGAGTGCGCGCAGGCACACGAGCCGCTCGACCGGCACCCACAGCGCGGCGCCGTCCGGCGCGACGAGTTGGGTTGCGCGGCGGCGTTCCGCGAGTTCCGCGAGCCGGTCGGGCCAGCCTCCGTGGGCCTGTGCTTCGCTGTCGGCGACGCATGCGAGCGTGAGCAGCGCATCGTGCATTTCGTCGGCGTCGCGCACGAGCGGCCATGCTTCGTCGCGCACCGCGTCGATCGCATCGGCGTCGAGCGCGCCGAGATCGTCGGCCGATTCGGGATCGCTCCAGCGGCGCGACTGCACGGCCTGCGTGCGGCGTTCCTCGAGCGGCGCATCGTCGAGGAACGCGTAGGGTTTCGCGTTCAGGATCTCGGCCGCGAGCGGCGATGGCGCGGGCAGGTCGCGCGCGACGAGCTCGATCGCGCCGCTTTCGATCCGGCGCAGCAGCGCGAGCCAGCCGTCGGTGTCCATCGCGTCGTGCAGGCAATCGTCGAGCGTCTGGTCGACGAGCGGGTGATGCGGTATCTCGCGTTCGCCGACGATGTTCTCGAGGCACGCGACCTGATCCGGGAACACGGTCGCGAGCAGATCCTCGCTTTTCATCCGCTGCAGTTGCGGCGCGGTGCGCCGGCCGCCCGTGAAGCGCGGCAGCGCGAGCGCGGTCGTCGCGTTCCAGCGCCAGCGCACGCCGAACATCGGTGCGTCGAGCAGCGCCTGGACCAGCACGTGCTCGGCGCTGGCCGAACGCAGGTAGCGCCACACTTCGTCGAGCGCGAAGCTGTGCGCGAGCGACAGCGACAGGATGATCGCGTCGTCGGTCGCGGCGGCCTGCAGCTCGAAGTTGAAACTGCGGCAGAAGCGCTTGCGCAGCGCGAGCCCCCACGCGCGGTTGATGCGGCTGCCGAACGGCGAATGGATCACGAGCTGCGTGCCGCCCGATTCGTCGAAGAAACGCTCCATCACGAGCGTGTCCTGTGTCGGCAGCGCGCCGAGCGCGGCGCGCGTGCGGGCGAGGTAGTCGGCGATCTGGTACGCGGCGTCGGGCGACAGGTGGAGATCGTCGACGAGCCAGCGCAGTGCCGGCGCGAGGCGGCTTTCGGCACGGGCGATCGCGGTGCCTGTTTCGGTTTCCGCGTTCGCTTTCGCGTTGCTCGCGGCTTTACCACCCGCGCGTTTGCGCTCGCCGGCGTCCGCTTGCCGGTCGCCGTCGGCGAACAGCCCGTCGAGCCGTGCGCGCAGCCGGCCGACCGCCGCCGACAGCTCGTCGCTGCGCCCCGGCGCCTCGCCGAGCCAGAACGGAATGTTCGGCGACTGGCCCTGCGCGTCCTCGACACGCACGCGGCCCGTTTCCACGCGAATGATCCGGTACGACTGGTTGCCCAGCTGGAACACGTCGCCGGCCAGGCTCTCGATCGCGAAATCCTCGTTGACGGTGCCGACCTGGATGCCCTGCGGTTCGAGCAGCACCGCGTAGTCGGCCATGTCGGGGATCGTGCCGCCCGATGTGGTCGCGGTCATCATCGCGTTGCGGCGCCCGCGCACCGTGCCGCCGATCACGTCGCGATGCAGGTACGCGCCGCGCACGCCGCGGCGGCTCGTGAAGCCTTCGGCGAGCATCGTCATCACTTCGTCGAAGCGCTCGCGCGTCAGCCGCGCGTACGGCGCTGCGCGCGTGAAGCTCGCATACAGCGCGTCCTCCTGCCATTCCGTGCACGCGACTTCGGCGACGATCTGCTGCGCGAGCACGTCGAGCGGCGCTTCGGGAATCCTCAACGTGTCGAGTTCGCCGCGTTGCACGCAATCGAGCAGCGCCGCGCATTCGACGAGTTCGTCGCGCGACAGCGGGAACAGCCGGCCCTTCGGCACGCCGCCGACGTGGTGCCCCGAGCGGCCGACGCGCTGCAAGAACGGCGCGATGCCGCGCGGCGAGCCGACCTGGCAGACGAGATCGACGTCGCCGATGTCGATGCCGAGTTCGAGCGATGCGGTTGCGACGAGCAGCTTCAGTTCGCCGCGCTTCAGGCGCTGCTCGGCATCGAAGCGGTGCTCCTTCGCGAGACTGCCGTGATGCGCGGCGATCGCTTCCTTGCCGAGCCGGTCGGCGAGATGGCGCGCCATGCGCTCGGCGGTGCGCCGCGTGTTGACGAACACCAGCGTCGTGCGATGCGCGGCCGCGAGCCCCGCGATGCGGTCGTATATCTGTTCCCACACGTCGGTCGCCATCACGGGTTCGAGCGGCACGTTCGGCAGTTCGAGCGCGAGGTCGCGCTCGCGCGTGTGGCCCGTGTCGACGATCGTACAGTCGCGCGGCGCATCGGCCGGTCCGCCGACCAGGAACCGCGCGACCGCGTCGATCGGCTTTTGCGTCGCCGACAGCCCGATGCGCGGCAGCGCATGGCCGGCCAGCGCGTCGAGACGTTCGAGCGACAGCGCGAGATGGCTGCCGCGCTTGGACGATGCGAGCGCGTGGATTTCGTCGACGATGACCGAGCGCACGTTCGACAGCATCTGTCGCCCCGACGTCGACGACAGCAGTACGTACAGCGACTCGGGCGTCGTGACGAGGATGTGCGGCGCGCGCTTGCGCAGTGCGGCGCGCTCGGCCTGCGTCGTGTCGCCGGTGCGCACGGCGGTGCGGATCGCCGGCACCGGCAGGCCGAGTTGCGCGAGCGATTCGGCGATGCCGGCGAGCGGCGCGTCGAGGTTCACGTGGATGTCGTTCGACAGCGCCTTCAGCGGCGACACGTAGACGACGAGCGTCGCATCGGGAAGCGTGCCGTCGTGCGACAGCGCATCGCGCACCAGGTCGTCGAGCGCGCACAGGAACGCGGTGAGCGTCTTGCCGGAGCCGGTCGGCGCGGCGACGAGCGTCGAGCGGCCGGCCTTGATGTGCGGCCACGCGAGCGCCTGCGCGCCGGTCGGCGCGGCGAACGTGCGCCGGAACCACGCGGCGACGGCCGGGTGGAACACGTCGAGCGCACTGGCGGCAGGGCGGGTGGCGGTGACGTCCATCGAAGCGTTGAAATAGGGTGCGAGCGCGCGGACGGATCGCGCGCGAATCGAATCGTCAGTGTGCCAGACGCCGCGCGTGCGTGCCGGGCGCCGCGTACCGTTCGGGCACGCGTGTCGACGATTCAGATCGAGATGGGGGCCCGCACCGCACTTTCAATGGACGTAAAGTTGCGTGCGCGCCGGCAGGCCGATATCGCGCCGAAGCAACACTACACGCGACTACACACGATGCAGCCAGCCGAGCCAGTGTTCGAGCAGCGGCGCGCGTGTCCACAGCGACTGCGCGAGCCACAGCGTGCCGCCCCATGCGGCGGCCACCACGATCAGGTCGCAATGTCCGCTGTTCCACAGGTTCAGCGAATGGCGCCGCCAGATCCACGGCACGCCGAGCGGGTTCGGCCAGTCGGCGAGCAGGTGCATCACGCCGCCGCACGCGAAGCCGAACAGCGGCGCGGCCCACAGCGGATGCGGATGATGGGTGAGCCCGTGCCACCCGAGCGCGAGCAGCGCGACCCAGCCGATGCCCCAGTGCGTGACGGTGCGGTGCGTGATCCACAGCCGCCGCTTGCGGGTCCACCATGCGACTTCGAGCCAGTCGGGCGCGGTGCCGCCCGCGACGCCCATAACGAACGCGGCGAGCATGCCCGCGTGCCA
The DNA here is from genome assembly GCF_009362305.1 of Burkholderia sp. BE17. Lineage (NCBI taxonomy): Bacteria > Pseudomonadati > Pseudomonadota > Betaproteobacteria > Burkholderiales > Burkholderiaceae > Burkholderia > Burkholderia sp. BE17. Next base: position 52,137 of record NZ_WHNU01000016.1, read on the forward strand.
CGGGCCCGTTGTGCCGGTCTGCGCGACGAGGACGGCGGCGGCGACGCCGGCCGCGAAGCCGGACGCGTGATGCGCATTGTGTGATGCCATAGGGAATGAGACGAAGAAACGTGAAGCGGCGCGTGAGCGAAAGAAAATGATTCGGCGCGAAAGCGGGGCGCTATCTTCTCAGATCGGGCTGGGCAACGGGCGGCTCGTCCGCAGATTTTTTTGTATGCATGTGTTGCATGCAGCGCAGTTCGCAACTTTCCGTTTTGTGCATTGCGTGATGACGCGTACCGCATGCAATTTCGACCGGTTCGTATGCATGCTGCTGCGCTGCTGCGTGACCGGACGCACCCGATCGACGGGCTTTCGCGCCGCGTCGCGTGTTCGACCCTTTTTGTCCCCCTATACTACGAAACCGGCATATGGCCGTCGGCGCGCCAGCGGCTATAAACGGACAGGTACTTTTCCTGCCTGAAGGAGATCCACATGGGGGACATGCAATGACTACGCTGAATCGCTTCAAATCATCCGCGGTCGTGCTCGCGACGGTGGCCGGCATCGGTTTCCTGCCGAACGCGCCCGTCTATGCGAAAGGTCCGCAGCCGGCGGTCCTGACGAGCTCGGCGGTCGCGGTGGCCGACAAGTACAGCGCGGATGCCGCGGAGCGGATCTTCAAGGAAGGCGGCAACGCGATCGACGCGGCCGTCGCGATCGCATTCACGCTCGCCGTCACGTACCCCGAAGCCGGCAACATCGGCGGCGGCGGCTTCATGACGATCTACAAGGACGGCAAGCCGTACTTCATCGACTACCGCGAGCGCGCGCCGCTCGCCGCGACGAAGGACATGTACCTCGACAAGGACGGCAACGTCGTCAAGGGCATGAGCCTGTACGGCCCGCGCGCGGTCGGCGTGCCGGGCACGGTCGCGGGCATGTGGGAAGCGCAGAAGCGCTTCGGCAAGCTGAAGTGGAAGCAGGTGCTCGCGCCGGCGATCCACTATGCGCGCGACGGCTTCGTCGTCGACGAACAACTGGCGCAGCGCGGCGTCGACGCGTCGAAGGAATTCGGCGGCAAGACCAACTTCGACAAGTACTTCTCCGGGCTGAAGGCCGGCGTGAACTTCAAGCAGCCCGACCTCGCCGACGTGCTCACGCGAATCTCGAACGACGGCGCGGAAGGTTTCTACAAGGGCAAGACGGCCGAGCTGATCGCGGCTTCGATGAAGACCGGCGACGGCAGCGGGCTGATCACCACCGAGGATCTCGCGCAATACCGCGCGGTGTGGCGCCAGCCGGTGCAGGCGAAGTGGAACGGCTATGACGTGATCACCGCGCCGCCCCCGAGCTCGGGCGGCATCGGCCTCGTGCAGTTGCTGAAGATGAAGGCCGACCTGAAGCAGGATTTCGAGGGCGTGAAGCTCAACTCGCCGCAGTACATCCACCTCGTCGCGGAAATCGAGAAGCGCGTGTTCGCCGATCGCGCGCAGTATCTCGGCGACCCCGACTTCTACAAGGTGCCGATCGCGCAACTGACCGACGACGCGTACATCGCGAAGCGCGCGCGCGAGGTCAACCCGAAGGAGCCGTCGGACACGAAGAGCGTGCAGCCGGGCCTCGGCACGACGATGCCGGAGAAGGCCGAAACGACGCACTTCTCGGTCGTCGACAAGTGGGGCAACGCGGTGTCGAACACGTACACGATCAACGGCTATTTCGGCTCGGGCGTGATCGCCGACGGCACGGGCATCGTGCTGAACGATGAGATGGACGACTTCTCCGCGAAGCCGGGCGTCGCGAACATGTTCGGCGTGGTCGGCAGCGACGCGAACGCGATCGAACCGAAGAAGCGCCCGCTGTCGTCGATGTCGCCGACGATCATGACCAGGAACGGCAAGGTGTCGCTCGTGATCGGCACGCCGGGCGGCTCGCGCATCTTCACGTCGATCTTCCAGGTGATCAACAACATCTACGACTTCAGGATGCCGTTGAAGGAAGCCGTCGGCGCGATGCGCTTCCATCACCAGCTGCTGCCGCCGAACACGATCTTCTGGGAGCCGTACCACCCGATCGAAGGCGAACTCGCGAAGCAGATCGAGGCACGTGGCTACACGTTGAAGGGGCAGGACTTCAGCGGCGACATCCAGGTGATCAAGATCGACGGCAAGACGCCGGAAGCGATGGCCGACCCGCGCGGGCGGGGGGTGACGCGGGTGATTCACTGACCGGATGCGTGCGGCCGCGAATGGCGGCCGCTTGTGCATCGACGAACGCCGGGCGGATGCCCGGCGTTTTTTATGCGCGGCTGGTTCGGCGTTGCGGGCGCGCTCATCCATCTCGGCGCGCAGAATGCCACGCGCCAGATTCGGTGTCGGCCGTTCATGATGGCGAGCGCAGCGTCTGGCCATGACGGCGGGCTTCATGGGGGCGTCAGTTTCCGTGAACATCGATACAAAACCGCGGGCGGGGATGTCTCGTGCCAACCATGCTTAATCGAATGCTGTCGGGGAAGGCCAACGTATCGGCGAAGGTGAAGAGCGTATGGGAGCCCTGGGCAAGCGTCTTTCATCAATTTGACGCGCGATGCTGGGATAATGGCCGGGTTAGGCTGCGTCAATGATGGAAGGAGGCCCCATGGGCGACAACGATACCCGCACCGAGACCGACAACCTCACCGATATGGAATCGATGGAGACGCGTCAGCGCCGCTTCGAGGAAGACCTCGTCGATGCTTACGACGAAGAGCTCGAGATGGAACTCGACGACCGCCGCTTCGACAACGGCGAGGACCTGCTGTTCTCGCTGGAGCGTCGCGAGGCGCGCAAGGAGTATTTTCGCGAGCTGTTCCGGCTGCAGGGCGAACTCGTGAAGCTGCAGGACTGGGTCATGACCACCGGGCACCGGCTCATCGTCATTTTCGAAGGGCGCGACGCGGCGGGCAAGGGCGGCGTGATCAAGCGCATCACGCAGCGGCTGAACCCGCGTGTCTGCCGGGTCGCTGCGTTGCCCGCGCCGAACAACCGCGAGCGTACGCAATGGTACTTCCAGCGCTACGTCGCGCATCTGCCGGCCGGTGGCGAGATCGTGCTGTTCGACCGCAGCTGGTACAACCGTGCGGGCGTCGAACGTGTGATGAATTTCTGTACCGACGACGAGTACGAGGAGTTTTTCCGTTCGGTGCCCGAGTTCGAGAAGATGCTCGTGCGCAGCGGGATCCAGATCGTCAAGTACTGGTTCTCGATCACGGATCACGAGCAGGAGGTGCGCTTCGAGGCCCGGATCCAGGATCCGCTGAAGCAGTGGAAGCTGAGCCCGATGGACCTCGAAAGCCGCCGCCGCTGGGAAGCCTATACGGCCGCGAAGGAAGAGATGCTGCAGCGCACGCATATTCCCGAGGCGCCGTGGTGGGTCGTGCAGGCAGTCGACAAGAAGCGCGCGCGGCTGAACTGCATCCACCACTTGCTGGGCCAGGTGCCGTATCACGACGTGCCGCGCCCGGCGATCGCTCTGCCGCAGCGCGAGCATCACGAGGATTACATCCGCCGGCCGGTGCCGGACAACATGATCGTGCCGGATATTTACTGAGCGGCCGGGCGGGTTTGGCCGGCGACGAGGGGCGAGCCGCGCAAGGCGGCGCGCGTTACTCCCGGATCAGGAAGGCGGCCCGGTCGCGCCCGGCAATCCATGCGGGTGCGCGGCCGCGCCCGCTCCACGTTGCGCCCGACACTGGGTCGCGATACTTCACGCCGACGGTGAACAGCTTCGCACGGTCGCTGTAACCGTGACCGAAGATTTCGCGTGCGGTCAGCGCGTAGCTCGTGACGAGTTCGCGCACCTGCTCCAGCACCACATTGCGTTCGCGGCACCGTGCCGCCTTGATGCGCTGATCGAGTTCTGCAAGCTGGGCTTGCAGTTTTTGGATTTGCTGCATGCGTCCGTTATCCCGTGGCCGATTTGATTATTGGCGACGCGTGATGAGCTGCATGGCAGCATGCCCGGCCATGGCGTGCTGCGTTGGCCGGAGGCGCATCTCATGCTGCGTGCTCCGGCCTGCCGGCAAGGCATTTACGGAGCGTGTCGCCGGGAACCCGGTGAGATTAAGATTTGGCGCGCCGTTTTTCTATCGGACGTATCTGAATTTTCGGCTGAATTTGCATGAGGTCGTGATGGCGAGGCGGGGGAGGCGCGTCAGTTCTTACAGCTCCGGAAACCCCGACCGCCCCTGCGTCAGGTCGAACAGCTCGGTTCTCGCATCGGCCGCGGCGGTCTCCGGCAGCTTGATCACGAGCTTCACCGTCATCCCGTACGCGCTGTCCACCAACTCATACCCGGCCTGTTCGATCCAGCGGCGCACGCGCGCCTCCTCGGGGTAGCCGATCTCGATCGCGAGCCGCGTCTGGCGGATGCGCTCGACGCGCTCGGCATCGAGCAGCGCCGACGCGATCGCATCCGTGTACGCGCGCACCAGCCCGCCCGCGCCAAGCTTCACGCCGCCGTAGTAGCGTACGACCGCGCCGAGCACGCCGTCGAGTTCGTGATGGCGAAGCACTTCGAGGATCGGCCGGCCCGCGGTGCCCGACGGCTCGCCGTCATCCGACATGCCCGACTGGCCGCCCGCCAGCAATGCCCAGCAAACGTGGGTGGCCGTCGGATGCTCGTTGCGCAGGCGCTGCAGCACCTGCATCGCGGCGTCGCGGTCGTCGACGGGGATCGCGTGCGCGATGAAGCGGCTCTTGCGGATCTCGAGTTCCCGGGTAGTGGCGGTGGCGAGCGTATAACTCATCGAAGGGAGGGCGTGCGATCCTGCATCGGGTTCACGGCAGTCAATTTTGAGGTGCGGCTGAAATGGCGGGCGTCGGCGGACCGTCGAACGGCCGGCGGATACTCGATGTGTGCCCCGCATTTTATCTCACCGTGCAATTTGCCTTCCGGCCTGTGTCCGGCCCAACCGGCGCGAAGTGCGCGTTGCTTATCATGAACAAAATATTGGGCGCGGCGAAATTTCGGCCAATTGGCAAATCATTTTAAATGCCCCGGATTCGCTGCCGTCCGATGTTGATTTTTTGTAACACGTCTGTTACAGTTCCGCCCCACCGGAATGCCGGTGATTAAGTAATGCTGATTGATAATCCGGCTGCTGCGTTGTCCGGCGATTTTCCTTTATTTTCTCGATGGGCATGCCGCGTTGTCTGCGCGTCTCGGCGAAAATAGCGATCGGCCGTGCGACACCCGGTGACGCAGAATACGAAAAACCCCAAGGAAAACAAGTCTAATCGAGAATAATAATGGCTGATTTGCATTGGACCATGCCGATCGCCAGATGGACGTCGATTTCGACCACGGGGGTGCCGGGCGTCGAAGCCCTCGATCCGATGGTGCGTCGCCGATTGAGCCGATTGTCGCGGCTCGCGCTGCAGGCCGCTTGCGACTGTGCGGACGTAACGGGTGCATTGCGCGTGGTATTTGCGTCACGCCACGGCGAACTGGCGCGCACGACAACCATTCTCGATGCCATTCAGGCCGGCGAGCCCGTTTCTCCGACAGCCTTCAGCCTGTCGGTACTCAACGCGGTCACGGGTATCTTCGGTATCTCCCGCCGCGACCGATCTCCCGCGACGGCAGTCTCCGCCGGGCACGAAACCCTCGGCTATGCGCTGCTCGAGGCATTCTGCCAATACGAAACCTCTTCCGTGTCGCCGGTGCTGCTGGTTCATGCGCATGAACCGGCCGACACTGTCTACGGCGATGTCGGGGACGATCCGCAAAGCGGGGGAATCGCGATCCTGGTCGACGCGACCGCGCCGGCCGGCTACTTGACCTGCGACGTCGCGATCGACTGCGCAAACGATTCGCCGATGGCGGACGGCGTGGAGGCCGATACGCAGAGCGCGGCGGTCCGGCATTGCCTGGCCGAACGTGTCGCCACGACATGGCGCGGCGACGACGCGTACTGGCGCTGGAGCTGGCATGATCGCGCGGCTTGATTTCGGCTGGCGGCTCTTCGCGACCGGTGCCAGCCTGGCCTTCTTCGTGCTGTGCGGATCGGTTTTCTCGCTGGTCGCCATCACGGCCGCGGCGCTGTGGCCGCATCGACGCTCGCGTCAGCGAGTCGTCACGTTCGTTATCCACCACTTCTTTCGTCTGCTGGTCGCATTGCTGCAGCGCATCGGCGTGATGCGGCTGGAGGTGTCCGGCGTATCGCGCCTTGGCGCAGGCGGTCCGGCAATCGTCGTCGCCAATCATCCGACCTGGCTCGACGTGATGGTGCTGTTGTCGTTGACGCCGAAAGCATGCTGCGTGGTCAAGCGCGGGCACTGGGGCAATCCATGCTTCTGGGGTATCGTCCGTGCGGCCGAATACGTGAGCAACGCCGATGCCGTCGAATTGGTCGAGTCCGGCGCGCGGCAACTGGCGGCCGGCTACACGATGATCATCTTCCCCGAGGGCACGCGCAGCCCCGGCGGCGACCGTCTGCACGCGTTTTCGCGCGGCTTCGCGCACATGGCGCTGCAGTCGCGCGCCCGGATCCTGCCGGTCCTGATCGATTGCGATCCACCGGTATTCACCAAGACGCTGCGCTGGTATCACGTGCCGTCGCGCGCGTTCCGCATGCGGATCGACGTGCTCGATCCGATGGATACGGATGGGTTGACCGGCGGCGCCGTGTCGCCGTCGATCGCGGCCCGTACTATCGCGCACGAAGTAGAAACGCACATTACCCAACACCTGTTTCGGCATGGATACTTTAAAACTGCAAATTAAGCAGCTTCTGATCGAGATGCTCGATCTCAACGACATGACCGTCGACGATATCGGCGACGACGTGCCGCTTTTCTCGACCGACGGAATCGGACTGGATTCGGTCGATGCGCTGGAGGTCGGGATCATGCTGCGCAAGAAGTTTCAACTGTCGATCGCGGCGAACGATGAGCACGCGAAGGCGCATTTTCGTTCGATCAATACGCTGGCCGCATTCATCGCCAGTCAGCAGGCGCATCACGCGCCTCAGGAAGCCGTGCCGGCAAAAGGGGAATGACACGTGACCGACGCAGAAATCCTTGAGCGCATCCGCGCCATCTTTCACGAGAACTTCGCGATCGAACCGGAGCGCGTGACTGCCGATACGCATCTGTTCGACGAACTCGATCTCGACAGCATCGATGCAGTCGATCTCGCCATCAAGCTTCAGGAAATGACGGGCCAGCGCATCAAGCCGGAGGAGTTCAAGTCGGTGCGAACCGTCGGCGACGTGATTGCCGCGGTTCACGCGTTGCTTGCACGAGCCGGATGACACCGGTTGCGCATATGCGAGTGACCGGCGCTGTCCGGCCGCGTTGGGTCGGTGTCGTGGCGCGAGCGGCGCTTGCGCTCGTGTATCCGCTCGTCATCCTGTTCGCGTGGCAGATGCTGACGCCGCGCTATGTCGGCTGCCTGCTGTTCGTGCTGCTGTGGGTGCAGCGCACGGTCGGGAAAGGGGCGCTCGCGATGGCGCTCAAGCGGCTCTCCGCGCACGACTGGTGCGTGGCAGGCGCCTTGACCGTCCTGTCGCTCGCGATCGCCGTGACGGACAGCGAGCGGCTTCTCCGTTTCTATCCGGCGTGCGTGAGCGCCGGCCTGCTGGTTGCATTCGGCGCGACGCTGCAGCGCGGCCCGACGATGGTCGAGAAATTCGCGCGGCTGCGGTATCCCGAGCCGAGCCGGACGATCGTTCGCTATACGCGGCGCGTCACGCAGATCTGGTGTGCGTTCTTCATCGTGAATGGCGGGTTTTCCATCTATACGGCGCTGTACTGGAGTCGGTCCGCGTGGGCGCTCTACAACGGCGCGATCGTGTACGTGCTGATCGGTGCGTTGCTTGCCGGCGAATGGCTCTGGCGTCGCTTGTTCATAACGGCGCGCTCCGGCGAGGGTGACGTCGCATGATGGCGCTGTTCGACCTTCTGTGCGCCGACGCGGACGTGGCCACGATCGTCTGCCGCGACGGTGACGCATATTTCACGCTGGCCGATTTGCGCGCGCGCACGGAAGCGATCGCGCGAACGATCGAAGCCGCCGGTGCGCGACGCGTCGCGGTCTGTGTCGACGATCCATACGATTTCGCAAGCGCGTTCTTCGCCGCGATGGCGACGGCGAGCGAAACGGTGATTCCGGCCAGTGCGGCTCCCGGTTACTTGCACGAGCTCGCACACGCGTACGATCTGCTGCTCGACGCGGCGGCGCTGGCGGAATGCACGCGCGAGTGCGTGGGAGGCATCGAGGCCGCCGGGCGCGCGATCGCACCGGACGCGGAGATCACGCTCTACACGTCGGGCAGCAGCGGCGCCGCGAAACCGGTGCGCAAGTCGCTGGCGCAGTTCGATGCCGAGGTGCGTACGCTGCAACGCGAATGGGGCGGGCAGGTCGGTGCGGCGGTCGCGCTGTCGAGCGTTCCGCATCATCATATCTACGGACTGCTTTTCAGAATCCTGTGGCCGTTGGCGGTCGGGCGCGCGTTCGACCGCGTGTCGGTGCTCGAACCGCAGCAACTGCAGCAGCGGCTCGCGGCATACGGCGACGCCATTGTCATATCGACGCCGTCGCAGTTGATGCGCTGGCCGGCATTGCCGGGTTTCCCGATGCAGGATCCCGCGCCGCGCCTGTTCTTCTCGTCGGGCGGCCCGTTGCCGGCGGAAACGGCGTCGGTTTATTCGGCGGCCTTCGGTGCCGCGCCATTCGAGATATTCGGCAGCACCGAGACAGGCGGCATCGCGTGGCGCCGTCAGGATCTGACGAGCGCGTGGCGGCCGATGGCGGGAATCGATGTGCGGTGCGATGACGACGGTGCGCTGAGCGTGCGCTCCGCGCATCTCGGCCACGACGACTGGCATCGCACCGACGATACCGCGCGCTTCGATCGGCAGGGACGTTTCGAATTGACGGGGCGTCGCGATCGCGTGGTGAAGCTCGATGGCAAGCGTGTGTCGCTGCCCGAACTCGAAACGCGGATTCTCCTGCATCCATACATCGGACAGGCCGCGGCGACGGTCGTCGAAGGCACGTCGCGCGCACACATCGGCGTGGTCGCGGTATTGACCGACACCGGCCGACAGATATTGAAGACCGATGGCCGCGTGGCACTCGCTGCCACGTTGCGGCACGATCTCGGCGAGTATTTCGATGCGGCCGCGTTGCCTCGCTACTGGCGGTTCCGCCGCTCGATGCCGTTCGATGCGCGCGGCAAGCTGCCGGCCTCGGCGCTCGCGGCCGCGTTCGCACCGACGGCGGAGGGTTTTGAACTGCTGGCCGAGTGGCGCGACGCCGACAGCCTGCATTACGAGCTGCGCGTGCCGGCGGCGCTCGCGCATTTCGACGGGCATTTCCCCGGCATGCCGATTCTTCCCGGCGTCGTCCAGATCGACTGGGCCGCCCGGCTTGCCGGCCGCGCGTTCGATGCGGCGCTCGCGGTCCGCTCGATCGATCATCTGAAGTTCAAGGCGCCGGTTCCGCCGGGCGCCGTGCTCGCATTGCGCCTCGCGCACGATCCGGCGCGCGGATGCGTGCGCTTTGCGTTCCGGCGCGGCGCGCGCGAATGCACGTCGGGTACGCTCGTTTATCGCGAGGCGGTGCAATGACCGGCGTCTGTATCGTCATCCCGATCTACAACCATCGCGACGCGATCGGCGATACGCTCGCGCGGCTTGCCGTGCACGGGCTGCCGATCATCGTGGTCGACGATGGCAGCGATGAGCCGACGCAGCAGACCCTGGCCGGGCTCGCCGTGCGGTATGCGGACTGCATGAGCTTGCTGCGGCTGCCGGTGAATGGCGGCAAGGGTGCGGCGGTGATGGCCGGATTGCGCGCGGCGCGCGACCGCGGTTACCGGCATGCGATCCAGATCGACGCCGACGGACAGCATGACGCGGCCGATGTGCCGAAGTTCGTCGCGGCCGCGCAAGCGGAACCGGACGCGGTCGTGCTCGGCCGTCCATGTTTCGATGCAAGCGTGCCGAAGGCGCGCTTGTACGGCCGCTACCTGACGCACGTGTGGGTCTGGATCGAGACGCTGTCGCTGGATATTCCCGACGCGATGTGCGGATTCCGCCTCTATCCGGTCGATGCGGTCTGCACGCTGATCGACGCGGTGCCGATGCCGAAGTGGATGGCGTTCGACAGCGAGGTGCTGGTGCGGCTTCACTGGCGCGGCCTGACGTTCCGGACGATTCCGACGCGTGTCGTTTATCCGGAAGACGGCATGTCGCATTTCGATGTATTGCGCGACAACGTGCGCATCAGCGCGAGCCATACGCGACTGGCGCTGGGCATGCTGGCGCGCGCACCGTGGTTGATCGCGCGTCGGCTGTGCCGGCGACGCGGCGCGCCGGGCGCGGGCCGGGCGCAGTCGTGGTGGCGCATGCCGGAACGCGGCAGCCGCGTCGGGATGGCGTTGCTGGCGTTGAGCTGCCGCTGGTTCGGCACGCGCATCACGTCGATGTGGCTGTATCCGATCGTGGGCTACTTCGTGCTGACCAACCGCACCGCGCGCGTCGCTTCGAACGCCTATTTCACACGCCTGCGCGGGGCGGGCGGCGCGGGCGCGGCACCGCGCCCGGGCTGGCGCACCGCGTACCGGCACATGCTCGCGTTCGCGCAATCGGGCTTCGACAAGTTCGTCGCGTGGTCCGGCCGGCTCGACGAATTCGACGTGCGCTTCGACGACGCGTCGGCGTTCGACGCACTGGCCGCCAGCGGGCGCGGCGCGCTCGTGATCGGCGCGCATCTCGGCAACCTGGAGATGACGCGGGCACTCGCATTGCGCGACGCGCATACGAAAGTGACCGCGGTGGTCTACACGGAGCACGCACAGCGCTTCAACGAGATCTTGGCGAAGACGAGCCGGGATTTCGGCAAGCAACTCGTCCAGGTGACGGATTTCGGGCCGGACACGGCGCTGATGATGCAGTCGCGCATCGACGCGGGCGAACTGCTCGTGATCGTCGGCGATCGCGTGCCGCCGCACGATGCGGGCAAGACGGTCGATGCGTGCTTTCTCGATGCCGCCGCGCCGTTTGCACAGGGGCCGTACATCCTTGCGCACGCGCTCGAATGCCCGGTTTACCTGTTCTTCTGCCTCAAGGAAGGGCGCGGTCACCGGCTCTATTTCGAATCGTTCTCAGAACGTATCGAGCTGCCGCGCAGCGAACGCGCGGCACACGTGGCCGCATGGGCGCAGCGCTATGCCGAACGGCTCGAGCATTACTGCCGCAAGGCTCCCTACCAATGGTTCAATTTCTTCGATTTCTGGGCGCGGCCCGATGGAGATCCGCGTGGCCGAACATAACGTGACCGACGAATTGCACACGCCCGACGCGGTGCGGTCCGAAACGGCCCATGCGCCGGTCGTGATCGGCGCACGGCATCTGACCATCGAGGATGTCGTCGCGATCGCCCGCGGCGGCGCGCCGGTGAAGCTGAATGCGGATATCGGCTGGCGCGAGCGCATCGAGCGCGGCGCGGCACGGCTGCGCGATTACCTCGCCGGCGGCGGGATCCTGTATGGCGTGACCACCGGATACGGCGACGCGTGTGTTGTCGACGTGCCGCCGTCGCTCGTCGAGGCGCTGCCGCTGCAGTTGACGCGTTATCACGGATGCGGGATGGGCGACTGGTTCGATGCGCAGCAGACGCTGGCGATCGTCGCCGCGCGGCTCAATTCGCTCGCGTTCGGCTATTCAGGTGTGCGATTCATGCTGCTCGAACGGCTGGCCGACCTCGTGAATCATCGGATCCTGCCGCGGATTCCGTCCGAAGGTTCCGTCGGCGCGAGCGGCGACCTGACGCCGCTGTCCTATGTCGCGGCCGCGCTGGCCGGCGAGCGCACCGTCCTGTTCGACGGCGCCGAATGCGACGCGCGCGATGTCTGGAGCACGATCGGCCACGCGCCGCTGCAACTGGCGCCGAAGGAGGGCCTCGCGCTGATGAACGGCACGGCGGTGATGACGGGGCTCGCTTGCCTCGCGTTCGCGCGCGCCGACAACCTGACACGCATCGCCGCACGCCTGACCGCGCTGACGACCATCGCGCTCGACGGCCGCGCCGCGCACTTCGACGCGCGGCTGTTCGAAGCGAAGCCGCATGCCGGGCAGGCCGACGCGGCGGCATGGATCCGCGCGGACCTGGCCGGTCGCGACGACACGCCGGGGCACCGTCTGCAGGATCGCTATTCGGTGCGCTGCGCGCCGCATGTGATCGGCGTGACGCGCGATGCGCTGACGTGGGTGCGCCGCGATGTCGAGAACGAGCTGAACAGCGCCAACGACAATCCGTTGATCGATCCTGACGACGGCAGCGTGCTGCACGGCGGAAATTTCTACGGCGGTCACATCGCGTTCGCGATGGACGCGCTGAAAACGGCGGTGGCCAATCTCGCGGACCTGATGGACCGCCAGCTCGCGCTGCTCGTCGACGACAAGTTCAGCAATGGCTTGCCGCGCAACCTGACGGGCGCAACGGGCGATCGCGCGGCCATCAATCACGGCTACAAGGCGGTGCAGATCTCGGCATCCGCATGGACGGCGGAAGCGCTGAAGCACACGATGCCGGCGAGCGTGTTCTCGCGCTCCACGGAATCGCACAACCAGGACAAGGTGAGCATGGGCACGATCGCGGCGCGCGATTGCCTGCGCGTGCTCGCGCTCACGGAGCAGGTTGCCGCGGCGCATGTGCTCGCGACCGTGCAGGCCGTGCGGCTGCGCCAGCGGGATGCCGCCGGCACGCACCTGTCGCCCGCGCTGCGCGCGTTCGTCGACGACGTGGGCAGCCGTTCGCCGCTGGTGGTTGAGGATCGGCCGCTGGAAGCCGAGCTGCGCGCGTTGACTGCCCGGCTCGCCGCCTGCGACCCGATCGGTGCATCGTCTTGCAGGGAGACCGCATGAGTGCGCGTCTGGCGCCGCTGACGGCGACGGCCCGTGTCGAAGTCCCGTTTCACGACGTCGACGCGATGAACGTCTGCTGGCACGGCCACTATCTGAAGTATTTCGAAAGCGGACGCGCGGCGTTGCTGCGGATGATCGACTACGACTATCCGGCGATGCTGGCGTCGGGTTACCTGTGGCCGGTCGTCGAAGCGCACCTGAAGTATGTGCGGCCGGCGACCTACGGCCAGCAGCTCGATGTGCGCTCGACGCTGCTCGAATTCGAGAACCGGCTGAGGATCGGCTACGAAATCGTCGATGCCGGGTCGGGCGAGCGCCTGACGAAGGGGTACACGGTCCAGTTGGCCATCGACGCCGCGACGCGCGAGTTGCAGTTCGTTTCGCCGGCAGCGTTGATCGAACGGGTGCAGGCGCGATGACGACGAACAGAGGTTGCCGGGGATTGCTCGCGGCGCTCGGCGCATGCGCGACGTTCGTCGCGGGCGTTGCGCAAGCGGCTCCGGCGGCGGCGACAGCGTCGGCCGCGGCGCGGCCCGAGAACACCGCGCTCGTGTCCGATATCGCGGCGCGGCTGGCGCGAGTCGGCGCAATCCGCGCCGATTTTCGGCAGACCCAGACGCTCGCGGCGATGAAGCAGCCGCTCGTCAGCACGGGCTCGATGCTGTTCGATCGAGCGTCGGGTGTCGTGTGGCGGATCCAGACGCCGTACCAGGCGACCTACGTGATTACCGATGGCGGCGTGCGCGAAGTCGGGGCCGATGGCAGCCTTGTCGCGCCGAGCGGCAACGGCCGCGGCGTCGCGCAGGTGTCGCGGATGATGCGAGACATGCTCGGCGGCGATCTGTCGGCGCTATATGCGCAATTCGACGTCGAAGCGAGCGGTACGCGCGAACGCTGGCGGATGATCCTTCGTCCCAACCAGCCGCAGCTCGCGCAGGCGGTCCGCACGCTCGAGATGGGCGGCGGCACGTATCTCGGCCGGCTCGACATGACGTTCGCGAACGGTAACGTAACCTCGCTCGAATTCACGCGGGCGACGCCGGTGGACGGTCCCGCGCCGGCCGAGCGCGCGTGGCTGGAGACGCGCTGATGAGCGAGACGCGCGACGCGATCGACGTCCCGGCCCGGCTTGCCCGGCGCCGGCTGCGCTGCGCCGCGTGGGGCCTGGTCGCGCTCGTCGCGGTGCTTTACTGCATCTGGCGTTTCACGGGGCCGTCGCCGCTGCAGACGAACCTGCTGGCGCTGCTGCCCGCGACCGAGGCGAATCCGGTGGCCGAGAAGGCGGTCGAGACGATCGGCAACATGCTCGGCGGCCGCACCGTCTATCTGGTGACCGACCGCGACGCCGCGCGCGCGAAAGCCGCCGCAAAGCAGTTCGGTGCCCGGCTCACGCATAGCAGCGCGTTTCGCTCGGTGACGGTCGAGGTGCCCCCGTTCGACGTGTCGCGGATCGCGGCGACCTATCTGCCGGCCCGCTTCGGATTGCTGACCGAGGCCGATCGCGCGTCGCTCGAACGAGGCGACGCAGTGCTTGCCGACCGGCTGGCCCGGCGACTCTACGGGCCGCCGGCCGACGGCCTGCCGACCGCCGTCGCGGACGATCCGTTCGGCTGGCTCCAGCACTGGCTCGCGGGCCTGCCGCTGGCAACGTCGAATCTCGCGCTCGAGGACGGCATGCTCGTGTCGCACCGCGACGGTGTCACGGGGGTGCTCGTGATGACGTCGCTGGCTGGTTCGGCATACGAATCGAAAGTCCAGCAGGCGGTGCGCACCGCGACCGCCGATGCGGAGCGCTCGATCGGCACGGCTTATCCGGGCGTGCGAATCGATCGCGCCGGCGCGGTGTTTTACGCGGAAGCCGCGCGCGCGAGCGCGGAGCGCGACGTGCACGTGATCGGCGCGGTGTCGCTCGTCGGCATCGCGTTGCTGCTGACGAGCGTGTTCCGCACGCCGCGCCTGCTGGCGCTGGCGTTTGCATCGACGGCGTTCGGCATCGCCTGCGCACTCGCGGCGACGCTGCTCGTGTTCGGCAAGCTGCATCTGCTGACACTCGTGTTCGGCGTGAGCCTGATCGGCGAAGCGGTCGATTATTCGATCCAGTATTTCGTCGTTCATCTATCCGCCGGAAAGCAGTGGGACGCGCGGCGGGGCGCGGCTGCCGTGCGACCTGCGCTCGCGGTCGCGCTCGCGACGAGCCTGCTCGGCTACGCGATCCTGATGTGGGTGCCGTTTCCGGCACTGAAGCAGATCGCCTGCTTCGCGATGGTCGGCATTGCGGCCGCGTTCGCGGCCGTGACGGGGTTTCTGCCGCTGATGCTCACCCAGGCGCCGAAGCGAACGCCCGCCCGCGTGTTCGCGTGTGCCGCGCGCGTGCTGGCAGGCTGGCGGTCCGTGCTGGGCGGGCGGCGTGCGATGGCGGCCGCGGTGCTGCTCGCGCTCGTCGCGATGCCGGGCTGGATCGCGCTGCGTAGCGACGACGATATCCAGTTGCTGATCCAGCGCGATCCGGACCTGGTGCGCCAGGAGGGCGAAATTCGCGCGGCGGTCGGCCTCGAGAACACGGCCAGGTTTTTCGTGGTCCAGGGTGCGACACCCGACGACGTGCTTGAACGATCGGCCTCGCTCGTCGCATCGCTGGCGCCGCTGCATGTCGGCCGGGTCCAGTCGATCGCGGCATTCGTGCCGTCGGCGCGGCAGCAGGCGCGCAATCGCGCGGTGTTGGCCGAACGCGCGTTCGCGGATCCGGCGGCGTTGCGCGCGACGCTCGAACAAGCGGGATTCCGCGACGATGTCGCGCGTGCGTGGGTCGACGCGTTCGCTCGCGACGCGCGGGCATCGCTGTCCGTCGATACCTGGCTGGCCGCGCAATGGTCGGCGCCGTTCCGCCATCTGTGGCTCGGCAAGGTCGGCGAGCGCGATCCCGTATACGCGGCGATTGCGATTCCCGAACGGGCCGATGCGACGGACGTCGCGTCGTTCGAAGCGATCGCGCGCGGCCTGCCGGGCGTGACTTGGGTCGACAAGGCCGCGAGCGTGTCGCGGCTGTTCGGTGCATACCGCATCGACAGCGGCTTGTGGCTCGCCGGCGCGATCGTCGTGGTCGCCGGTCTGCTGGCGTGGCGCTATGGCGTGCGCGGCGGTCTTGCGACGACGCTGCCGGTCGTGCTGGCGATCGGCGTGACGCTGGCCGTGTTCGGCTATGCGAACGTGCCGCTGACGCTGTTCAACTGGCTCGCGCTGATGCTGGTGCTCGGCGTCGGCGCGAATTACGCAGTATTCCTGCGCGAAGGGTGCCTGCGGGACGCGGCCGATCTCGGCGCCGTCTGGACCGGCGTGCTGCTGTCCGCCGCGACGACGCTGCTGTCGTTCGGCATGCTGGGCGCGAGTGCGATGCCGGCATTGCGCAGCTTCGGTACGACGCTCGCGTTGGGCATCGTGTTTTCGGTCCTGTTCGCGCCGCTCGCGACACCGTCCCATACGGAGAATCGCGCATGAACCCGACACAGGCGCCCGTCTATCTGTCGGCACTCGGCATGGTCAATGCGCTCGGCGGGTCCGTCGACGAGATCGCCGCCGCACTTCGCACCGGCGTGTCGCCAGGCATGGGCCCGCACTCGGCGGAACCTTCCCGCGGCTGGGTCGGGCAGGTGCGCTCGCCGCTCGATATCGCGCCGCCCGCGCGACTGACGCATTTCGACTGCCGCAACAACCGCCTGCTGCTGGCCGCGCTCGCGCAGATCGCGCCCGCCGTCGATGCGGCGGTGGCGCGTCACGGGCCGCGCCGGATCGGTGTCGTGATCGGCACCAGCACGTCCGGCATTCGCGCGGCCGAGGACGCGTTCGCGCAGCGAGCGGCGACCGGCGCGATGCCGCCCGGATTCGATTACCGGCAGATGGAGATCGGGACCGCCGCACCGTTCGTGCGGGCGGCGCTGGGCCTGGCGGGGCCGGCCTATACGGTGTCGACCGCGTGTACGTCGAGCGCGAAGGCGTTCGCGGCGGCGCGCCGCCTGCTGCGCCTGAACCTGTGCGATGCGGTGATCGTCGGCGGCGCGGATTCGCTGTGCGAGATGACGTTGCAAGGCTTTGCGTCGCTCGAATCGGTCAGCCCGACGCGGACCAACCCGATGAGCCGCAACCGATGCGGGATCACCATCGGCGAAGGTGCGGCCGTGTTCGTGATGAGCCGCGACGAAGCCGCGGTGCGGCTTGCCGGTGTCGGCGAATCGAGCGACGCGCATCACATCTCGGCACCGGACCCGGCCGGACTCGGCGCCGAGGACGCGCTGCGCGCGGCGCTCGCCGACGCGGGCGTGACGCCGTCCGCGATCGGCTATGTGAACCTGCATGCGACGGCAACGCGCCTGAACGACGAGATGGAAGCGCGCGTGACCGCGCGGGTGTTTCCCGCCGGCGTACCCGCGAGCGGAACGAAGCCGCTCACGGGGCACCTGCTCGGCGCGGCGGGCGCGACCGAACTCGCATTCGGCTGGTTGACGCTCGCGCGCGGGGTGTCGCTGCCGGCGCACGCTTGGGACGGCGAGGCCGATCCGGCGTTGCCGGCGCTGGATCTCGTGCAAACGGAACGCCGGCTGGCCGGCGATGCGTCGGGACAGTATGTGATGAGCAATTCGTTCGCTTTTGGCGGCAGCAATGCCAGCCTGATCCTGGGGAACTGACATGCAGACCGGTTCGCTGACCGAAACATTGCACGACGGTGCGGAGATCGCCGTTTGCGACGTGCTCGACGTGCTGCCGCATCGCGGCACGATGTTGCTGCTCGACGCGATCGAACGCTGTTCGGAAACGGCAATCGAGGTGGCCGCGAGCGTGCGCGACGATGCCTGGTATGCCGGCGACGACGGCGCGATGCCGGCCTGGATCGGTATCGAGCTGATGGCGCAGGCGATTGCCGCGCACGTCGGCTTGCTCGCGCGGCATGCGGGCGGGCGAGCGAAACCGGGCGTGCTGCTCGGCGCGAACCGGTACACCGCGCACCTGGCCGCGTTCGACGCCGGCACGGCATTGCGGATCACCGCGCGCGAATTGCTGCGTGGCGACGAAGGGCACGGCGCCTACGAGTGCGAGATCCATGCAGGCGATCGGTGCTGTGCGGAGGCGATCGTCAAGGTGTACCAGCCGGACGATTTTCAGTCTTTTATCGAAGGGAGTTTCAATTCATGACTCGGCGAGTACTCGTGACCGGCGCGAGCCGCGGTATCGGCCGGGCCGTCGCCATGCGCCTCGCGTCGGACGGCTTCTCCGTGACGGTTCACTGCCGCAGCGGTCGCGACCAGGCGGAAGCCGTCGCGGCCGCGATCCGCGAGCAGGGCGGCACGGCGGGCGTGCTGCAGTTCGACGTGCGCGACCGCGCGGCCTGTCGGCAGCAGCTCGAGGCTGACGTGGCAGCGAACGGCGCGTACTACGGCATCGTATGCAGCGCCGGCGTCACGCGCGACGGCGCGTTTCCCGCGCTGACGGACGAGGACTGGGACGTCGTGATCGAAACCGGGCTGGACGGGTTCTACAACGTCGTCCATCCGCTGACGATGCCGATGGTGCGGTTGCGCGCCGGGGGCCGCATCGTGACGATCGCGTCGGTATCGGGCGTCATGGGCAATCGCGGGCAAGTCAACTACAGCGCGGCGAAGGCCGGGTTGATCGGCGCGACCAAGGCGCTCGCGGTCGAACTGGCGTCGCGACGCATCACGGTCAATTGCGTTGCCCCCGGTCTCGTCGATACCGGCATGCTCGATGACGTACCGCTCGAGCACGCGCTGCAGACCGTGCCGATGGGACGCGTCGGCCAGCCCGACGAAGTGGCGGCGGTGGTCGGATTCCTGATGTCCGATGCGGCGACCTATGTGACGCGGCAAGTGATCGGCGTCAACGGCGGGATGGTGTGATGAAGCGAGTCGTCGTGACGGGAATGGGCGGCGTGACCGCTTTCGGCGAAACGTGGCCGGAAATCGAGGCGCGCCTGCGCGGCGGGCGCAACGCGGTGCGGCGCATGCAGGAGTGGGACTGCTACGAGTCGCTGCATACGCGGCTCGCGTGTCCGCTGCCGGGCTTCACGGCGCCGGCATGGTACCCGCGCAAGAAGACCCGGTCGATGGGGCCGGTGTCGCTGTATGCGGTGCGGGCGAGCGAGCTCGCGCTCGCCGATGCCGGGCTCGCTGACGACCCGTCGATCAAGGACGGCCGGATGGGTGTCGCTTACGGCTCGTCGTCGGGTTCGGTCGAACCGATCCGCGCGTTCGGCACGATGCTCGAGACCGGCTCGATGCGCGACGTGACGTCGAACAGCTACGTGCAGATGATGCCGCATACGACGGCCGTCAACGTCAGCCTGTTCTGGGATCTGAAGGGCCGCATCGTGCCGGCGTCGTCGGCGTGCGCGTCCGGCAGCCAGGCGATCGGTTACGCCTACGAGGCAATCGCGGCCGGCAAGCAGGCGCTGATGCTCGCCGGCGGCGCCGAGGAGTTGTCGGGGCCGGCCGTCGCGGTGTTCGACACGCTGTATGCCACCAGTACGCGCAACGATGCCGCCGCACTGACGCCGCGGCCGTTCGACGTCGGCCGCGACGGTCTGGTCGTCGGGGAAGGGGCCGCGACGCTGGTGCTCGAGGAATACGAACATGCGCTTGCGCGCGGCGCGACGATCCATGCCGAGATCGTCGGCTTCGGCTGCAATTCGGACGGCGGACACATTACGCAGCCGACCGCCGAAACGATGGCGATCGCGATGCGGCTGGCGCTGCGCGACGCGTCGCTCGATCCGGCGGCGATCGCGTACGTGAATGCGCACGGCACGTCGACCGATCGCGGCGATGTCGCCGAGAGCCATGCGACGGCATCGGTGTTCGGCGACAACATGCCGATCAGTTCGCTGAAGAGCTATGTCGGTCATACGCTGGGCGCGTGCGGCGCGCTCGAGGCGTGGTGGACGATCGAGATGATGAAGCGCAACTGGTACGTGCCGACGCTCAACCTCGATAGCGTCGATCCGGCTTGCGCTTCGCTCGACTACATCGTCGGCGGCGCGCGCGCGATCGACGCGGAGTTCGCGATGAGCAACAACTTCGCTTTCGGCGGGATCAACACGTCGTTGATCTTCCGCAGGGGCGTCGCGTGAGCGCAGCCGGTTACGCGCCGGCGCGCGTCGTCGTCACGGGGCTCGGCATCGTGTCGTGTCTGGGCAATTCGCTCGACGACGTGTCGGCCGCGCTGTGTGCCGGCCGCTCCGCTATCCGTCGCGTCGACGGCTGGCGCACACGTGGTTTCCGCAGCCAGGTCGCGGGCGTCGCCAGTGTCGATGCGGCTGTGCCGTTCGCGCGCAAGCACGAGCGCTTCATGGGCGATACCGCCCGCTTCGGCGCGCATGCCGCGGCCGCGGCACTCCGCGATGCCGGGCTCGATCCCGCGATGCTGCGCTCGCCGCGCGCCGGCGCGATCATCGGCTCCGGCATCGGCTCGATGGCCGACTACGACGATGCGATGGCGATCGCGGCGCAGCGCGGGATCGACAAGACGCCGCCCTATATCGTCCCGCGTGCGATGAGCAGCACGGCGTCGGCGTGCGTTGCGCAGTTGTTCGGCATCGAGGGCGTGTCCTATTCGCCGTCTTCCGCGTGCACGAGCGGTGCGCTGGCGATCGGGCATGCGATGCAGCTGATCCGGTCGGGCTGCCAGGACATCGTGCTCGCGGGCGGCAGCGAGGCGCTCCACGACAACATGACGCTGATGTTCGACGCGATGGGCGCGTTGTCGGCCGGTTACAACGACACGCCGGCGCAGGCGTCGCGGCCGTACGCGTCCGGCCGCGACGGCTTCGTGATCGCGTCGGGGGCGGGCATCCTCGTGCTCGAGTCGCTCGACCATGCACGCTCGCGCGCCGCGCGAATCTACGCGGAACTGACCGGGTTCGGCCAGGGCACGGATGGCGCGGGCATGGCCACGCCGCACGCAGCGGGGATCGCGCGTGCGATGCGCATGGCGATCGAAGGCGGCGGACGGCTGCCCGATTACGTGAACACGCACGCACCGTCGACATCGCTTGGCGATGTCGAGGAGCTGAAGGCGCTTGCCGACGTGTTCGGCGGCGACGTGCCGCCGTTTTCGTCGACGAAAGGCATGACCGGCCATCCGCTCGGCGCGAGCGGGGCGCACGAGGCGATCTACACGATCCTGATGATGCGTGACGGTTTCGTTGCCGGCACGGCGGTCGAGGGCGAGTCCGATCCGGCGCTCGGACGGATGCCGCTGGTGCGCGAAGCACGCACCGCGCGGATCGAGCGCGCGCTGTCGATCTCGTTCGGGTTCGGCGGAAGCTGCGCAAGTGTGTTGTTGGATGCCTGGAAAGGCGATTGAAGTGAACCTACTGAGCTGAGAGGACAAGAACAATGAAGCAGAAAGCACATCTGGCCGGCATGCTGATCGCGGCGACGTTGTTGACGGGCTGCGGCACCGTGGTTCGTTCGCTGCCGCTGCCCGCGTCGGCGACGGCGCAGGATGCGTCGGGTGTCAGCCTGTATTTCGGCGCGCAGGCTCATCCGGCAGTGAAGACCAGCATCGGCCCGCGTTCGGAGTCGGTGCGCGTGCGGCGTGCGACCGACGCGGAACAGCCGACGTGCGAACAGGCGTTGAGCACGGCGCTGGACCGTCTGCGCGAATATGCGAAGAATCATGGCGGGAATGCGGTCATCAACGTGACGACGCGCTTTCACGACAAGCGTTCCGATTCGACGACCGAGTACACCTGCGGCGTGAGCGGCAGCGCCGGCGCGATCGCGGTGTCCGGCGACGTCGTGCTGCTCGACAAGCAATGACACGGAGGACGGCATGAAATACCGGATTGCATTCTCGCTGCTCGTCGCCACGTTGGCGATGTCGCAGGCTCATGCGCGCGATTCTGTCGGCAACTATCCGATCGAGAGCGCGATGACGAGCGAGGGCGACAAGCTCGGCGACGATGTCGCGCTCTATTTCGGCGACCAGTCGCACCCGAAGATCGTCAAGTCGTACGGCACCTTCGCGACCAACAAGAAGACCAACGCGTTCGGCAAGAGCGACGAGGCCGCGTGCCAGCACGTGTTCCTGTCGGCGGCGCTCGAGCTTCAGGCGCGAGCGCGGAAGGAGGGCGGCAACGCTGTCGTCGGGATCAAGAGCAACTACCGGAACGTGTTGCGCAGCAGTACGACCGACTTTACCTGCGGTGCGGGCGCATTCGTGGCCGGCGTGGCGCTGACGGGCGAGGTCGTGACGCTGAAGCACTGACGCGCGGCGGGCGAGCCTGAACGAGGGCTGCCCGATGGCAGGCCCCGTTCAGGCCGGCTTGCGTGCGGCGACGTTGACGAGCGTCTCGCGACGCTTGCCGGGTTTCGGGCTGTGCAGGCCGATGCGTTCGAGGAGGCCGAAGTCTTTCGCGCGGCTCCACCACAGATACGGAAACGACACGTTTCGGGCGTCGAACGCGAAGCCGGTTTCACGCAGCATCGCGAGATAACCGTCCGCGCTTTTCTGAACCTGCATAGGATGTCGAAACAATAGCCGGATGACCCACGACTTGATATAGGCATCGGTCGACTCGGCGAACAGCAGCACGCCGCCCGGCTTCAGCACGCGATGGAACTCGGCCAGCGCACGTTCCTGTTCGACGAGGTGATGGAAGGTCTGGTGGCAGAATACGACGTCGACGCTTGCATCGGCGAGCGGAATGCTCGCGCAATCGGCATGCCGCAGTTCGACGGGGGCGCCGCAGTGCCGGGCTGCGTCCGACGCGTGCGCAAGCGATTCGTCGTGGCAGTCGATCCCGACGATCTTGCCGGGAGCGAACGCGTCGTTCAGCAAGCGAAACGACTTGCCTTGTCCGCAGCCGGCATCGAGGATGACGGGCGACTTCGGCAACGGCGCCGCGACGAGCCGCTTCAGGTCGTTGATGGCCACGCGAAGCACATGATGTTCCCAGGTGTGCGTGCGAAGAAACCAGATGCCGAATGCGGTTTCGGGAACGTAAGTGGACGTGCGCGTGCGATAAGCTGTCATGTGCCTCTCGTTGGTCTCTCTTGTTGAGCGATTATTGTAGTTTGCATCGCCGAATTGCGGCGCAAAGAATCAACCTGCCGGATGAACCGGGATGGAAGGCAAGCATGAATGAAATGAAATCGGAATCGGTCGACGTTGCGATCATCGGCGCAGGACCTGCCGGCGCGGTTGCAGCGGGGCTGTTGCGCAAGGCCGGTCGGTCGGTGCTGGTGCTGGAGCGCCAGCACTTTCCGCGATTCTCGATCGGCGAAAGCCTGCTGCCGCAGAGCATGGATTATCTCGACGAGGCCGGCATGCTGCAGGCGGTCGTCGAGGCAGGGTTCCAGTTCAAGAACGGCGCGTACTTCGTGCATCGCGACCGGATGTCGTCGTTCGATTTTCGCGAGAAGTTTACGGAAGGATGGGGGACGGCGTATCAGGTCGAGCGCGCCACGTTCGACGACGTGCTGATTCGCTGCGCGGCTCGGCAAGGCGCCGACGTGCGATTCGGTCACACCGTGCGCGCGTTTGCGCCGGGCGATCGCCCGACGCTCGAGGTCGTGGACGAAGCCGGGCGCGATTACCGCGTGCACGCGTCGTTCGTGCTCGATGCCAGCGGATTCGGCAGGGTGCTGCCGCGCCTGCTCGATCTCGAGGCGCCGACGCGGCTGCCGACGCGCGCCGCGATCTTTTCGCACGTCGAGGATCGCTTGCCTGCGGGATCGACCGATCGCGACAAGATCTGCATCGCGGTGCACCCCGAGCGGCGCGACGTGTGGTTCTGGATGATCCCGTTGACGAACGGACGCTCGTCGGTCGGTTGCGTGGCGGAGGCAGAATTCCTCGACGTGCCGGACACGCATCGCGAAGCGCTGCTGCGCGAGTTGCTGCAGACCGAACCCACGCTGGCGCGCCTCGTCGGCAGCAAGCCGTTCGTGATGCCGGTGCGGCACATCGGCGGCTACGCGTCGAACGTCGAGCGCCTTCACGGCCCCGGTTACGCGCTGCTCGGCAATGCGGGCGAGTTCCTGGATCCGATCTTCTCGTCGGGCGTGACGATCGCGCTGCGGTCGTCCCATCTGGCGGTCGCGACGCTCGAGCGGCACCTGCGCGGCGAGACGGTCGACTGGCAGCGCGACTACGGCACGCCGCTGCGCAAGGGAATCGATACCTTCCGCGCATTCGTCGAACGCTGGTATTCCGGCGGTCTTCAGGACATCGTCTTCCATGAGGACAAGGCGCCGGAAATCAAGCGGATGATCTGCTCGATCCTGGCCGGCTATGCATGGGACGAGTCGAATCCGTTCGTGCGCGAGCCGGCGCGTGGTCTCGATGTGCTTGCCGAAATCTGTCGATCGGCCCGGCCGGAGCAGGGCGCCGGCTGAGCGGTTCCGGTGAAGATCGTCGGCAGATGAGCCAATGCGGGAGCGCCGCGCACGTCATGTGCGGCGCTCCCGTCGGTTCATCGACGCTCAGTTGCCCTGCAGCCGGATATCGCGCGACGACGCACCGACATACACCGTCCCGCCCGGCACGACGCGCCAGCCGTTGCGCGACGTATCCCACACGCTTTGCATCCGCGGCGACACCGTGACGCGAACATGCCGTGCTTCGCCCGGATTCAGCCGGATCTTCTCCCAGCCGACCAGCCGCTTCGGCGGTTCATCCTTGTACGGCACGCCGAGATAGACCTGCGGCGTTTCCGCACCGGCGACGCGCCCGTCGTTGCGCACGGTGAATGCGACGCTCAGCGAGCCGTCCCATTGCTTCGACACCGACAGCCCCGAATACGCGAAGTGCGAATACGACAGCCCGTAGCCGAATTCGAACATCGGCTTGATGTTGCGCGCGTCATACCAGCGATAGCCCATGTTCAGCTTCTCCGCGTAGACGGGATCGTTGTCGAACGCGCCGTTTTGCCCCCACGACGGCGAATCCTGGTCGCGCGCGGGGAACGTGACGGGCAGCTTGCCGGACGGATTGACGGCGCCGAACAGCACGTTCGCGATCGCCTTGCCGCCGGCTTCGCCCGGATACCACGCCTCGACGATCGCGGACACCTGGTCCTGCCACGGCATCAGCACCGGATTGCCGCTCTGGACGACGACGATCGTATGCGGGTTCGCGCGCGCGACGGCTTCGACGAGCGCATCCTGGTTCGACGGGTTCGCGAGGCTCAGGCTTTGCAGCTCGCCGAAATCCTCGCCAGCCGGCTGCGCGACCACGACGATCGCGACGTCCGAGCGGCCCGCGAGCGCGGCGGCCTGGTCGATCTCCTGCTGCGTGTACGCGCGGAACGGCGACTGCTGGTCGCTGTTGCCCGCGTACGTGACCTGCGCGGCCGGCGCGAGCGCGCGGATCGCCGCGACGATCGGCACGTCGACCTTCAGCCACGGATTACGCCACCAACTGCACCCCGTCGACGACCCGAACGTCAGGCCGCCGCAGCCCGCGAACGAACCGGTCACCGGGTCGCGCGTGTTGCCCGAGCCGCCGCCCGACAGCACGGCCGCATCGGCATGGCCGCCGATCACGGCGATATGCGACAGCGCGGACGCGGCAAGCGGCAACTGGTTGCCGTCGTTCTTCAGCAGTACGATCGACTGCTCGGAGGCCGCCTGCGCGAACCGGTTCGCGGCCGCGAAATCGATCGTGCCGCCGCCCCTGGCCGGATCGTCCATCACGCCGACGCGGATCATCACGGCGAGCTTGCGGCGCACCATGTCGTCGAGGCGCGCGGTCGACACCGAGCCGTTCGCGATCGCCTGCTTGACGGCCGCCGGCGTCAGGTACACGGTCGGCCCGACGTCTTCTTCCTCGTCGAGCCCGGCGTTGATCGCGGCGGCGGTGCTGTGCGCGGCGCCCCAGTCGGACTGCACCTGGCCCTGGAAGCCCCATTCGTTCTTCAGCACGTCGTTCAGCAGGTGATCGTTCTCGCACGCATACGTGCCGTTCAGGCGGTTGTAGCTGCACATCACGCTGCCGGGCCGCCCGCGCTTCGCGGCGATCTCGAACGGCAGCAGGTAGAGCTCGCGCAGCGTGCGTTCGTCGATCTGCGTGTTGCCGCCCATCCGGCCGTGCTCCTGTTCGTTGCCGGCGTAGTGCTTGATGGTCGCGATGACTTTCTGCCGCTGCGTCGCGAGCGTGCGTTCGGCGAGCAGGTCGCCGGCGAGCAGCGGATCCTCGCCGAGATACTCGAACAGGCGGCCGCCGCGCGGTTCACGCGCGAGATTGGTGCCGCCGGCGAGGCCCATGCCGAACCCTTGCGCGCGCAACTGGATCGCGACCTGCTTGCCGAATTCGTACGACAGGCGGCGATCCCAGCTCGCGGCGACGGCGATCGTCGCGGGAAACGTCGTGCTGGCCTGCGACGTGCTGCCGGAACCGGTGGCCGAGTCGACCATGTTGAGATCGGGAATGCCGAGCCGCGGCACGCCCTGGATGTAGCCGGCGCCACCGCCCGGCACCTTCGACATTTCGTATTGCGAATGAATGAACTGAAGTTTTTCGTCGAGCGTCATCTTGCGCACGAGCAGGTCGGCGCGCCGCTGCGCGGCGGCCGACGCGAATGCATCGGTGGCGTCGCCCTGCGAGTTGAAATCGGCGTTGCCCGCGTAGGCGGTGGTGCAGAGGGTCGCTGCCAGCACGACGGCCGGCCAGAGTTTGTCCCGCATGTTGCTCTCCATGATCGAATTGCCGGTTGTTCGAATGATGTCTGGAGCTGCGCACGTCCGGTGGGTTCGCACCGGACGCATTCGGCTGGCGATGCAGTGTGGTTGTGCGTCGGCATGCCAGGCCAGGCGGGGAATCGTTACGGCCGGTTGGGCTCGACCGGTCAACGCGGGCGGCGACGCACAGGCCGCTCGACGCTGTCGAATCGGATGTAGCGACTCTCAGCAGCGACTAATGGTATGAATGTAGTCCGACTACAGCATCGGTGTTTCTACCGATACGTACGATCTTTATTCGGCACGGTCGCGCGACGCTTCGAAAAGACGGTCATCGTTCCCGAAAGTGGGTGTAGGGCGGAGTAAGAAGTACCTGCATGCACGTATTCGCGCGGGAAAATGCGCCGATGAAGGCGGTTCGGCTCGTTGCGTGCGCATCGAATCGGGCCGGGCACGCGCAGGCCAGCGCGGCCCGGCCGGAACGCGCGATTTACTTGGTGACGAGTGCGCCGGTCAAGCCCGCGCTGATCGCCGGCAGCAGCAGGTTCAGCACGCGGCTCGCACGGACGAGCCCAGTGTTGTCGACATAGACGATGTCTTTCGACGCCAGCGGGAACTGGTTCGCGAGCAGCATCGAAACCGGCGACTGCATGTCGAGGTGATAGATGACCGGCGCGCTGTCGGCGGCCTTGCGCAGCACGAAAACCTGCTTGGCATTCGAAGTCTGCTGGTTGAGCTGGCCGGCCTGCGTGAGCGCTTCGCTCAGCGTGAGCGAACCGTCGCGAAGCGGTGCAACGGCTTGCGGCCTGACCACTTCGCCCATCACGTACACGGGATTGTCGTCGCGCGCGCCGACATGCAGCATGTCGCCGGGCTTCAGCACGATGTCCGCCGGATTTTTCCCCGTCTTCATCATCCGGGCGACGTTCAGCGGGTAGATCGTGCCATTGCGGGTGATCGTGACGCGGCTTTGATCCGCGGTCGGCGCAAATCCGCCCGCGCGACTGACGGCCTCGATCAGCGTCATCGGAATGTCGTTGATCGCCTGTGCGCCCGGGTTGCGCACCTCGCCGTCGATATAGACCTGCGTGGCGCGGAACGATGCCACGCGAACGGTGACCTGCGGCTTGACGAATACCTTGGCGAGTTCGGTCTTGACCTCGCCCTGAATCTGCGCGACGGTTTTCCCGGCCGCGTGGATCGACCGCGGTATGTACGGAAACTGCACGTTGCCGTTGCTGTCGACGACAAATCCGGGCGCAGCGTCCGCGGCCTTCGTGTTCTGCACCGGCTGCCCCGCGGCAGTGGCGAATTCGGGGTGATCCCATACCGTGATCTGCAGCACGTCGCCGGCGCCGATCCGGTATATGTCCGACTTCGCGAACAGGTTCGGCGGGATGGACGTGGCGGGCGTGCCTTTCTGTTCGGCCCGGATCCGCTCGATCTGCGTCAGGTCGATCTGCTCGACCGGAACCTGCATGTCGCTGGTCACGTCGCCGTTTTCGGCGGTCGTGACCGGTAGTGCGGTCGAGCTCATGTGCTGCCCCGGCACGACCGTGCATGCGGAAAGCATCGTGACGGTCGCGAAGGAGAGTGCCGTGCACACGCGGCGCATGGCAGTGCGATGGTGGTCCGGCATCACGCCATCGAACGGTCGATCGTTGTTCATTTTTCTGTCCAGCATCGTTGAACCAGGGAATTCGGGGCGATCGCTTCGATGTCGGGATATCGGGCTGCGTGCCGGCTGGTTGCGAAGCGACGGCTGCCCGGCGCAGTCGTCGCCGCAAGGCTTCTGCTGCCATTCATTTGATACGTTATCCGGATCGAATTCGGGCCGGTTGCCGCGAGCCCGTTTCGCTCTGCACATCGTCGTGACGCTCCTTGATGGAATTCAAACCCACGGCAACCGGTCCGTTCTTCATGGCGAGGCCGTTTCCGGAATCGATTGTCAAAAATTGGCAATGACGGAATGACGTTGGCATGCCCGGCCGGGGATGTGACGGCGATTTCGATGCCGATTCACACGTCGCGATTGCCGATCGCGAACAGAGCGTAACGCAGGTTGGCCGCTTCCATTTCGCGGAGGCGGCTTAATGTAAGCCATCGCACTCAGCGTGTTGCACATCTATCGCATAGTTGCGCCAACGAACATGGTCGCGCATTCCGGCAGCAACGCAGCAGCTTCCCGGTCATGCGAATTCGTGGTCCGGCACCGGCAACCGGCGCGATGCGTCAGGCGAGCGGCTCCGGCATGAGCGACGGATGTGCGGGTCGGGCACGGCATCGTGCCGGCTTCCGACTCATTGTCTGCGAGAGATTTCATGACACGCTTCATTGCCCGTTCGAGGGCTCCTCTGCGGTTGGGTTTGGGCGGCGGCGGAACCGATGTGCCGCCTTATTCGGACCGGTTCGGCGGTCTGGCGCTCAATGTGACGATCGAAAAATTCGCGTATGCGTCGATCGCGCCGCGCGACGACGCGAAGGTCGAACTGGTGGCGGCGGATACCGACACGCGGTGGATCGGCTCCGTGTCGCCGGTGCTCGAGGTGCAGAGCGGGCTCGGGTTGCATGTCGGCGTCTACAACCGGATCGTCAGGGATTTTCACGGCGGCTACCCGTTGGCCGTCACGATCACGACGTGCTCCGAGGCGCCGCCGGGATCCGGACTCGGATCGTCGTCGACGATCGTCGTCGCGCTGGTCAGGGCCTTCTGCGAACTGTTGTCGTTGCCGCTCGGCGAATACGATATCGCACACCTCGCGCATGACATCGAACGAGAGGATCTGGGGCTTGCCGGCGGCAAGCAGGATCAGTACGCGGCGACCTTCGGCGGGCTGAACTTCATGGAGTTCTACGGCGACCGCGTGATCGTCAATCCGTTGCGGATCAAGCAGGAAATCAAGGCCGAGATGGAGGCGTCGCTCGTGCTGTATTACACCGGCGTATCGCGCGAGTCGGCCAACATCATCAAGGAGCAGAGCAGCAACGTGACGGAAGGCGTCGTCGATTCGCTGGCCGCGCTGCACGAAGTCAAGGACGAGGCCGTGCGGATGAAGGAGGCCGTGCTGCGCGCCGATTTCGACACGTTCGCTGCGTCGATGCGCGACGCATGGGAATCGAAGAAGCGGATGGCGAAGAACATCTCGAACTCGATGATCGACGATCTGTACAAGGTCGCGGTCCGGGCTGGCGCGAAGGCCGGCAAGGTGTCCGGCGCCGGCGGCGGCGGCTTCATGATGTTCTTCGTCGACCCGGTCGACCGGTCGGCCGTGATGCGTGCGCTGGATGCGTACAACGGGATCAATGGCCAGGTGCTCAACTGTACGTTCACGGACATCGGCGCGCAGTCGTGGAGAAAGAACCAATGACGATCGGGGTAGAGAGCGAAATTCGCCGGACGCTAGCGGTCTTGACGGCGCTCGTGTCCGACCGCGAGCAACTTGCTCGGATCGAGCAGGTGGCGGAGCGCGTGACGGCGGCGCTGCGCACGGGCAACAAGATCCTGCTCGCGGGCAACGGCGGCAGCGCGGCGGACGCGCAGCATATCGCCGGCGAATTCGTCAGCCGCTTCAATTTCGACCGGCCGGGTCTCGCGGCCTTTGCACTGACCGTGGACAGCTCGGTCATGACAGCGATCGGCAACGACTACGGATACGAGAAACTGTTCGAGCGTCAGATTCAGGCGACGGGGCGTCCGGGCGACATCTTCTGGGCCTATTCGACGTCCGGGCGTTCGCCGAACATTCTCCGTGCGCTGGACGTGGCCAAGGCGGCCGGCATGTTTTCGGTCGGGTTCACCGGCAACGGGCCCGGCGCCGCCGAGATGCGTCAGCGCGCCGACATCAGCATCGAGATTCCGTCCGCGTCGACACCGAAGATCCAGGAAGGGCATCTCGTGTGCGGCCACATCATTTGCGGCATCGTCGAAGAGCGGATCTTCGGATGAACGCGATGTTGCCATGCCTGATCCTTGCGGGCGGCCTCGGCACGCGGCTGCGCCCGGTGTTGGGCGACGCGATGCCGAAGGCGCTCGCATCGATCGATGGCGAGCCGTTTCTGTGCTGGATGCTGAGAGGGCTCCTGCAGCGGGGCGTGACGGACGTGGTGCTGTCGCTCGGCTACGGCAGCGGCCCGATCAAGGAGCTCGTGAAGTCCCGCAACTTCGGGCTCGCGATTTCCGTCATCGAGGAAGACGAGCCGCTCGGAACCGGCGGCGCGATCGTGCACGCGATGAAGGCCCGCGGTGCAACCGACATGATCGTGATGAATGGCGATACGTTGTCGAATCCGGATTTGAGGTCGTTGTCGGCGTTCTATCACGCGACGCGCCCCGATCTCGTCGTGGCGGCTGCGCAGGTCGATGACGCTTCGCGCTACGGCACGCTCGATTTCGACGCGGTGTCGTGCAGGTTGTCGGCATTCCGCGAGAAGCGTCCGGCACGGGGCTACATCAATGCGGGCACGTATGTCGTCAATGCGCGGACGCTGCTTGGCTTCGATCTCCCGGCGAAATTCTCGTTCGAGCAGGATTTCCTGGGCGAACGGGGCGCCGCGCTCGATATCCGCGTGTTTCCCGAGGTCACGGAGTTTATCGATATCGGCGTGCCGGCGGATTACGAGCGTGCGCAAACCGTCATTCCGCTGATGCTGGAGACCGGGACCCGTGAAGCGTAAAGCCCTTTTCCTGGATCGCGACGGCGTGATCAACGTCGACTACGGATACGTGCACCGGCAGCAGGACTGCGTGTTCGTCGACGGCATCTTCGATCTCGTGCGACTTGCCAATGCGACCGGCCACCAGGTGGTCGTCGTAACGAATCAGGCCGGTATCGGCCGCGGGTATTTTTCGGAGTCGCAGTTCGTCGCGTTCATGGACTGGATGCGCCGCAGGTTCGAGGAGCGCGGCGCGAGAATCGACCGCGTCTATTTCTGCCCGCACCACCCGGTGGCCGGCATGGGGCGCTACCGGCAGGCATGCGCGTGCAGGAAACCGCAACCCGGGATGCTGAACGACGCACGGCGCGATCTCGACCTCGATATGTCCGCATCGATCCTGGTCGGCGACAAGCGATCCGATCTCGATGCCGGCGCGCGCGCCGGCGTGGGGCGCCGCTTCCTGTTGGCGGGCGACCGGCCCGGCCACGCGGAAGCCGAATCGGACGTCGACGTCGTTGCGCGGCTGTCCGACATCGGCTCGGCGCTGGAAGCGATCGGAATCGCTGCTGCGCGAGTCTAGCCATGGCAGCCGGATCGACGATTCGTATGCCGGAATGAAACGAACGAAGCATCGATTCGCGCGGATACACGCGAGGAATTCAGGTTTCCGGCGCGGCGGATCCCCGGTCGGCACGGAAGGGTTTTCAGCCGGATTTTCAATGAAATGAACGTGAACGACAACGCGCGTAAAGCGGCGAAGCCAGCCGGATCTTCAATTCTGGAGTTCAGCATGAAGATGGACCGACCTGCATTGACCGGGCATCAAAACGAACCGAAACAGGTTTCCCGGAATGTGGCGCGGTTGTCGCCGATCGACTTGCTGGAGAACGTGCTCGACAACGGGCGCCTGTTTGCGACCGTTGTCGCCGCATGCCTGCTGGTGGCGATCGTCTATGCGGTCGCGGCAACGCCGGTATATTCGGCCGACACGCTGATCCAGATCGAGGAGAACAAGGCCAGCGCGCTGGGTTCGCTTTCGTCGATCTCCAAGGCGCTGGATATCCAGAATTCGGCCGTGGTCGGTGAAATCGACATCGTCCGCTCGCGCTCGGTCGTCATGGAAGCGATCGACGCGACGGCCGCGCAGGCCGAGGTGTCGGTCGAGAACCGGTTCCCGCTCGTCGGCGCTCTCATCGGCTCGTTCCTGCCGAAGGACGCGAACGGTCTCGCCGAACCGCCGCCGGGGATGTCGTCCTGGGCGTGGGGCGGCGAGCGTCTCGAATTCAGGAAGTTCGAGGTTCCGTCCGCGCAGATCGGCAAGGCGCTGGAGTTCGATTATCTCGACGACAACCGGTTTCGGCTGAGGGACCGTAGCGGTCGGGAAGTGCTGAGCGGTGTGGTCGGCGTGCCGAGCGCGGGCAACGGTTACGAGGTCGACGTGTCGCGGATCGTCGCGCGTCCCGGTGCGGAATTCCGCGTGCGGCGCGTGGCCACCGAGGTTCGCCTTGAAGCGATCCTGAAGAAGCTGGGCGTGACCGAGACGAAGCGGCAGTCGGGCATCATGCAACTGAGTTTCGAGGATGCCGATCCGGTCTTTGCCGCACGCATGCTCAATGCGATCGCCGCGGCCTATCTGGGCTTCAACGCGAGACGCCGCGCCGACGACGCCGAGCGCAGTCTCACGTTCCTCAACGCGCAGATGCCGATCGTCAAGGCCCGGCTGCAACAGGCCGAGCAGGCGTTGAACGCGTTTCGCAATCAGCAGGGTTCGATCGACGCGCAGGGCGACGTCAGGCTGCTCGTCGACCAGCTCGCGTTCGTCGACAAGTCGCGGCTCGAGACCAGGCTCGAATACCAGGACCTGTTGTCGAAATACGTTCCCGGGCAACCGCAGGTCGTCGCGGCGGCCAACAAGCTGAAGGAACTCGACAAGCAGGCCGCCGTGCTGAAGGACAAGGCCGCGCGCCTGCCGTCGCAACAGCAGACGTACTTGCGTCTGGCGCGCGACGTCGAGGTCAACAACCAGCTCTACGTCGGATTGCTGAACAACACGCAGCAGTTGCAGATCGCGGAAGCCGGTACGGTCGGCAACGCGTCGATCGTCGACAAGGCGATCGTCGGCGACAAGCCGGTCCGGCCGAAGCGCCTGATCGCGATCCTGGCTGGTGCCGTGATCGGGCTGATGCTGGGCTTCCTGGCGGCGCAGGGCCGTGCACTGCTGTCCGGGCGCATTCGCGATCCGCTTGACCTGGAAGCGGCGCTCGGTATCCCGATGCTCGGCATTCTCCCGAATTCGCGGCGCCAGGCCGACGCGGATGCGAACCGCACGCCGGCCTTCATCGCGACGAAGGAGCCGGCCGACGTGCCGCTGGCCGATGCGATGGACAGCCTGGCGCTGACGTTGCGACATCGGCTGGCCGCCTATGGCAGCGACGCGAAGGTCGTGCTGGTGTCGTCAGCGGAGCCCGCGCAGGGCAAGTCGATGATTGCCGCCAATCTCGCTTGCCTGTTCGCCGAGAAGGGGCTCAGGACGGTGCTCGTGGACGCCAACGTGCGCGCTCCGGCACTGCATCGCTACTTGCCGGTGACCGCGACGAAAGGTTTGTCGGAAGTACTGAAGGGTTCGCTGCCGGCCGAGGAAGCGATCACCCGCGTTGCCGAACATCTCGATGCGCTGTCCGCCGGAAAGCAGGGCGCGTCGACGCGCAACCTGTTCGACATGGTTCGTCTCGACAAGCTGGCCGCCTCGTTGCGAGGCCGGTACGACATGATCGTCGTGGATTCGCCGTCGGCGCTTCCGGTGGCCGATATCGCGGCATTGTCGCGCATCTCCGACATGACGCTGCTGGTGGCGCGCCAGGGGGTGGCCAGCCTGGCCGGCATGACGGATGCGCTCGAGATCCTGGGCAAGGTCGGCGTGCGCGTCGACGGGCTGGTGTTCAACGGCTTCGAACCGTCGCCGCTGCATGGCGTTCGCCGAATCGGCGCCGGCTTTGCCGCGGCGCGCACGTGATCGAGCGGGCGATTCGATGCTATTGGGCGAGGAGCGCATCGCATGATTGATTCGACGGCAAGCAAGGATGGACTGCGACGCGAGTCGCGAGCAGTGCGGGTCGTGTGGTTTCTCGGGCCGCGCTCGGTGAGCTGGAATGGCGTCATGCGCTACAGCCTCAAATGTATCGATTTCATCCCCGCATTTGCAGGATTCGACGTCGAGCCGATCGACATTCCGGCCGAGCCGCGTTCGTTCCGGCGCTACTGGACCCAGTTCGTGCTGTATCCGCTGCGCGCGGTTGCGGCGGCGCGCTCGGGGCACTTTGTCATGCTGTATCAGGAGGACCTGGCCTTCATGATTCCGCTGATCCGGTGGGTCGGCGGGCACGTCGGCATCGTGCTTCATCACGTGCAGCGTCCGGGACAGGTGCGCGGCGTGGTCGAGCGGCTGAAGAACGCGTATATGCGGTTGACGCAGTCGCTGATCGCGACGGCGGATGTGGTGCTCGCGCCGTCGGATGTGACGGCGCAAGAAGCGCTTGCGGATCTTCGCATTCGGGCCGACCGGATGCAGGTCGTACCCAATGCGTTCGACGATCGCCATGCGCCGATCGACGCCGGCGTGCGCGAACAGGCGCGCTCGATGCTGCTGGCGCGCTTCGGCATTCGCATCGGCGAAGCGCTGGTCGTGCTGAACGTCGGTTCGGATGAAACGCGCAAGAACAACGTGACGCTGTTTCGCGCACTGGCGTCGCTCGGACGCACGGACGTGATGGTGCTGCGGGTGGGCAGTGCGCAAAACCAGGCCAACCGCGACGAGTGCCGGGCGATCGCCACGCAGGCGGGAATCGCCGCCCATTTCGTCGAGAACGTCGACGACGAGGATCTCGGCTATTTTTTTCAGGCGTCGGACTTGTATGTGTCTCCGACGCTGCACGAAGGTTTCGGCCGCACGGCGATCGAAGCACAGTTCGTCGGCGTGCCGGTCGTCGCATCGGATTTGCCGGTGCATCGCTACACGATGGGGGATTCGTTCGCGGCGGTTGCCGACGCGATGGATGTCGCCGAATGGGGCCGGCAGATCGAGCGTGTCGCGGGCGACCCGACACTTCGGGCGAGACTGGTGCGCGACGGGCGGACGAACGCACAGCGCTTTTCGTCTCGCGCGGTCAGCGCGCAACTGCACGGTGTGCTGGACCGGGCCGTGCATGGCCGGTCGCGCGCGAGCCGGGCCGAAGCGTGAAAGAGGCGGCGATGCGAACGATGCGAGCCGACGCCAGGGTCGAAGCGGCATTTGGCCTGACGGTATCGACGCTGTTCGTGCTCGCATTGACGGTCAATGCGATGCTGCCGGCGCTCGGTGCGATGGAATCGAGCGCGATCTGTACGTTGCTGGTCGCGGTGGCGGGGGTGATCGCGCTGATCGGCGCGCGCCCGGTGTTCGCCGTGTCGATGCTTTACACGCTGGTGATCGGATTGACCGCATTCGTGGCCGGCGTGGGGATCGAATCCGGCGGATTTCTGCGGGAAACGGACATTTTCGGCGTCGCGAACGGCGCGTTCAGCCGGTTGCTGTCGTTCTATGTGATTTTCGTTGCGTGCGCACTTTTCGCGTTCGGCCGGTTACTGAAAGAGCGTTCCGCGCACGAGCCGATCCGCGCGCGGATGACGCACCAGCCGATCAGCATCGCACTCGGCCTGGGGCTGGTCGCCGCCATCCTCGCCACGGGCGTGCTGGCGGGCTTGACGGGCGGCTTCGCGGTTCTGAGCGGCGTCAACCGCTACGCGCTGCGCAACGACGCGTCGAACAGCACGCTGTTCAACCTGTTCCTGAACAACCAGACGTTCGTCGCCGTGCTGCTCGGCACCTTTTGCACGAGTTCGAACAGGATCGTGCGATGGGTGTCCGTCTTCATGATCGTCGCCGATCTGGTGCTCGAAGCGTTGCACGGCGAACAGTTCATGGCCGTATTGCATGTGTGCCTGACCTTCCTGATCCCGTTCATCGCGATTCACGCGATGAACGGCAAGCCGGTGATGCGCTATCTGGGGATCGGCTCGGCCATCGCGCTCGCGATCGGCAGCGTTTCCGTGTTTTATGCGTACAAGGGGCAGGGGCTGGACGTCGTCGAGACGGTGGTGTCGCGTTTTCTCGAGCAGGGGCAGGCGTGGTACGTGGTGGACGGCGACGCGCATCTGTTCGGCGCGCCGGCGCTCGGCGGGATGGCCGCGTTCGGGCGCTTCGCGGCATCGCTCGGCTCCTTCACGGAACCGACGTTCTTCAGCGATGCGCCGGCGAGCGGCTTGCGCGACCTGATGCTGTCGTACGGCACGCCGGAGATCCTGAAGGCATACGTGTTCGACGACGTCACGTTCACGATGGGAAACATGGCGGTGCCGGTCTACTGGTTCGGCTATGCGGGCGGCGCGATCTTCGTTGCATTGACGGGCGCGATGTACGGCGCGGCGAGCGCGATGCTGATCCTGGTCGCGATGCGCGGCGGCGTCGTGATGCTGTGGCTGACCACGAAGATCTTCGCGTACGCCACCTACGCGATCCAGCAAGGCGATTACTGGACGCTGTTCGGGGCGCGCACGCTGTTCTACCTGCTGATCGCACTGATCTGGTGGGTCTGCATCGACGCGAAGCGCTCGAACGCCGATGCGAAGCGGCCGGGGATATCTTGAACGCATTCGTCAGGCTTCTGTTTTCGTCGTTCGCGGGCGTGGTGTGCGAAAAGATCATCGGGGTGCTCGCGGCGATCGCGAGCAATCACCTGTTCGCGAATATCTACGGCGCTCGCCTGTTCGGCGAACTGCAGTTCGCGTTGTCGCTCGCCTACGTGATCGGCAGCGTCGCGCTGATTTTCGGCGCACAGGTGATCCAGCCGATCCTCGGCAAGCACCCGCGCTTGCGACACATGGTCGTCTACCGCGCTTTTCGCCTGCGGCTCACGTTGACGCTGGCCGTCATGCTGCTGTTCATGGGCATCGTGGTGATCGTCATGCGGCCGTCGAGCGTGTCCGAGTTGACGTTGATCGCGGCCTTCGCGTTGATCGTGGAGCCGATCGCGCTCGGCTCGCTGATGGCCTATGCGGAATCCAAGCCGTGGGTGATCACGCGGGCGAGGGCTTACGCAAGCTGTGTCCGCGTGCTGTGGCTGTACGTTGCGGCACACGCGTCGATGGGCGTGATCGTTGCCGCGTTCGCTTGGCCGCTCGAGGCGTGCGTGGCGGCAGCCGCGCCGTTCAGCCGCTATCGCTCGCTGGCGTTGAAATCGCCGAAATCGTTGCGCGGCGACGCAGCCGTGACGAAAGCGCTGGTCGTGCGCGGGCTGAGGATATGGCCGGCCATCGCGGCCAGTGTCCTGGTCTTGCGGATGGACCGGCTGCTGCTCGGCGTGCTGGTCTCCAAAGCGGATCTCGGCATCTACGCGTCGGCGGCCTCGCTGGTCGAGCAGTGGAACTCGGTCGGAACGACGCTGGCACTGGCATTGGCGCCGAGCATGGTCTTTGCCGCGCGGACCGAGTCGCTCGTGCGCGACAAGGCGTTCAGGCTCGGCCTGTATCTCGGCCTCGTCGGCTGTGTCGCGTGGGTGGGCAGCTATTTCATCGGCCGCAAGGTGTTCCTGATGATCTACGGGCCGGCGTTCGTCCAGGGTGTGCCGATCATGATCTACGCGACCGGGTGCTCGATCGCCACGTTCGTCGATGCGGGCCTGAGCACGTGGCTCCTGGCGGTGCGCCGCTACCGGCTCGTCATGATCAAGCAGGTGCTGATCGTCGCGGCCATCGTCGCCGCGCCATTCGTGATGCCGCGCGCGCTGGTGATGTATGCGCCTTCGACGGGCATAGCCGTATCGCTCGTTGTGTTCTGGTGCATCGTGCTCGGGAATCTGGCGTACACCAGGGAGCGTTCGTGAAAAGCCGCTTCCGTGCGGACCGTCGTTCGTCGCACCGGCAACGGGCCGGACGCGAGCGCCGGGATTCGCATTCGGTGAATGGAATGAAGAGGAATTCGGATCGATGGGGAGGCCGCTCGTGAAAAATCGGGTGATGATGGTGATGACGCGGGACATTCCGCAGGAAGTGTCGAATGGGCGGGAGCGTACGCTGAGCTTCATCCGGAAAGCGCTCGGCGACCAGACGGAAGTGGCCGAATTCAAGATTCGGTCGGTGTTCGAGGACGGTGGTCTCCGAGCGAAGATCGGCGCGGCGGTTCGCGTCGGATGGAGCGTGT
The DNA here is from genome assembly GCF_009362305.1 of Burkholderia sp. BE17. Classification (NCBI taxonomy): domain Bacteria; kingdom Pseudomonadati; phylum Pseudomonadota; class Betaproteobacteria; order Burkholderiales; family Burkholderiaceae; genus Burkholderia; species Burkholderia sp. BE17. The sequence goes on from NZ_WHNU01000016.1 coordinate 90,614, forward strand.
TGCACGGCGCGCCGTGCGCGCTTCAGGTGGCGATGTTTTCGCACCCGCGCAAGCGGACGGCGCTGCTTCGCGCCGTCGACGCTTTCAAGCCGGACGTGATCTATTTCGACGGCATCCGGCTGGTGGACTACGCGATCCTGGTTCGGCGCAACGTGCCCGATTGCCGGATCGTCGTGGATTTCGACGATCTCATGTCGCGCCGCGCGAAGATCCTGCGCGAGCAGGATTTTCCGTTGTCGGCCGGGTATCTGGAAAAGTCGATTCCGGGGCCGTTCGTCAGGCTCGCCAACGCGAGGATGATCCGCAACGCATTCCTTGGTTATGAAGCGTTCGCGCTCGAGCGGCAGGAACGCGCGGCGATCGGGTCGTCGAATGCCGTCACGCTCGTTTCCGTGGAGGATGCCCATTCATTGAGGATGTCGCTCACGGACGACGAAGCCGCGAAGACGCATGTGATCGCGCCGCCGATGAATTCGCTGAAGCCGGTGTGTCCTCCGGCGGCGCCGTTCCGGTTCGTGTTCATCGGTTCGGACCGCCAATTGCAGAACCGGCTCGCGATCGAGTACCTGGTTGCGTTATGGGCGCGTGTCGGGCCGGCCACGCCGCTGGTGATTTTCGGGCGCATGACCGGTCGGTACGATCCCGTTCCGAACGTCGAATTCGCCGGATTCGCGCAGACGCAGGCGGACGTCTATACCGGATGCTCGATCGCGCTGTGTCCCGCGTTCCTTCGCGGCGGCATCAAATCGAAGGTGCTGGAGGCCATTTCCTACGGATGCGTGCCGGTCGGGAACGAAGCCGCGTACGAGGGCCTCGGCTTCCACGACGATGCGCTTGCGATGAGCGAATCGCGACTGGAGCGATTCGTCGGCGAACCGTCCGCGGATCTGGGGCGTGTCGTCGAAGCGGCGACGCGATTTGCCGCCTATTGCGAGCAGCACTTCAGCATGTCGGTATTCGATCGGCGGTGGCGCGAGCTGATCGCGCCGCCGCCGGACAGCCCGTCGTGACGGGCCGGGCAGCGTGCCGCGCCCGATGGGACCGGAAAGCCGGCGCAGCGCAAGGGAGGGCCTCGATGTCGTGATCCGAACGGCTTGCGGATGGCCGGCTTTCGGACCCTTGCATGGGGAGCCGGACAACCGGAAAGGGGAAAGCCTTCCGCGAGCGACTTGCCGTCCTTCGGCCGACCGATTCGGCGGCTCGGCCGAAGGACGCCATATCCCATTCTTCACCGATACCTAATAGAAAATGAGACCGATCATATTTGGCGGGCGGTTCGGATGGCTGCATCCGGGCGAAGGGACGCGGGGCGTCGTCCTGTGCAGCGCTTACGGGCACGAATCCGTGTGGAGCCACGGCGGCATGCGGAGCCTGGCGGACCGCCTGTCCGCCGGCGGGATTCCGGTGCTTCGTTTCGATTACCGCGGAGCGGGCGATTCCGTGGGAGGCGATGGCGCGAGCGACCAGTTCGAGACGGCCGTCGACGATGTGTGCGCGGCCATCGCGCAGCTTCGCGAAGAAACGGGCGTTGCCCTGGTGACGCTGTGCGGCCTGCGGCTGGGTGCGGCATTCGCGCTGCTGGCGGCGAGCCGATGCGAGGTGGACGCGCTCGTGCTGCTTGCTCCGGTAGTGAGCGGGCGCAGCTACGTGCGCGAGTTGTCGATCATGCGCAATATCTGGCTCGACCAGTTGCCGACGCCACTGCGCGAGGCCCAGCCGAAAGACGCACCGTTCAACGTGCTCGGGCAGGTCTACAGCCCGGTGTTCCGTGCGCGGCTCGATGCGTTCGACGCGGTCGATGCGCTGAAGGACAGCCTGCGCGCGCCAGCGTCGGAAACGCTGATCGTCAACGTGAATGCCGGCGGCAGCGAACCGCTGCAAAAGAAGCTCGAAGGGCTGGGTGCTGAAGTCGAGTCGAGGCCGTTCGAAGGCTACGCCGCGTTCATGCAGGAAACGACTTTCTCGAGCGTGCCGACTCGTGTTTTCGACGCCGTGGTCGGCTGGATCGCGGCCGGGGAGGTTGGGCAGAAACCGTCGTCGCGCATAGCGTCGAAAGCGGACTGGGATTCCGGCCTGATGCTTCGGACACCGGAAGCATGCGAACAGCCGGTCAGATTCGGCGTTGCCGGCCTGTTCGGCATCCTGTGCCTGCCGCAGGCCATGCGCGATCTCGGCCCGGTTCTTCTGATCGCGAACACGTCGGCCAGCCCGCATGTCGGCGACAGCCGGCTTTCGGTGCGGATCGCCCGGGAGCTGGCGCGCCGCGGCATCGCTTCGCTGCGGTTCGACGGACGGGGGATCGGCGACAGCGCGTCCGTGTGCGGCATCAGCGCGCCGGTCTATTCGAGTGCCGTCGTCGAGGACGTCGCGACGGCTGCCCACTGGTTGAAGGAACAGGGATATCGACATGTCGTGTCGTTCGGCATCTGCTCGGGGGCGTACAGCGCCTTGCGCGCGGCGCTCGTGGGGCGGGCGCTGTCGGGTGTCATATCGGTGAACCTGCAGAGTTTCCATATGCCCGACGGCATGTCGACCGACGCGCTGCGCAAGCATCGACCCAATTCGATCGCCGGTTACCGGTCGTCGTTCTTCGAGCTGAAGAAATGGAAACAGGTGTTGAGCGGCAATCGCAGGATCATGCCGTTCGTCCAGCTCGTCCTGAAGCGCGTGACGGCGCTTGCGGCAGTCCGGATCGGCGCGTGGCGAAGTCGGATCGCCGGGTGGTCTTGCGCGGAGACGATGCCGGTCGATCCTCATGAAATCCTGCGCACGTTGCAACGCAAGGAGGTGAGCACGCTGTTCGTATGCGGCGCATACGACAGCAGCCTGGACCTGATGACGATGTATTTCGGCCCGCGCGGAAAGCGGCTATCGCGATTCCCGGGCGCACGCACGGTCGTGCTCGACGATCTCGATCACAGTCTGTTCAGTTCGCATGCGGCCGAACAGGTGATCGGGTTGTGCAGCGAATTCGTCAAGGGTCTCGATTCTCGCCGCGCGCCGCTCGGCAGGATCGTCAAGGCTGAATCGCCCGCGTGATGCGAGGCCGGCGCCGGCGTTGCAACGCGCCGGCCTCGTGCTTGCCCGACGGCACGCGATGCCTGCACGGGGCTATGTCAGGTGTCGCACAGTCGGCGAGCGGCTGCGGTGATACGGTAACTCGCCTGTTCTCGGCGACACCGCCTGGCCACGACACGACCCCAACGATGAATTCCGAAAGCTCCGGACGTCTGGATCATATCGACGCGATGCGCGCCGTCGCGGTCCTGCTCGTCATCTGGACGCACTACGCCGAGCGGTTCGTATCGATGGCGGGCGCCCAGCAGTGGCTCGACACGCTGCAACGCTCCGTCAATTTCGGGCGGATCGGCGTGGTGGTGTTCTTCGGCATCAGTGGCCTGCTGATTCCGAGCAGCCTGCGCGGCCCCTTTGGACCAGGCACGCGACGCTTCCTGATCCGTCGCTTCCTGCGGTTGTATCCGGCATTCTGGTTGTCCATTCCGGTCGGCTGCCTCGTCTTCTGGACGCTGTTCGGCAAGCCGGTGAGCGTGTCGTTGCTCGTTGCCAACGCCACGATGATTCCGACCGCGTTCGGGCAGGAGCCGGTCATGGGGCACTACTGGACGCTCGAAACGGAACTGTACTTCTACGGTATGTGCCTCTTGCTGTTCCGGTGGGGCGGCCTGCATCGGATGCGCGATCTCGCGCTCGTCTGCATCGGGCTCTGCACGGTATTCGTGATCACCCTCGGGTTACGCATCATTCCCGAGAATGCGTTGGGCCAATACAAGGCGATGCCGTATCACCTCGCGATCATGTTCTGGGGTGCATGTTTTCGTCAGGCCCATGACAGTCCGCTCGATGTGTTGCGTGTGAGATGGGGGCGCGGCGAACATGCCCGGATCACGCTGACGTACCGATCCGTGGTTGGCCTGCTGGCGGCGATGATAGTCGGCGTCGCACTTGTCGGGGTTGCCAACGACTGGCGGCGTCACGACCTGGTTCATCTGCCGTCGTCGCTGGCTTATGCGGTTGGCATCGCGATATTCGCGGCGATGGCGACGATATTGAAAAGCCGCGCGCGGTTTCTCGCGAAGCTGGGCGAAGTCAGCTACTCGATTTACCTGTTTCACGCGATCCCGCTGTTCGGGTTTTACTGGTTGTGTGAGCGCTATCAATGGACCGGGTGGCCGCTGGGCGTCTACATGATCGTTCCCGTCGCGCCGTTGATTGCGTTGTCGTATGCAAGCTACCGATATTGCGAGCTGCCATGCGTCCTGCTTGCGCATCGCCTGACTGCGTCGCGGCAACGCGGCAATCTGCCGATCGGCAATCGTCCGGCCGAGGCGGCGCGAGATCCGGTTCGAAACTGACCGCGCCCGGACGCGTGGCGGCTGAAAGTGGCGATGTCGTGTCGCCGAAATGAATGGAATCGACTGCACGGAGTGAGAAATGATGCTGGCGAGTGCGATTGCGCGTGACGATGGCGGTGGTGTGCCGCGATATCGAATTTTTCGACGCACGTCCGGGAAAATCAATTGAACAGCTTCCCGTCGGTCGGCTCCCGCGCGGAAGTGACGCGCATCGTCGTGATCAATGACTACGCGCGAAAGGGCGGCGCGGAAGAGGTCTACCGGACTTCCATCGAGGTGCTGCGAAAGATTCCGCACGTCGACGTGTACTCGTTCGACGAGACGAATTTCCCGCCGGGCGAAGGCCCGCTCACGCGCGGCTGGAACCGTGCCGCGGCGAGCGCCCTCGCGGCGCTGCTCGACCAGGTGCGCCCGCATCGTGTGCTCGTGCACAACTACCACAACCTGCTGACGCAATCGATCCTGCCGGTACTCGCGCGTCGACGCCGCGAGCAGGGATTCCGCACGTATCTCACGTGCCACGATTACCATCTGGTCTTTTACAACCCGAATCTGCTGGCCTATCGCAACGGGCGCCCGGTGCCTGTCCCGGTCGATGCGCTGTCGAATCCGGCGCGACTTTTCGCGCTCGCGAGCCCTCGCGGTCGTGTTCATGACGCGGTGAAGAAGCTGCACTGGCATGCGGTGTACGCCTATTGCAATCCGCAACACGTATTCGACCTGTTCCTGTGCCCGAGTCCGTATATGCGTGCCGCACTGGCGCAGCGAGGCATCACGCGAAGCGCGTTGCTTCCGAACCCGGTGAGCACGCTGGCAGAACCGTTTCCGCCGCGCGTGTGCCTTCGCGAGCAGTTCGATCTGGCGTATGTGGGGCGCCTCGATGCGGAGAAGGGCATTCACGAGTTCATCGAACTGGCGCGCCAAACCGATTTTCATCGTATCGGCAGCCTGACGCTTTACGGCGACGGGGCGATGCGCGCGCAACTCGAAACACGCCACCAGGATCTGGTTCAGGCCCAACGGCTGCGCTTTGCCGGGCGGCTTGACCACAGCGAGCTGTTTCATGCACTCCGCGCACACGACGCGCTGGTGTTGCCGTCCGTCTGGGCCGAAAACGCGCCGCTGGTGCTGGTCGAGGCGGCAACGCTCGGGTTGCCGGTTCTCGCGCACGAGATCGGCAGTCTGTCGACGTTCGGCAGCGAGATCGGCAACAAGATCCTGTACCGGAATTCGCGGGCCGGCCTGACGAGCGCACTCGATGAAATGAACCGTCATTTGCGTACCGACGGTCGACACTACGATTGTTCGGAATACACACCGTTGCGCTACGCGGCGCAGCTTGCCTCGTGGATGGGGCTTGGCGGGCAACAGAACGTCCAGGATCTACGCGACGCGGACTCATCGATTGGGTAATGTCCGGACAAAACAGGCCGCACGGTTTGCCGCGCGGCCGCGATACTCACGCAAGAGGAACGTCATGCGGGCACTTCGACGCGTCGTGGCGGCCATGCTTGGCGCATTGGCCTGGTCGGCGGGGCACGGCTACTGCGACGAGCGGGTGACGACGATCGCGCCTGCCAATACATCCGGCAGCCGCGACTTCAAGGGTTCGTCCAACGGGCTGCTCGCCGGCACGTCGTCGATATCGAAAGTCGATGTGCATACGTTGCTGTATCCGGGCAGCACGACCCGTGTGCTGGCCCACTATCTTCCGTGGTGGGGGCCCGACCCGCGCGGCGTGAACGTCGGCTATCGATCCGACGATCCTCGCCAGGCCTATCGCACCTTCGCCGATATGCAGTCGAGAGGCATCGACGGTGTGATCGTCGACTGGTACGGCCAGGGCCATTTCGTCGACAAGGCGTGGCAGGCATCGATGCCCGAATTCGCGAAGTTTCCCGGGATGACGTTCTCGATCATGATCGACAGCGGCAGCTTCAAGTTCAATGCGTGTCGCGGGTGCGACCTGAGTGAAACCATTCTGCACAATCTCGCGTACATCAGCCGCGAATACTTCACGTCGAATCAGTATCTGCGTTACGACGGCCACCCGGTCGTGTCGGAGTTCGGCATGGATGCGGTCGGGAAAGCGGACTGGGCGCGCATTCATGCCGCGTACCCGGACATCTACTGGATCCATACGCTTGCACAGGGTTTCGATCTTCCGTACAGCAACGGGGCGTATGTCTGGGCGCAGCCGTCGTCCTGGGCCACGCAGCAACCGGCCGGAACGCGGCACGACCTGCTGTATCGAGAGCGCTTCTACAACATCGCCCGGAATCAGCCGCCGGCGACGATCACGGTCGGCGGCGCGTGGAGCGGGTTCGACGACACGAAGGCGTCTTGGGGCGCCGCGGCGCCACGTTTTCTTGCGCCTTCGTGCGGCCGGACCTGGCTCGACACGTTCAGGAGCATCAACGAGCGCTACAGCGCGCGGCAGCAGCTCCCGTTCGTTCAACTGATCACGTGGAACGACTACGAGGAGGGGAGCGCGCTCGAAACCGGCATTGCCAGTTGCACCGAAATCGACGCGCAGCCATTGGGCGCGAGCCTGACCGTGCGGATCACCCATCCGGAAACCGTCGATCACCTGGAGCTCTACGAGCAGCTCGGTGCATCGTCGTTCAGGCTGGTCGGCCGCTATCCGTCCGACGCGACGAGCATTTCGCTGCCGGATACCCGGGCGGGCACTTATTTCATCAAGGCGGTTGGCAAGCCGTTCATCCAGAATGTCGTTTCGGCGGCCATCGTCGTGCGCTGAAGGCTGGGGCGACGGCCGCCCCGCGCAGGGCAGCATCGCCATCGCTCACGGCCGTGCGGCTATCGCGCACCGTCCACCGCCGATCGAGCGGGCGGCGCCGGCGTCGACGCTTTGGGTTCCGCGGGTGCGCAAGTCGGTCGGCCATACTGATCGTCGAAGCGGACGATGTCGTCCTCGCCGAGATAGTTGCCGGACTGCACCTCGATGATCTCGAGCGGGATCCGGCCGGGATTTTCGAGTCGATGTACGTCGCCGACCGCGATGTACGTCGACTCGTTTTCGCAAAGCAGGAACGTCTCGCTGCCGCGCGTCACCTTCGCGGTGCCGCGCACGACGATCCAGTGCTCGGCGCGATGGTAGTGCATCTGCAGAGACAGTCGCTTGCCGGGCTCGACGACGATCCGCTTCACCTGGAACCGTTCGCCGAGATCGATCGAATCGTAATGCCCCCACGGACGCTGCACCTTGCGGTGCTCGCTCGCCTGCGGACGCCGGTCGCTCTTCAGGCGCGCGACGATGTTCTTCACGCGCTGCACGTCGTGCTTGTTTGCGACCAGCACCGCATCGGGCGTTTCGATCACGACGACGTCCTTCATCCCGACGCATGCGATGAGTCGCCCCTCCGAACGCACGAAGCTGTCCTGCGTGTCCTCGAACACGATCGGGCCGCGCGCGACGTTGCCGTGATCGTCCTTCGGCATGATTTCCCAGATCGCATCCCAGGTGCCGACGTCCGACCAGCCGGCCGCGAGCGGCACCACGATGCCCTCGATGCCGAGGTCGCCCCGCTCGGCGAGCCGCTCCATGACCGCATAGTCGATCGAATCGGACGGGCACGCATCGAACGCCGCCGCGTCGATCCGGAAGAACGGATCCTCGGCGACGCCCGCACGCCATGCGGCCTCGCAAGCCGAGTGGATTTCCGGTGCGAGCGCTCGGATCGCCTTCAGCCAGACCGACGCGCGCGTGACGAAAATCCCGCTGTTCCACCAGTAGTCGCCCGACTGCAGGTAGCGTTCGGCGAGCGTCGCGTCGGGTTTCTCGACAAAACGCCCAATCGAATAGCCGCCTTGTGCGCCGTGGCGGCACGTGCGCGGCTCGCCGACCTGGATATAGCCGTAGCCCGTTTCCGCGCGGCGCGGCAGCACGCCGAGCGTGACGATCGCGCCTTCCTGCGCGTAACGCGCCGCTCGCGCGATGGTGTCCTGGAACGCGCCGACATCGGCGATCACGTGATCGGCCGGCATCACCGCGAGCACGGGATCGTCCGCGAGCACGCTCGCATCGAGCGCGGCGAGCGTGAGCGCCGGCGCCGTGTTGCGTGCGGCTGGCTCGAGCAGGATGCGCGCCGGCGCCGCACGGTCGACCACTTGCGCGGCACTCATGATGCGATGCTGTTCGCCGCACACCAGCAGCAGTGTGTCGCCGAGCGACGCGTTCGCGATGCCGTTCAGACGGCGCGCCGTCGCCGACAGCGGCGATTCGTTCGAGATCAGCTCGATCAGTTGCTTCGGATACTGTTCGCGCGACAGTGGCCAGAGGCGCGTGCCCGAACCGCCGGCGAGGATGACCGGCAGGATCAGCGGCAGATCGGGTTCGGGAACCGGGCGAAGGATGCGGGTCATCGGTTGGCTCCGGTATCGGCGGGTAACCGGTTGTGCGCATGGCCGTCGGCATGCGTGTCGTCGTTGCGCGACCAGGGTGTCGAAACGACCCGTGACAGCAGTTGACGCAGTGCGCCGTCGGCGCGATGGGCCGGCCGGATCAGGCCGACGAACGGCGCACCCTGTTCGAGATACGGGCCGTAAGCCTTGCGGAATCCGAAGCGTTTGTAGAACGCCTGGCGCGACGCGGGAGCGTGGGTGCGCACGGCGGTGTCCGGCCATGCGGCGTGCGCGGCGGTGAGCGCGCGTTCGATCAGCCGTTCGAGCGTGTCGTCGTCGCGGCGTGCTTCGCTCGTCAGGACCTTGTCGATCACGACATCCGGATCGATGTCGTCGCCCGGCAGGATGCGCGCATAGGCCGCGACTTCCGCCGCGCTGCAGTCGCGCACGCGCGCGAACACGTGCAGCGCGCCTGCGTCCTTGCCGTCGATGTCGAGATGCGTGTGCGCGTCCTCGACTACCAGCACGGCGTTGCGCGCGCGCAGGATTGCATAGAGATCGACGGCGCTCAGATGTTCGAATTCACAACAATGCCATTCCATGATGCGGTCCTCGCGTGATGCCTTCGGCACGCCGTGCCGTGCGGCACAGCGATCTTCATCATCCGGATGCACCGTGCGCCGGTCTGTTCGAAAGCGCACTCACGCTCCTGTTTCGTGGGGCGGACGCGGGGGGCGCGGCGGCGCGCGTGCCACTGGAACGCCGCAATGTGCGGTAGCACACACCGTCGGTGCTCGTGCCTTTTCATAATTGATCCATCCTGGCGGCTCGCCGCGATACACGTTCGAGCGTTGCGTGCAGGGCGGTCATGGTGCGCTGCAGGAAACGGGTGCCGGCACCACCGAATTCGCGCCGGGCAACGGCAATTCGCCGGAAAATGGCATGCACCGGCGGCGTGCATCCCGCAGTGTCTCGACACCGCGAATACGTTGAACGGCGTGGCGTTGCGGATTACGACGTGTAACGGATGAGCCGGTCGCACGCTGCCGCGCCGCGATACGGCCGTCCGGCGGCGAGCGCGATTATGCGATACGTGGAACGCGGTGCCGGCCTTTTTCGGGGATTTCGATGGAATTCGCGGGCAATCGACGGCACTAATCTTGCCGAAAAGTAGTATTTGCCACTGATTGACGGGAATGGTCGGAGATAATCAAATTTCAGTGGTCAAAGGCGCTCGTGCGGGGCCGCCGGTGGCGTAACCGGATGAATCAGGATTATCTTTTGGTAACACGGCCAGTTCGAAACGGGGTGTAAATTCGGGAGCAGATGAAATGCGGCGGTCATTCCGGGACCGGGTTGGCGGCCATCCGGTTCGGCATCGGGTGCGACTGTCGTGTACGACGCGACGCACATGCGAGCGGATTTCCCGTTTGCCGCCGTGCCCCGCCTGACCGCACGTGCATCAAAGCGGGAACGTCGTGGCTCCCGCGGCCGCGCGTTCCCTTCGAGTTCGATGACAACGAGGCCGGATGACATCCGGCTCGACCTCCGGGGGCTCTCGCCGTGTGCAGTTTCGATCTTCGCCATGGCTGCGGAAACGCAGCGCGGACAGGCGGCCATGCGCCGCCGGCCGCGGCGCACGCGAATGGTTCGCGGAGTGGAGAAAGTGATGGTTCGTTATGAATATGCCAATAACGCGCGATAAGCGCGCCGGCGGGGGAAGCGGTAACGGGCAGCGTCCGCTGATTTACTGGACGCAGTCGCCGTCCGTCATGCTGCGAAAGGAACTGGCGCGACGCGACTGGAAGGTGTCGATCGTCGCGCATGCGAACGAGCTGCGCGACACGTCCGGCGAAATCACCTGCGGCATTCTCGACCTGAGCGGTGGCCACGCCGATGCGATCGGCAGCATCGCGTCAACCTGCGCGTCGATGCGCGACGTCGTGTGGGTCGCGCTCGTCGACGTCGGCCAGACCGCTTCCCCGAACGTGCGCGCGCTGTTGCGCGACTATTGCTTCGACTACGTCACGTTGCCCGCGTCGCACCAGCGGATCGCCGATACGGTCGGTCATGCGTACGGCATGGAGTGCCTGTTCGCGCGCGACCGCGAGCAGCTCGAATCGGACGAGAAAGGCATCGTCGGCACCTGCAGCGCGATGCTGCGGCTGTTCGATACGGTGCGGCGCTTCGCGCGCACCGACGCACCGGTGTTCGTGTTCGGCGAAACCGGCACCGGCAAGGAACTGACGGCCGTCGCGATCCATCGTCATTCGGAGCGACGCAACGGCCCGTTCGTCGCGGTCAATTGCGGCGCGATTCCGCCGCATCTGCTGCAATCGGAGTTGTTCGGTTACGAGCGCGGCGCGTTTACCGGGGCGAACGCGCGCAAGATCGGTTATGTCGAGGCCGCGAACGGCGGCACGCTGTTGCTCGACGAGATCGGCGACCTGCCGCACGAGAGCCAGGCGAGCCTGCTGCGTTTTTTGCAGGAGCGCTCGATCCATCGCCTCGGCGGCAGCGATCCGGTGCCGGTCGACGTCAGGATCGTATCGGCGACGCACGTCGACCTGCGCGGCGCGATGGAGGAAGGGCGTTTCCGCGCGGACCTGTTCCACCGCCTGTGCGTGATGCGGATCGACCAGCCGCCGCTGCGTGCGCGCGGCAAGGACATCGAGCTGCTCGCGCACCACATGCTCGAACGCTTCCGCGGCGATGCGCGCCATCGCGTGCGCGGCTTCTCGACGGATGCGATCACCGCACTCTACAAGCACGACTGGCCCGGCAATGTCCGCGAACTGATCAACCGCGTGCGCCGTGCGGTCGTGATGACCGAAGGGCGCCTGATCACCGCGCGGGATCTCGAGCTCGAATACTGCCTCGATGCGGCGTCGCCGTCCGTGGCCGACATCCGCAAGTCGATCGAGCGCGAGGCGATCGAAACCGCGCTGCTGCGCACGCGCGGGCGCGTCGCGGCTTCGGCGCGCGAGCTGGGCGTGTCGCGCGCGACGCTGTATCGCTGGATGGAGGCGTACGGGATCGAGCGGCCGCGCGGCACGGGCTCGTCCGACTGACGTTCGAATTGCGCCGCTCGCGCCGCTCGCGCCGCTCGCGCCGCACCGGCGCACCGGGCCGCGAGCGTCGCGTCAACCGGCCTGCGTGGCGCGCACCGCTCGCGCGGCGTTTACCGCGCGGATTTCCACGGCAGGCGGCCCGCCGTCGGCCTCCTTAGTCATCCCGACGGTTTCCAGCGGAACGAGCGCGACGCGCGCCGGCGTGCCGGGCGCGAGATGAAACCAGTCGTCCTGCGGCATGAAACCCGGCGAGTCGATCTGCACGTGGCGCGCGACGTGCCGTGTGTCGATGTCGACGTGCCACGTATCACCGGTGCGCGACACGCACGCTTCGATGCCGAGTTCGCGGCGCGCCAGCACGGCTGGATGCGTGCGGGACGGAAAATGGAACGCCTGCGACAGCAGCGTGCCGTCGTCGGCGCGCAGCGTCGCGACGACGGTGTCGTGTTCGCAGGGCCCGAAACGGTACGCGTAAGTCCAGTCGAAGAAGCGGCCGAGCAGCTCGGCCGAGCCGATCCGCACCGTGTCGTGCGCGGCGATTCGCACCGGGCAAGCGGCCCGTGCGACCGGCGTGCGGCCGTCGCGCAGCGCGACCAGTTCGACGGCCGCCGACAACGGCGCCGGGCGTTCGTTGGTCACATGCACGTCGAGCCCGTTCAAGCCTTCGTCGACGAGCAGCACCTGCACGGGCTGCAGCACCTGGCGCAGCGCATACCACGCCGATTTCGGCCGGTGCGTGGCGTCGATCACGCCCCATCCGGCACCCGGCATCACATCCTGGAACTGCCACACGAGCGCGCCGGCGCAGCGCGAGCCGGTGCGCCGCCATTCGGAGAACGTGTCGCGCATCACGTCCGCGATCACGGCCCGCGACAGTTCGAAGTAGCGTGCCGGATCCTCGCGGCGCAGCCGGTCGGGCGCGACGTCGTACAGCGTCTGCAGATAGTGGTCGCGAACGTCCTCGAAATCCCACGACGTGCCGGGGTCGCGCGGCACGGCCGCCTTCCAGCGCGGCTCGTGCACGCCCGGCCAGCCGAGGCTGGCGAGCGTCGCATCGCACGGCACGTTCGCGAACGCAAGGCATTCGCTCGCGAAGCGCACGTCCGCGCGGCGCGCGTCGTCGAGCGGGCGCAGGTATGCGCCGACGCCGTAGTAGTGCGACACGCGCTCGCGCGGTACGAACGGTAGCCCGCCGCCGTCGGGCGAATCGGGCACGTACGGGACGTCGGGCCGGCGCGCGGCCGCATGGCCGGCCAGCCGCTCGGCGGTCAGCTCGAGGAAGCGCTGCTTCGGCCCGAGACCCGACATCGCCGCCTGCTGCGCGATCTCGCTGCCGCCGCACAGCACCGCGAGCGACGGCGACGCGCCGTGGCGCGCAAGGAATTGATCGGCTTCGCGGTCGACGTTGTCCGCGAACGCGGGATCGTCGAGCGCATGGTCGAAGTTCGCGAACATGAAGTCCTGCCAGACCAGCAGCCCGAGCCGGTCGCACCACGCGTGGAATGCGTCGGCCTCGTAGGTCATCGTGCCGCCGACGCGGATCATGTTGAAGCCCGCGTCGCGCGCGAGCTCGAGCAGGCGGCCGTAGGTCGCGTCGTCCGCATGCAGCGCGAGCGGCGCTGCGCTGCTCCAGCATGCGCCGCGCGCGAACACGGGTACGCCGTTGATGCGCAGCCCGAAACCCTTGCCGTCGGCGCCGGCATCGATCTCGATCGTGCGGAAGCCGGTCGAGCCGAGCGGCCGCCGTTCGTCGCCGATATGCAGCGCGATCTCGTAGAGTGCCGGCTCGCCGTGCGTATGCGGCCACCAGCGGCGCACGTTGGGCACCGCGACGCTCGCGCGCAGCCGGTCGGCGCCGGCGCGTTCGAGCGTGGCGTAGTGTTCGCCGCACGACAGCCGCGCCGCGAGCGCGTCGGGCAACGGTGCGGCAAACGTCAGTTCCGCATCGAGCCGGCCCGTGTCGCCCTCGATGCGCGCACGCAGGTCGCAGTCGACAGGAACGAAGCCGTCGGCCGGATCGAGCACGTCGACGGGGCGCCACGGGCCGGCCGGCACGTACGGCGGAAACCAGCCGGGCATGTGCCCGAACAGCGACGTGCGGACCGTGCGCAGCGCCGCCGGCTCGGCGAGCCGCGTGCGCCAGCGCGCCCGGCGCGGCGCCCGCGCGTCGCGCAGGTGCGGCGCGAGCGCGCGGAAGCAGAGGGTCAGCCGGTGCGCGCCATCGAGCGACACGGGAACGTCGTGTGCGACGAACATGCTGTCCGAGCGGAGGATCGGCGTGTCGTCGAGCCATGCCTGCGCGAGCGTCGCGAGGCCGTGAAAGCGCAGCACGCGCGGCCCGCGCCCGCGCAGCTCGATCCGGTACCAATGGTCGCGTTGGTCGAGCGACGCCGCTTCGTCGAGCCGGCCGGCCAGCGCGAGCGCCTGCGCGACCGTGCCGGGCACCGGCGCCGCGATCCAGCCTTTGCCGGCGGCCGGGAGGTCGCGCGGTTCCTCTACGGCGCCCGCGGCCGTCGCCAGCATCGACCACGCGGGCAGGGCGCGCGCGCGCGTCACCGCATGACCGGCACGGGCGCCGCGTCGATGTGCACGGGCGTCGCGTGCCGCAGCGGCGCGCCGATCTGCCGCGCGCAGGCGACGAGATCGACGTAGGCGGCCGCGATCGCTTCGAGCGTCGAATCGCCGCGTTCTTCCTTGCCGCGCGCGCAGGCACGCGCGAGCCGGAACTCCAGCACCATCGCCTCGGACGCGATGCGGTCGCACGCGGCACGGATCTCGGCGAACGGCCCGACGCAGCCGCTGGCCTGCAGCCAGCGCGCGTAATGGCCGAACAGTTCGAAATTCGCGCCGAGCTGCCGCACCGAATTGAACGAGTACGCATGGAAGTGTTCGAGCGGCGCATCGGCGAGCGTCCTGGCATCGGTCTGCAACTGCTGCCGGAATGCCGCGATCGGATCGACCAGCGGCAGGCGCCGCAGGTGGCGCTGCAGCGCGGCGAGCGACGCTTCGCACAGCGCGCGCTCGTCGAGCGGCGCAAAGCGCCGCTTCGCGATTTCGACGTACGGCGGCAGCGTCATCGGCGAACCGTCGCCGACGAGCCCGTCGTAGTCGAAATCCTCGACCACGTAGTAGCCGCTGTTGTGGAAATAGCCGATCTGGCGCTTCGCGCGGTCGATCGCGTCGATGCCGATCGTCGTCTTCGTGTGCTGCGTGCGGTAGCTGCTGCCGCGCGTGTCGGGCAGGAACCACGCGTCGACCTCGACGATCATCAGGTGACCGCGCGCGACCTGCGTTTCGATGTGCCGGTCGAGCGGCTCGTAGATCGAGTGTTCCTGCACGACGATCCCGTAGAGCCGCTCCAGTTCGTCGTGCGGAAACTTGAAGAACGTGAACTGGTCGCCCTCGAAATCGAGCGCGATCGTAAACGGCAACGCCGCGTACGGATTGAAGCCCCACCACCGGAGCACCTCGAGCCACATGTCGACGTAGCAGTTGGTCTGCTTCCAGACCATCTCCTGACTGTGCAGCGGGTGCGGCCGGTAGTGAAGCGCGCGGTGGCGCACGTCGTCGAACGACGCGTCTTCGCCGTCGCGGGAAACGAACCTCATGGCGTGCCCCACAGCACGTCGCGGACGTCGCGCGGCCACGCGTCGATGTCGAGGCCGTGATGGCGGAACAGCGCGAGCGTGAGCCGTTCGAGGCCGAAGCCGACGCAGCCCGTATGCGCGACGTCGCCCGTCGCGGTGCGGATGTCCCACAGCAGCCCGAAATGGTCCATGTGGTAGTTGAAGCTCAGGCACGCGGTCTGGCGGTCGTCGTGCTCGATCGGGATCAGCAGCTCGAACTTCAGGTTCTGCTCGCGCTGGCTGTTCGCGACGATCTTGCCGCCGCGCCCGAAGAACGGATCGTTCGCGAGATCGATCGCGTTCGGCAGGCGCAGCGCGTCGATCATTCGCGTGCCGCGCTCGATCCACGTCTCGCGGAACGCGACGATCTGCTCGGGCGTGCCGATCCGCACGTATTCGCGCATCCGGAACAACTGCATGCGGGTCGGATCGAGCGACGGCTCGTGGCGGAAGCAGTACGAGAACACGTCGACGATCCGGCCGTCGCCGGGCAGCGCGCCCGCGCGTGCGACGACCGGATAGACCGGGTAGCACGCGGCCGGCGTCATCACAACGTAGGTCGGCTTCTGGTTTTCCGTCCAGTCGTCGCCGCGATCGAGGCACTGCAAC
Organism: Burkholderia sp. BE17; assembly: GCF_009362305.1. NCBI lineage: Bacteria > Pseudomonadati > Pseudomonadota > Betaproteobacteria > Burkholderiales > Burkholderiaceae > Burkholderia > Burkholderia sp. BE17. The sequence goes on from NZ_WHNU01000016.1 coordinate 106,658, forward strand.
AGGCGCTGGTGCTGCTGCTCGTCGCCGCAGAACGCATGCACGCTGCCCGCGAGCTGCGGGAAGCTCTTCATGTATTCGCTGCGCTCGAATTCGGTGCGGCTCATCGCCGGCGGGAAGCGCAGCACTTCGGCCCGTTGATCCGCGCCGAGGCGCGTGACGAACGCGTCGAGCGCTTCGACGACGCGCTCGAACCGTTCGCTGCGGCCGAACAGGCCCTGGATGCCGGTCGAGACCAGCAGCCCGGCGTCGATCAGCTCGTCGCGCAGCGGGTTGACGCCCGCGCGGTCGAACGGTGCATCGGCGGGATTGGAGGCGGCGGAGGGCACGGCGAGGCGATCGTTCACGAATGTTTCTCCAGCGTCGCGGGACGCAGCGCGAGCAGCAGGCTCGAGGTGTTGGCGGCAATGCGGTCGTTGCTGATCATCAGCGGCGCCGCGTGCAGGTCGCGAATGTGGCGGCCGATGCTGAACGGCGTGCCTTGCTTGTAGCCGGCCATCCCGCAGATCATCATCGCCTGTTGCGCGACTTCCAGCGCGCTCGTCGACACGTAGGTCTTCAGCGTGTTGATCTCGGCGCCCCAGGCCATGCCGGCCGACCACGAACGGGCCGACGTATTCGCGTGGAGCCGCAGCACGTTGTCGACGCGCGCCTGCATCGCCTGCATCAGCGCGAGCGATTCGGCGATGCGCCGCGACGCGGGCGACGGCGCGCCGTCGGTCTGGCGTGCCTGCGCGCGGAAGAACTGGTGCGCGCGATGGAACGCATCGCCGGCCACGCCGATCCAGACCGCGGCCCACAGGATGTGCGAGACCGGCACCATCGTTTCCTCGGCGATCTTCGCGAACGGCACCGGCAGGCATTGAACGGCGGCGCCCTGGGCGTCGAGCACGAAGCCGTTGCTGCAGGTGCCGCGCATGCCGAGCGTGTCCCATTCGCCGCGGCGCGTGAGCGTATAGCCTTCGCGCAGCAGCGTGACGAGCACCTGTTCGGAAGCCGGCGCGTCCGCGTCGCGTCGCGCGGTCGCGAGGATGCCGTCCGCGTAGTCGCCGTACGAGATCGTCGGCGCGGATTTGCGCAACCGGAATTCGCTGCCGTCGGTTTCGAGCGCGCACTGGCTCGCGCGCAGGTTGCCGCCGACGCCGTCCTCCGACGTGGCCGATGCGAGCAGCCACTGGTGGCGCACGAGTTGCTGCAGGAACAGCTTGTGCCAGCCCTGGTCGGCGGCGTGATTGACGATGCAGGCAACCTGGATCTGGTGCATCGCGAACACCATCGCCGACGATGCGCAGGCCTGGCCGAGGATCGAACAGGCCGAAGCGATATCTTCCAGCGACGCGCCGGCGCCGCCGAGATGGGGCGGCACCATCGCGCCCAGCAGCCGGCGCGCGCGCATCGCCTCGATCGCCTCGACGGGGCAGCGCGCGTCCCGGTCGACCGCATCCGCGTGCTGCGCGGCGATCTGCGCGACGGCGTGCGCGGCCTCGTCGAGCCGATGCGATTCGCCGTCGGCCGCGAGTTCGGGAAGCAGCGCGCTCATGCGGAATGCTCGGTGCGTTGCAGCGTGGCGATCGTGTCCGCGAGCGCGTCGATGCTGCGGAACAGGTTGCGGTTCAGCATCTCGTCGGGAATCTCGATGTTGAACTGCTTCTCGATCGCGAGCATCAGCTGGATCGTGTCGAGCGAGGAGAGGCCCGCTTCGTAGAGGTCGTCCCCGTCGCCGATCGAATCGATCGCGGCTTCGAGGTGGGAGACGTGCTTGAGGATGGTTCTGATGTCGTTTTTCACGTGCTGCTCCGGCGTGCGTGGTGTCGTCCGCTCGGGCAGACGCGCGCATTGCGCTGACATCCCCCCGGCAGTCCGGCATCAGTAGACCATTCGCACGCCCGGCGTTCTGTTCGCCACCCTACAAACCGCTAACTCCGCATGCAGGCGCCGCACGAATCGGCGCGGCAACCGGTGCGGCAACCGGTGCGGCAATCACGCACGCGATGCTGCCGGCACGCCCGAGTCGGCCGACAGGATGCGCTTCATCTCGTCACGCACGATCGCGCGGCAGCCGCACGACATCTTCTCGAGGCCGTCGAGATCGGCCAGCTCGATCGAGCTCCGGTATTGCCGGATCAGGCCGAGCTTCTGGATCTCGCCGGCCGCATCGGTGACCGTTTCGCGCCGCACGCCGAGCATCTGCGCCAGCATGCTGTGCGTGACCTGGATCTCGATGCTGCGCGTGCGGTCGTACGCCAGCAGGAACCATCGGCATAACTGATGCTTGAGCACGTGATGGCGGCTGCAGAACGTGATCTGCGATACCTGCGCCATCAAGAGCCGCACGCAGACGAACACGAGATGGCGGATCACCGGAGATGCGTCGAACGCGGCCGCGAACACGCGCCGGTCGAGCCGGTAGACGAAGCCGTCGCGGCAGGCGACGGCACGGCACGGCATGTGGCCGCTGCCGCCGATCACGTCGTCGCAGACCACGCTTTCGCTGCCGATCTCCGCGACTTCCAGCGTCATGCCGCCGGACGACACGTACTGCAGCGAAATCGCGGTCGTGACGGGCAGGTAGACCGCGGCGAGCATTTCGCTGGGTTCACAGAGCACTTGCCCCGATTTCAGGTGGACGAGTTGAAGGTGGGGAACCAGCGTGGCGAGCTCGTCGCGGTCGACGGCCGCGAGAAACCGGTTCGCATCGAAGCTGTGGGAAAGCTCGATCATGCCGTTCGCGTGCGCGACGGCGTCGGGGGCCTGGTGGGTCACGGCGCATCCTCGTAGGGTGGCGGTCGCGCGCCGTCGCGGCGATACCCCCGAAAAGGGAATTTCGCACGCTCGTGCGGACTTGTGTTCATCGAAATTCGAATGACGATGCTGCGGAAAGGCTAGCACGCAATTGAATTCAGCCAATTGCATACTGCGTCACTTCACAAAGTTTGACGCTTTTGATTGAATGCAAACGTTATCCGGATTTAATGATTCATTTCCATGGAATTAATCATCCGGAAATGGAATGGCAGGCTGATCAGCCATTCGATGTCGATCCTGAGTCAATCGATCGACATCGCGCATCGTACAGGGAACGCGCCCGGAATACATTGAACATTATTTGACAAATAAATGTATGCCTTGCGATTGTTTTTGAAAATCAATGGGTTGTGTGGGATGTGTGCGATATCGCACCGAGCCTGCAGTTAGTGTGTCGATTCAAATTTGAGACAGTTTCAAACGAACGTGTGAAGCGTGGGGAGCGCGGTCGCATGCTGTCCGGCACATCACGGAAAAAATTGAAAATCCGCTGTAAGTATATGAACGATAAGCCTCGCGGCGCCGCTGCGACGGCCCCGATTCGGTGCATGCGAATTGATCGGTTGAATGCGCACTGTGTCCGAGGCGCGGAAGAGTGTCCGGAAATGAGACGCTTTTTTCTGTTTTGGACGGGTTATTCGGCCGATCTAAATCGGACGTGATTCATATATTAAGGATGGGCGGGTATTGGCACGTAAATCGCTTATTCGGGCTGGCGTGTCGAAACGGAACGGTCGACTCAATCCGGAGGTGGCAAGCCGATGGTCAGTCGGATTCAGGGTTGTGGGCCGCAACCGCCGTGAACGTCCGGGCGCGCATCGCGATAACGAGTTCCGTGCTTGCGGCTGCAGGCGGCGCAGACATAAAAGGGATACAGACATGCTTCATCTTCACTCGAGCTACTCGGCAAATGCCATCCTCGATGCCCTCCCGGAGGACAGCATCCGCACCATCGCACCGCACCTCGAACTGGTCAGGATCAAGGCCGGCATGCTCGATCGGGTCGGCGAACCGATGCGCCATCTGCATTTCCCGACGACGGCAATGATGTCGGTGCAGCACCTGATGGAGGACGGTGCGATGGTCGAGGTGGCGGTGGTCGGCCGCGAGGGCGTCGTCGGGCTTGGCACGCTGGTCGGCGGTGTCGCGGCGTCGAACCGGGTCGAGGTGCGCATCGGCGGCATGGCCTATCGCGTGCCCGCCTGCGTGATGCGTGCCGAATTCGAGCGGTCGCCCGAGACCTACCGGCTGCTGCTCAACTACTGCCAGGCGACGATGGCGCAGATCTCGCGCAGCGCGCTGTGCAATCGGCATCACTCGGTCAGCGAGCAGCTCAGCCGCTGGCTGCTGCTGGCGCACGACCGTATCGACGGCGACGAGCTGGCCGTCACGCAGCAGACGATCGCGAACATGCTCGGCGTACGGCGCGAAGGCGTGACGGAAGCGGCCGGCAACCTGCAGGAAGCCGGGCTGATCCGGCAGCGCCGCGGCCGCATCACCGTGCTCGACCGCCACGGCCTCGAACATCACGCGTGCGAATGCTATGACCTGATTCGCGCGGACTATCGCCGGTTGCTCGGCACGCGCGGGAATGCGCGGCCGGCGCCGGTGCGCCCCCGCATCCCCGAGGTGCGTCTCGGATTCCCGGCACGCGGTGCGTGACGATGCAGTCGAGGTCCGGTGGAACGAATACGATGCGGCGTGCCGCGATCGCGGCGGCCGACGTCGTGCTCGTGCTGGCGGGGGCGCTCGCGGCGCAGGCGGCGTCGGGCCTGGCGTGGCGCGAGCTGTCCGATGCGCAGCGCGGTGCGATCGCGCTGCTGTGCGTGCTGACGGTGGCGCTGCTGCCGCGCTACCTGCGCACCGTGCGCGGCGGCGTGGCCCCGCATCGCGGCACCCACGTGCCGACGCAGACGGTGGTGGCCGTCGTCTGCGCGAGCGTGCTGACGGTGGTCGGCACGATGTGGATCATGAACCGCGGCGGCACGGTCACGACGCGCTGGATCGTGCGCACGGTGCTGGCCGGCGATGCGGCGCTGCTGCTCGGCCGCACCGCGCTGCTGGCGCTCGCGCTGAGGCGTGACGACCCGCGCGCGCGGCAGCGCCGGGTCGCCGTCGTCGGCGCAACCGCATACGGGCGCGTGGCGATCGAGCGGATGCAGCTCGCGTCGAATGGCCCGTTCGTGGCGGCCTGCGTATTCGACGACGATGCGCAGGCTGGCGCGGGCGGCATCGGCGGCGTGCCGGTGATCGACGACTGGAACGCGTTGCGCGACATGATTCGCGGCGGCGCGATCGACGAGGTGTGGCTCACGCTGCCGATGTCGCACGAGTGGCGGATCCAGCGCATCGTGCGCGAACTGCGCGACGAATTCGTCGAGCTGCGGCTGTTGCCCGACGTGCGGCAGATGGCGGTCGTCGATCGCTCGGCGACCGACGTGCTCGGCATGCCGGCGATCAATCTCGCGACCACGCCGCGCTCCGCGCCGGAGCTGTGGGCGAAGTTCGCGTTCGACCGGCTGTTCGCGTTCGGCGTGCTGATTCCGTTGCTGCCGCTGCTGTCGCTGCTGGCGATCGCGGTCAAGCTGTCGTCGCCGGGCCCCGTGCTGTTCAGGCAGCGCCGCAAGGGCGTCGACGGTCGTGAGTTCGACATCCTGAAGTTCAGGACGATGCGCGTGCATCGCGGACAGCCGGGCGTCCTGCGGCAGGCGTCGCGCAACGATACGCGCATCACGCGCGTCGGCGCGTTCCTGCGGCGCACGTCGCTCGACGAGCTGCCGCAGTTCTTCAACGTGCTGTTCGGGCAGATGTCGGTCGTCGGCCCGCGTCCGCACGCGATCGAGCACGACGACTTCTATCGGCAGCTGATCGACTGCTACATGTATCGCTACCGCGTGCGGCCCGGCATCACCGGATGGGCACAGGTGAACGGTTATCGCGGCGAGACGCGCAAGGTCGAGGCGATGGCCGCACGCGTGAAGTTCGACCTGTTTTACATGCAGAACTGGAGTTTCTGGTTCGACATGAAGATCATCCTGCTGACGGTCGTGCGCGGCTTCATCGGGCGCAACGCTTTCTGAGGATAGCGAATCGTCCGGAAAGCGGCGGGTTGTTCGGTCCAACGTACCGGCCGTGTCGCGGGCGGCGGACACACCGACGGCACAGCGGCATCCCGCGTATCAAGCGACCCCGCGGCGTTTGCATCAGACGAATCCGGCGATGGCGCGTTTTCGCGTCCGTCCCCAGTTTTCGCACACCTGCGGCGGGCGCCGCGCGTCGCGCTGATTCCGGTCAACACATGCGTGATCAATGGGTTTATCCTGCGTCGAATGCATCCGGCGCTTCGTGCGTCCGGGCGCACATCCGGGCGCGGCGGCGCCGGTCGTGTCCGCCCGCCGCGCACCGGCGCGACACCGCGCGCCACACTTTGCGCGCGGAACCCGGAACAGGAGAGACGGCCATGGCGCTCGACCAACAACAACGGCAGACGCTGCAACAGCGGCTGAAAGAGAGCGAGCAGACGCTGCGTGCGGAGATCCGCACGAGCGAGGACCAGCGCGCGTCGGAATCCTATGCGGACCTTGCCGGCGCGTCGCCGGACGAGGGCGACGAGGCGAACGCGGATCTGTTCGTCGACGTCGATCATGCATTGATCGGCATGAAGCTGACCGAACTGCGTGCGATCGGGCGCGCACAACTGCGGATGCGCGACGGCAGCTACGGCGAATGCATCGATTGCGATGCGCCGGTCGGTTATGAGCGCCTGCTCGCGCGCCCGACCGCCGAACGCTGCACGCATTGCCAGTCGGTGTACGAACGACGCTACGCCACGACACCGCGCGCATCGCTCTGACGTAGCGGCCGCGCTCGCGCTCCAACTTTCACGCTGCACGCGATGCGCGGCCGGCGTAGGATGACGAACGGGCGCCCGGCGGCGTCGACATGCGGCGCCGGGCGGGCAGACGCCGTCGCGCGCGCGCGCGGCGCCATCCACGTGGAAGGGAGCCACGCCGATCATGCCGATCCACAATGCCGAGTGCGCGGCCGTGTTCGCCGAGATCGCGGACATGCTCGAAATCCAGGGCGCCAATCCGTTCCGCGTGCGTGCCTACCGCAACGCCGCACGAACGATCGCCGACTACGGGCGCGACATCCCGACGATGATCGCGAACGGCGACGATCTCGGGAAAATTCCGTCGATCGGGGCCGATCTCGCGGTGAAGCTGCGCGAGATCGCCGCGACCGGCACCTGCGAACTGCAGCAAACGCTGCGCCACGCGCTGCCGGGCGCGATCGTCGAACTGCTCGACGTACCGGGGCTCGGCGCGAAACGCGTGAAGGCGCTGCATGACGCGCTGCACGTCGATTCGCTCGAACAGCTTCGCGTCGAAGCGAAGAGCGGGCACGTGCGCGAGTTGCCGGGCTTCGGCGCAAAAACCGAAGCGCATCTGCTCGAAGCGATCGACGATCGCCTGCAGCGCGAACCGCAGCGTTTCCTTCTGCCGGATGCCGAGCAAGCGCTGACGCCGTTGCTCGAACGCCTGCGCGCGGTTGCGGGCGTCGGCAAGGCCGTGCCGGCCGGCAGTTTTCGCCGCCGCCGCGAGACGGTCGGCGATCTCGACATTCTCGTTACCGCACGCGATCCGCTCGCGGTCGCCGACGCGTTCGTCGGCTACGACAAGGTGGCGCGCGTGCTCGCGCACGGCAAGACGAAGTCGAGCGTCGTGCTCGTCAGCGGGTTGCAGGTCGACCTGCGCGTCGTCGATGCCGATGCATTCGGCGCGGCGCTCGTCTACTTCACCGGATCGAAGGCGCACAACATCGCGCTGCGCAGGATCGCGCAGGCCGGCGGGCTGAAGATCAACGAATACGGCGTGTTTCGCGGCGACGAGCGGATTGCCGGCACCACGGAGGCGTCGGTCTACGATGCAATCGGGCTGCACGTGGTGCCGCCCGAACTGCGCGAGAATCGCGGCGAGATCGACGCGTCGCGCGCGGGCACGCTGCCGGCGCTGGTCGAGCGCAAGCATATCCACGGCGACCTGCATGCGCATACGAACGCATCGGCCGGCCGCGACAGCCTGCGTGCGATGGCCGACGCGGCGCGCGCACGCGGGCTCGCGTACCTGGCCGTCACCGACCGCGCACCGCCTGCCGGCGGCGGACGCAACGGCTTCGAATGGCTCGCGCGGCAGCTCGACGAGATCGAGCGCGTCAATGCGTCGTTCGACGATTTCGTGCTGCTCAAGGGCGTGGAAGCCGGCATTCTTGAGGACGGCAGTCTCGACGTGCCCGACGCGATGCTCGGCCGGCTCGATCTCGTCGTCGGCGCGGTACGCGACGGCTTCGACCTGTCGCGTGACGCGCAGACCGACCGCGTGCTGCGCGCGATGGACCACCCGCATTTCACGATTCTCGCGCACCCGACCGGCCGCATGCTCGGCGAGCGCGACGCATGCGAGCTCGACATGCCGCGCGTGATCGCACAGGCCGCGGCGCGCGGCTGCTTCGTCGAACTCGATGCGCAGCCGCGGCGGCTCGACCTGCCGGACATCTGGTGCCGCGAGGCCGCGAAGGCCGGCGTGCCGGTCGCGATCGGCTCGGATGCGTGCAGCGCGGACGAACTCGACAACCTCGCGTACGGCGTCGATCAGGCGCGACGCGGCTGGCTTACGCGGCCGGACGTGCTCAACACGCGCACGCTCGCGCAACTGCGGCCGCTGCTGGCGCGCACGATGGGTGAGGGTGGCGGGTCGAAGCGGAGCCGGTCGAAGGGCGCGTGAAGACGGCTGGCAACGCGCGCTGCCAGCCGTGCGTTCATGTCACGTCAGCACGCCGGCGGCCGGCACATAAGGCAGGCCGAGCGCCAGCGCGACCGCCTCGTACGTGATGTGTCCGTCGCAGACGTTCAGGCCCGCGCGCAAGTGCGGATCGTCGGCCATCGCCTGCTTCCAGCCCTTGTCGGCGAGCGCGAGCGCATGCCCGAGCGTCGCGTTGTTCAGCGCGAAGGTCGACGTGCGCGCGACCGCGCCGGGCATGTTCGCGACGCAGTAGTGCACGACGCCGTCGACGACGAAGGTCGGGTCCGCATGCGTTGTCGCATGCGAGGTCTCGAAGCATCCGCCCTGGTCGATCGCGACGTCGACGACGACGGCGCCCGTGCGCATCGTCGCGATCATGTCGCGCGTGACGAGCCGCGGCGCCGATGCGCCGGGCACGAGTACCGCGCCGATCACGACGTCGGCTTCGCGCACGGCTTCGTCGATCGTATGCGCATTCGAGCAGACGGTCGTGATCCGGTTGGCGAAGATCAGGTCGAGCTGGCGCAACCGGTTCACGTTGTTGTCGAGCACGGTGACGCGCGCGCCGAGGCCGACCGCCATCTGCAGCGCGCCGGTACCCACCACGCCCGCGCCGAGCACGACCACATGCGCGGCCGGCACGCCGGGCACGCCGGCCATCAGCAGGCCGCGGCCGCCGCGCGGGCTTTCGAGGTGGGTCGCCGCGACCTGGATCGACATGCGTCCCGCCACCTCGCTCATCGGCGCGAGCAGCGGCAGGCCGCCGCCGGGCCCGGTCACGGTTTCGTACGCGATGCAGACGGCGCCGGATTTCACGAGCGCGGCCGCCTGTTCGGGATCGGGCGCGAGATGCAGGTAGGTATAGAGAATCTGGCCGCGCCGCAGCATCGCGCATTCGGCCGGCTGCGGCTCCTTGACCTTGATGATCATGTCGGCGCGCGCGAAGATTTCGTCGGCGCCGTCGCACAGCGATGCGCCCGCGGCCGTGTAGTCGTGGTCGAGCAGGCCGATCGCCGTGCCCGCGCCGCGTTGCACGAGCACGGTATGGCCGTGCCGCGTGAGTTCGCGCGCGCCGGCCGGCGTGAGGCCGACGCGGTATTCGTGGTTCTTGATCTCCTTCGGCACACCGATCAGCATGAGTCGCCTCCATGGCCTTCGTTATCGTTGTCGTGCATGTGCGCCGCGCGGCGAACGATGCGCGCGCGGCCGGTTGCGCAGGGGCATGCCGACCGCGGTACTGGAATACCAGCGTACTAGCGCGCGAGGGGAAGTCAAGCGGGCGGCCGGCACGACGATGCCCGCGCACTGCACCGCAGCACGCGCTGCCGCGGGTTGCGACCGGACGCCGCAATGCACGCGATGCCGGGTTTCGGTATCGTCTTGCGTGTCGCGGGCCGGGACCGCGTGCCGGAAACCTGCCGGCAAAACAACGAGACATCGACACAACGAGACGAGGATATTTACCGACATGACCGGCGCGTATTTCAGCGTGCCGACGCTTTGCGCGATCGCGCTCGTTCACGTCTACTGGGCGTTTGGCGGGCGGCTCGGCAAGCGTGCGGCCATTCCGGAACAGGACGGCGTGCCGCTGCTGCGGCCGACCGCCGTCGGCACGTTTGCCGTCGCGATGGCGCTGCTGGCCGGCGCATGCGTGGTCGCCGCGCGTGCCGGCTGGCTGGGTCGGAACGCGTATCCCGGCACGATCGCGTTCGCGGTCGTTGCGCTCGCATTGATCTTCGCGGTGCGGGCCGTCGGCGATTTCCGCTATGTCGGTTTCTTCAAGCGGATTCGCGGGTCGCGTTTCGCGCGGATGGACACGCTGTATTACTCGCCGCTTTGCGCGGCGCTCGCGCTGTCCCTCGCGTCGATGTTCTGGCCGTGGTGAACGGCGCGCGACTCAGCGCGCCGGCGTGTCGATCTGCGTGAGGTATTCGGCCGGCACGGCATCGGTCAGCCATACGCCGTTCTCGGCGACGAAGAACGTGTGGCCCTGCCGGTGCATGCGCTGCGCATCGACTTCGAGAATCACGGGCTCGCCGTAGCGCGTGCCGACGGCCAATGCAGTCCGGATGTCCGGCGACAGGTGCACGTGATGACGGGCGCCGGGTTTCAGCCCTTGCGCCCGAATCGAATCCAGGAAGCGTGTCGCGGTGCCGTGATAGAGGCGCTCGGGTGGTTGCGCGGGCGGATACCGGCGTTGCACGACGGATGTCGAATGGCCTTGTACCGCGCGAATGCGTTGGCCATCGTCGGAGAGGGCGAAGCGCTGCTTGTCGCTGGTCGCGCAGACGGTTTCGATCGTCGCGCGATCGAGCCGGCGCCCGTGACGGGCGGCGCAGGCGATCAGTTCGCCGATGTCGGCCCAGCCTTCCGGGTCGAGTTGCAGGCCGATGGCTTGCGGTTCGTGGCGCAGCAGGTAGCTCAGGTATTTGCTGATGCTGATCGCGTCGGGCGCCAGCGGTTTGTTTTTCTGTGTATTCATGAGACGCGGAGGCTACCAGACCGCCGTGCAAACCGGCACCGTCGCGTTGCGCCGCGTGGCTGGAAAGAGACAGCCGTCGGTCCTGCCCGACGCGGAGCGGTCGCCTGCCCGGCGCGCGGATCGCGCCAGCGATCGCGCCATCCTTGCGCATTCCGGATTTTTCAATTGTTGCAATTTTCGATGCATTGAATTGCATCGAACCATCTCGTAATGGAACCGGTTCCATATATAATTCGCGGCACGCGTCGCCGGACCTGAAAGAGGGTCGTGCATGTTGCGCTTGCTGCCGGCAAGCGCGGCGTCCAGGTTGAATCCGGGTCATGGTGATGGCGGGCAGGTTCAGGCCGACAGGCCGGTATTTGTCCGATGACAAGGCCCGCGAAGAGGCCGATCCGCGCAGCGCTTCCGGAACCGGCGCGCACGCGGCTGCATGAAGGCGCCGTCGCGCATTGCGCGGCCGGCGCCCGCATCGAGGTTGTTCGCAACACACGAAACAACAGGACAGCCAGCCGCATGCGGCAAGGCTGCCGTGCCGGACCCGCCGTATGCGGAATACGCGCGTCCGGCCCCGATCCCCAACGATCACATCCGACCATGTCCACGCCAGCTGACAAACCCAACTCGCGCCGCCGTTTCCTGCGCACGTCGGTCGCGCTCGTGCCGATCGCGTCGGTCGCCGGCTGCGACCTGCGCTCGTCGTCGCCATCCGCGACGACGGCCGGCAACGCGCCCGCCGCCTCGGCCGGCGCCGAACGCGCCCCGTACAAGCCGACCTTCTTCGATGCGAAGGAGTGGGCGTTCGTCCAGGCCGCCGTCGACCGGCTGATTCCGGCCGATGCCGAAGGCCCCGGCGCGCTCGAATCGGGCGTGCCCGAATTCATCGACCGCCAGATGGAGACGCCGTATGCGCACGGCGCGACGTGGTACATGCAGGGGCCGTTCCAGCAGGGCGTGCCCGAGCTCGGCTACCAGTTGAAGCTCGTGCCGCGCGACATCTACCGGCTCGGCATCGCGGCCGTCAACCGCTATTGCGAAAAGGCCCACGGCAACGCGTTCGCGAATCTCGACGCGACTACGCGCGACACCGTGCTCGGCGCGCTGGAGAAGGGCGGCGCGCAGATCGACGACGTGCCGCCCGGCGTGTTCTTCGGCCAGCTGCTGCAGAACACGCGCGAAGGCTACTTCTGCGACCCGGTGCACGGCGGCAATCACGACATGGCCGCGTGGAAGATGATCGGCTTTCCGGGCGCGCGCGCGGATTTCATGGATTTCGTCAACCAGAACGGCAAGCCCTATCCGTACGGCCCCGTCTCGATCAACGGGGAGCGCAGCTGATGGCCGCAGAGAAAAAACCGCATGTCGATGCGGTGATCGTCGGCTTCGGCTGGACCGGCGCGATTCTCGCGAAGGAACTGACCGAAGCGGGCTTGAAGGTCGTCGCGCTCGAGCGCGGCGAGTATCGCGACACCTATCCGGACGGCGCGTATCCGAACACGATCGACGAGCTGACCTACAACGTCCGCAAGAAGCTGTTCGTCGACCTGTCGAAGACGACCGTATCGATCCGCCATGGCGTGCAGGACACCGCGCTGCCGTACCGGCAGCTCGCCGCGTTCCTGCCGGGCGAGGGCGTCGGCGGCGCGGGGCTGCACTGGTCGGGCGTGCACTTCCGGATCACGCCGGAAGAGCTGCGCCTGCGCAGCCACTATGAAGAGCGCTACGGCAAGAAGTTCATCCCCGCCGGGATGACGATCCAGGACACCGGCGTCAGCTACGACGAGCTCGAGCCGCATTTCGATTTCGCCGAGAAGGTGTTCGGCACGTCGGGGCAGGCGTACAAGGTCGGCGGCAAGGTGGTCGGCGACGGCAACGTGTTCGAGGCGAACCGCAGCAACAATTTCCCGCTGCCCGCGCAGCTCAATACCTATTCGGCGCAGCGCTTCTTCGACGCGGCACAGTCGCTCGGCCTGCATCCGTACCGGCTGCCGTCGGCGAACACGTCGGGCCCGTACGCGAACCCGTACGGCGTGCAGATGGGCCCGTGCAACTTCTGCGGCTACTGCAGCGGCTACGCGTGCTACATGTACTCGAAGGCGTCGCCGAACCTGAACATCCTGCCCGCGCTGAAGCAGGCGCCGAACTTCGAGCTGCGCTCGAAGTGCCACGTGCTGCGCGTCGACCTCGACGACACGAGGAAACGCGCGACGGGCGTCACCTACGTCGACCCGGCCGGGCGCGAAGTGCACCAGCCGGCCGATCTCGTGATCGTGGCCGCGTTCCAGTACCACAACGTGCACCTGCTGCTGCTGTCGGGCATTGGCAAGCCGTACGACCCGATCTCCGGCGAGGGCGTCGTGGGCCGCAATTTCGCGTACCAGAACCTGTCGACGATCAAGGCGTTCTTCGACAAGGACACCTACACGAACCCGTTCATCGGTGCGGGCGGCAACGGCGTCGCGGTGGACGATTTCAACGCGGACAACTTCGACCACGGCCCGCTCGGCTTCGTCGGCGGCTCGCCGCTGTGGGTGAACCAGGCCGGCGCGAAGCCGATCAGCGGCATCGCGACGCCGCCCGGCACGCCGCAGTGGGGCTCGGCGTGGAAGAAATCCGTGAAGGATTACTACGCGCACACGATCTCGATGGACGCGCACGGCACGAACATGTCGTACCGCGACGTGTATCTCGACCTCGATCCGACCTATCGCGATTCGTACGGCCAGCCGCTGTTGCGGATGACCTTCGACTGGAAGGACAACGACATCAGGATGGCGCAGTACGTGACCGGGCAGATGAAGAAGATCGCGGAGGCGATGGGGCCGAAGGCGATCGGCGTATCGACGCGCGAGTTCGGCAAGCACTTCGATTCGCGCGCGTACCAGACGACCCACCTCGTCGGCGGCGCGATCATGGGCACCGACCCGAAGACGAGCGTGCTGAACCGCTACCTGCAGTGCTGGGACGTGCACAACGTGTTCGTGATGGGCGCGTCGGCGCTGCCGCAGGGCATCGGCTACAACCCGACCGGGATCATCGCGGCGCTGGCCTACTGGTCGGCACGCGCGATCCGCGAGCAATACCTGAAGAATCCCGCCCCGCTGGTGACCGCATGAAGAGGACGATGAACCACAACGCCGCGCGCGGCCTTTCCCCGGTGCGGCGTGCGCTGGCGGCCGGCGCGGCCTGGGCCGCGCTCGGCCTCGCGGGCACCGCGGCTTTCGCGCAACCGGCGGTTGCGCCCGCGGCGGCGTCCGGCCCGGCGGCCGCGCCCGTCAGCCAATCCGCCGACGCGAACCTCGTCAAGCGCGGCGAATACCTGGCCCGCGCGGGCGACTGCATCGCATGCCACACGGCGAGCGGCGGCAAGCCGTTCGCGGGCGGGCTGAAATTCGACACGCCGATCGGCGCAATCTATTCGACCAACATCACGCCGGACCCGAAAACCGGCCTGGGCGGCTGGACGTTCGACGACTTCACCCGCGCGGTGCGCGAGGGCGTGCGCAAGAACGGCGACACGATGTATCCGGCCATGCCGTTCCCGTCGTATGCGCGTCTCACCGACGACGACATGAAGGCGCTGTACGCGTACTTCATGCATGGCGTCACGCCCGTCGAGCACGAGAACCGCGCGGTCGACATCGTGTGGCCGCTGTCGATGCGCTGGCCGCTCGGGATTTGGCGCAAGATGTTCGCGCCGTCGCCGAAGCCGTTCGACGCGGCGCCGTACACCGACCCGGTGGCCGCGCGCGGTGCGTATCTCGTGCAGGGTCTCGGCCACTGCGGCGCGTGCCACACGCCGCGCGCGCCGACGATGCAGGAGCGCGGGCTGACCGACGCGGACGGCCCGGACTTCCTGGCCGGCGGCGCGGCGATCGACGGCTGGGTGCCGACGAGCCTGCGCGGCGAGCCGCGCACCGGGCTCGGCACGTGGACGGAAACCGAGATCGTGCAGTTCCTGAAGACCGGGCGTACGCTGCGCACGGCCGCGTTCGGCGGGATGACGGACGTGGTCGGCCACAGCATGCAGCACATGACCGACGACGACCTGAATGCGATCGCGCGTTACCTGAAGACGCTGCCGCCGCGCGTGCAGGGCGAGCAGCCGCACGTGTACGACGCTGCCGCCGCGCAGGCCTTGCAGACCGGCGACGCGGGCAAGCCGGGCGCGGCCGTTTATCGCGACAACTGCATGGCGTGCCACCGCAGCGACGGCCATGGCTACACGCGCGTGTTCCCGGCGCTCGCCGGCAACCCGGTCGTGCAGGGCGGCGATCCGACGTCGCTGATCCATGTCGTGCTGGAAGGCAGCGCGCTGCAGGGCACGCGCACCGCGCCGTCGACCTTCACGATGCCGCCGTTCGGCTGGCGCCTGTCGGACCAGGAAGTCGCGGACGTGTCGAACTTCGTGCGCACGAGCTGGGGCAACACGGGTGCGCCGGTGACGGCCGCACAGGTCGCGAAGGTGCGCAAGAGCGTGCCGTCGACCCGCCCCGAAGCGCCGCCGGGCGCGCGGTTCCCGCAAGCGTCGCGCTGACGGGCGGCGGGGCGTCGGCCCCGCCTGTCCGAGCCGCTTCAAGGCGCTGCCGAGCCCACGCGGCGTCCGTCGTTCCACCGGGGTTGCACCCCGCCAAGGCGCGCCACCGCGTGAAATTTTCGCCGCGGCGCGCCATTGTTCTGCCTCATCCCTTATCCTTCCACTCTTGAACCTTACTAAATAGTTACAAGAACTTGGGAGGGGGGATGCCTCATGACGTCAGCCTGATTGCGTTGCTCGCGGCCGGTTTCGGTCTCGCGATGATTTTCGGTTACTTCGCATCGCTGCTGAAAATGCCGCCGCTCGTCGGCTATCTGCTCGCCGGGATCGTGATCGGCCCCGGCACGCCCGGTTTCGTCGGCGACCTGTCGCTTGCGCAGCAGCTCGCCGAAGTCGGTGTGATGCTGCTGATGTTCGGCGTCGGCCTGCATTTCTCGCTCGGCGACCTGCTCGCGGTGCGCAAGATCGCGCTGCCGGGGGCCGTCGTACAGATTACCGTCGCGACGCTGCTCGGCGGCGGGCTCGCGCTCACGTGGGGCTGGAGCCTCGGTGCGGCGCTCGTGTTCGGGCTCGCGCTGTCGGTCGCGAGTACCGTCGTGCTGTTGCGCGCGCTCGAGGGGCGCGGGCTCGTCGAGACGGTCAACGGGCGCATCGCGGTCGGCTGGCTTGTCGTCGAGGATCTCGTGATGGTGCTGGTGCTCGTGCTGCTGCCGCCCGTCGCGGGGCTGCTCGGCGGCACGCCGCCCGGCGACGCGCAGGCGGCCGGCGGCAGCGTGTGGGGCACGCTCGGCGTGACGATGCTGAAGGTCGCGGCGTTCATCGCGCTGATGCTCGTGGTCGGCAAGCGCGTATTCCCGCGCATTTTGTGGCTCGTCGCGCGCACGGGCTCGCGCGAGCTGTTCACGCTGTGCATGATCGCGGCCGCGGTCGGCATCGCGTTCGGCGCGGCGAAGCTGTTCGACGTGTCGTTCGCGCTCGGCGCGTTCTTCGCCGGGATGATGATGCGCGAGTCGGAATTCAGCCGCCGCGCGGCCGACGAGACGCTGCCGCTGCGCGATGCATTCTCGGTGCTGTTCTTCATCTCCGTCGGGATGCTGTTCGACCCGAAGGTGCTGATCGAGGAGCCGCTGCACGTGATCGAGGTCGCGGCGATCGTGCTGGTCGGCAAGACGCTCGCGGCGGTCGCGCTCGTGATCGCGTTCCGCTATCCGCTGAATACCGCGCTGACGGTGGGCGCGGGCCTCGCGCAGATCGGCGAGTTCTCGTTCATCCTCGCGGGGCTCGGCCGTGCGCTCGGGCTGCTGTCGGCCGAGGGGCAGAGCCTGATTCTCGCGGTCGCGCTGATCTCGATCGCGATGAACACCCTGCTGTTCGCGATGATCGATCCGGCGCTCGCATGGATCCGCAAGCATTCGGCGTTCGCGCGCAAGCTCGAGGCGCGCGACGATCCGCTCGCCGCGCTGCCGATGTCGACGCCGCAGACGCACCTGACCGGGCAGGTCGTGATCGTCGGCTACGGCAAGGTCGGCACGCGGATCGCGCATGCGCTGGACGAGCGCGGGATCGCGTATGTCGTCGTCGAGCAGAATCGCGAGCTCGTCGAGAAGCTGCGCGCGGACGGCATCGCGGCCGTGTCGGGCGACGCGATCGAGCCGATCGTGCTCGTGCAGGCGCATATCGCGCGCGCCGGGATGCTGGTCGTCACGCTGCCCGACGTGTTCGACGTGCGGCAGATCGTCGAGATCTCGCGCACGCTCAACCCGACGCTCGAGGTCGTGCTGTGCACGAACAGCGGCGACGAGGCCGCGCTGCTGTCGAGCGAAGGCATCGGCACCGTGTTCATGGGCGAGACCGAACTCGCGCGCGGGATGACCGAGCACGTGCTCGGCAGGATGGCGAAACCGGTCGCGGCGGCTTCGCATTGACGGTGCGCGGCAGCGCGCCGCGCATCGGGCAGGGCGGCGACCGCTTCACGCCGGCCGCCCCTTCGCTTAGTAGAACGTCTCGATGGGATGAATGCGTGGGGGGCGGAGATGGAGCGCGGGTGGTGCAACACGCCGCATCGCCCGCCCGGCGGCTTCAGCTTGCCGCCGCCTTCGCCGGCACGGTCGTGCCGGACTGCGCGGCCGTCTTCACCGGCGTGGACGTTTTCTGCACGACAGCCGTCTTCGGTTGAGCCGCAGCCTTCGGCGCTGCAACCGTCTTCTGCGGCGCGGCCGCCCTGGCCGGCGCGTTCGTCTCGGGCTCGACCGGCGCGTCGGGCGGCACGCCGAGCAATTGCAGCGAGCCGCTCGTGACCGACGCGAACACCGGGCCGGCCACCGTGCCGCCGTAGTAGCCCTTGCCGCGCGGCTCGTCGATCATCACCGCGACGATCAGGCGCGGGTTGCTCATCGGCGCCATCCCCGCGAACAGCGCGCGGTACTTGCCCTTCGCGTAGGTCGCGCCGACCTGCTTGCGCGCGGTGCCCGTCTTGCCGCCGATCCGGTAGCCGTCGACGCGCGCGCGGCGCCCCGTGCCGCCTTCGCCGACCGCCATCTCGAGCATCGAGCGGATCGACGCGGCCGTTTGCGCCGACGTCACGCGGTGGCCGCGGTGCGCATCGATCGTCTGCTGGTCGGTGCCGTTCTTCAGCAGCGACACGGGGTGCAGCGTGCCGTCGCCCGCATAGGCCGTGTAGGTCTGCGCGATCTGCAGCAGCGACATCGACAGCCCGTAGCCGTACGCCATCGTCGCCTGCTCGATTGGCCGCCAGCGCTTGTAGCCGCGCAGCCGGCCCGACGCGACGCCCGGGAACGTCAGTTCCGGCGCGCGGCCGATCCCGTATTCCTGGTACTTGTTCCAGATCGTTTCGGCCGGCAGGTTCAGCGCGAGCTTCGCGAGCGCGACGTTGCTCGACTTCTGCAGCGCCTGCGAGACCGTCAGCGACCCGTGGTTCGACGTGTCGTGGATCACGGCCGGGCCGATCTTGTAGGTGCCCGGCGACGTGTTGATGATCGTGTTCGGCGTGACCTTGCGCTCGTCGATCGACAGCGCGACGACGAGCGGCTTGATCGTCGAGCCGGGTTCGAACGTGTCGATCACCGCGCGGTTGCGCAACTGCTGGCCCGTGAGGCGCGCGCGGTCGTTCGGGTCGAAGGTCGGGTAGTTCGCGAGCGCGAGGATCTCGCCGTTCTGCGCATCGAGCACGACGACGCTGCCGGCCACCGCATTGTTCTCGATCACGGCCGCCTTGAGCTGACTGAACGCGAGTTGCTGGATCCGGCGGTCGATCGTCAGCTCGATCGTCGCGCCGTGCTGCGCGGGAACGAGCGGGCGCGTGTCGGACACGATGCGGCCGAGCCGGTCGCGGATCACCTCGCGCTGCCCGGACGTGCCGGACAGGCACCCGTTCGCCGCGAGCTCGACGCCTTCCTGGCCCTTGTCTTCGACGTTCGTGAAGCCGACCACGTGCGCGGCCGATTCGCCCTCCGGGTAGAAGCGCTTCGAATCGGCGATCTGCGTGATGCCGTCGATCGCGAGCTTGTCGAGCCGGCCCGCGGTGTCCGCGTCGACCTGCCGCTTGAGCAGCACGAACGTCTTGTCGTTGCCGAGGCGCCGCTTGACCTCGACGAGCGGCATGTCGAGCAGCTTCGCGATCTGCGGATAGTCGGTATCGGCGACCTGTTTCGGGTTCGCCCAGATTTCATAGGTCGCCAGGCTGACCGCGAGCATCGCGCCGTTGCGGTCGACGATGCGCCCGCGCATCGCGTCGAGCTCGATCGTGCGCTGGTAGCGCTTCTGGCCCTGGCCGACGTAGAAATCCTGGTTCGCGACCTGCACCCAGAAGGCACGCGCCAGCAGCGCGGCGAACGCGAGGAACACGACGATCACGACCAGTTTCGAGCGCCACATCGGCAGGCGCGACGCGAGCATCGGATTCTTCGTCGCGACCGAGTACGGATCGACGGGGTGGGTCTTCTTTTTCACGCTCATGCAATGGCCGGGTCGGGCCGCCGGACGGCGGCAGGTCAGTCTGAATAATGCGATTGTAATAAATGGGTAAACGTCGTGTGGGGAAAGTATGTTCCGGCCCCACGAAAAGGCGGGCGGCGGGCGTCAGGAAAGGCGCTGAAAAGGGGGCTGGAAAGGCGGAGCGCGGGCGGATTTTCGCCGCTGCCGCAGACGAAGATCGGAGGGCGATCGGCGGCGTGTCGATCCGGGCGTGCGGTATCCGCTACCGGTCGATCGCGGCCGTCGCCGGCATGCGATCAATTGCCCGGCCCTCGGTTATTTCTTTAATGGCGAAAAATAAAAAGCGCCCCAGAATGAGGCGCCGTTAATGCTGAATATCGAAATGACTATCGCTGAAACTGGAATAAACCCGAAAACCGCAGACGATTTATGTAAAAAATTTTCTATCGAGCAACGGAAATGAATTCCCGGTATTCCGGCTGGGTCGTGCAGCGATCGACGGCCTGCAGCCGCCACGCGCCCGCGTGATTGCCTGCGAGCACGGCGGGGCCCTGTTCGCGCTGCGTCGCACCGAACGACAGCCCCTTCAACTGGCATACGGCTTTCCCGCCGTCGGCCGCGCAGAGCGCCATCGCGCCCTCGACGTCGCGAACCTTGCCCCAAGTCGGAAGATCGATGCCCTGATGTGCCTCACGCGACCACAGTCCCTCGTCGGTATCCACCCACAGTACCGCGAAGGATTGCCGGGTTGTCGATTCGCTGCCATTAATTCGAATGGTGAGGCGCATTGGATCGTCTCCTGAAAAAAAAGGACGAATTTGACCGTTTGGACTTGAACAGTCTAGATAGACTGGTGTGAAACGCAAGTGATAATCCGCAATAAATCGATACTGAGTCCATTGCGGTTTCAGATGAAACGACGTCTGACGATTCACGGACATTTCGGCGGCGCGCGCAAACGCACGTGGCATCGGCGCTTGCGGTGTCGACGCGCGCATCGGTGACGTTCGAGACATGGGATGACATGGCCGGGGGCGCGTCGATCTGTCGCGCGCGGGCCGCCGCCAGAACCGGGCCGATCGCCGCAATCCGGCACCGCCGGGATGCGGTCCGACCCGATGTTTCAGCGTTTTGACGGCGCGGCCGGAACGACACACTCCGACAATCGCGCACAAATCGGCACACTTTCACGAAACTTTCGGGACAGACTTGCACGCGATCGGGCCCCACACTGGGAACTTCCCGATCCTGTGCCGCGGACGCCCGTCCTCGGCGGCTGCCGCCGCCTCGTGCCAGAGGTGCGATCGACGCGATCGCGGGCCGCATGCCCGATCGGGACAGCCGGGGCGCGCGTCGGCCCCGGCCCGGCCGGTGAGCCGTGCGCAGCCCGCAACCGCGGGCGCCGCGCCGCCCGGCCGACTCTTCGAAGGAGACTATCGTGCTGATCTGGAAAACCGCGTTGTCGCTCAACTGGCGGACGAGCCTCGTGTCGCCGGCCAGCGCACCGGTCGCGGCGGCGAACGTCGGACGGCTGGTGCTGACCGGCGCGACCGGCTTCATCGGCAGCACCGTGCTGACGGCGCTCGTCAACGCGGGGTTGCTCGAACGCATCGTGTGCGTCGTGCGCGCGCAGGACCGCGGCCATGCCGTCGCGCGGCTGCGCGAAGCGGCGCTGCGCGCGGGGCTCGCGCCGTACTGGGCGTCGCGCCTGACCGACGCGAACGTGATCGTCGGCGCGCTCGGCGACGTGTGGCAGGGCGCCGACGCGCCGCGCCTCGCCGGCGCGACGCACGTGATCCACTGCGCCGGTCATGCGTCGCCGGCCGACGGCGCGCACCTGCAGGCGGACATCGCCGATTCATTGCGCTTCGCCGAACGTTTCGCGCGGGCGCCGCGCCTGCAGCGCTTCGTGTACGTCGGCACCGCCTATGCGCATGCGGGGCGCGGCGGCATCGTGCACGAAGAAGTCGTGGCGGACGACGCGGCGAACGATGTCGCGCAAGACGGCGAAGGCCTGCCGGGTGCGGTGCTCGCGGCGGACTACCTGCATGCGAAGGCGGAAACGGAGCAGCGCCTGCGCGCGCTCGGGCTGCCGCTCGTCGTCGTGCGGCCGTCGCATGTCGTCGGCCATACGGTGCTCGGCACGCGGCCCGCGCCGAATTCGTTCTGGATGTTCCGCCTTGCGCATGCCGCGCGCCGCTTCACAGCGCGGCCGATGACGCGCATCGACATCGTGTCGGTGGACGACGTGGCGCGCGCGACGATGCTGCTGGCCGTCAAGCCGGCGCTCGCGCACGATCTCTATCACGTGTCGGCCGGCGACGAGGCGCCGCAGGTCGCGCAGATCGTGCGCGCGATGGACGAGGCGGCGGGGATGACGGGGGCGCCGCGCTACGCGGCGTGCGCGCCGGCCGAACTGCCGCTGGTGGTGCGCGACGTGCTCGGGCGGCCCGATCCGGCGCTCGAGCGCGTGATCGGCCGGGCACTGCAGCGCTGCGCGGAATTCGCGACGGTCGATCGCGTGTTCGACAACAGCCGCGTGCGCGACGAAATCGATTTCGAGCCGTTGCCGTTCATCGATTACGTCGAGGAATGCATGCGCACGTCGCGCGGCGTCGCCGTGACCGAGCTGATGCGCGGCGCGATGCACTGACCGCCCGCGCTGCACCGGGCGCCTGTTCCCGCGGCTGGCGGGAACAGGCGCCATCGTCACGCGTTGCCGCCGAGTTCGATGAGCCGGTCGAGCGCGCGGTAGATGTCTTCGAGGCCGTCCTCGCCGAAGCGCGATTCGAGCTGCCGGTATTGCTCGTCGATGCGCGGACCGATTTCCGTGACGAGCTTCTTGCTTTGCGGCGTCAGGCTGACCAGCAGCCGGCGCTGATCTTCCTGCGCGCGCGTGCGCGTGATCAGCCCGTCGCGTTCCATCCGTTCCAGCACGCCCGTGAGGCTCGGGCTCAGGATGCAGCAGCGCCGCGCGATCTGTCCCGCTTCGAGTGCATGCGCCGGTTCGCCGTCGAGCACGCGGATGATCCGCCATTGCTGTTCGGTCAGCGCGAATTCCTTGAGAATGGGGCGGAACAGGCCCATCAGCGTTTCGCGGGCCTCGAGCAGCAGCATGGCAAGGTTGCGATGGTCGAGCGTACGGTTCATCGGGGTGGGCAGTGGACGGGGACGCATCAATCTTAACAGCCGAAGGTGGTGAATTTCGCGTATCAGGGTAATCGAGGTTGTCAGCACCCGATTGTTTACTTAAGATATTAAGTATTGACGATGCGCCGCGACGCGCGGCAGGGGAATGACGCATGGAGCTGTCTTGCACGACCGCCGCGGCGCCGCCGCTGCCGGTCGCCATCGGTACCGTCTACGGTGCGCTGCTCAACGAGCGCGCGGCGCTCGACGCGCTCGGCGATGCGGTGAACGCACCGCCTTACGGCCGCCCGCCGCGGGCGCCGATCCTTTACATCAAGCCGGCCAACACGCATGCGGCCGACGGCGCGGCCGTCGTCGTGCCGGCCGGCGTCGATGCGCTGGAGATCGGCGCGTCGGTGGCCGTCGTGTTCGCCCGGCGCGCCACGCGCGTGCCGGCCGCGCAGGCGCTCGACTACGTGCACGGCTTCACGCTCGCGAGCGACGTGTCGGTGCCGCATCCCGATTACTACCGCCCGGCCGTGCGCTTCAAGTGTCGTGACGGTTTCTGCCCGCTGGGCCCGGCGATCGTGCCGGCCGCCGCGCTGGCCGATGTCGACGCGCTCGCACTGACCGTGCGGATCGACGGCGAGGTGGCTGCATCGGCGTCGACTTCGACGCTGATTCGCCCGGTGCGCGAACTGATTGCCGACGTGACGGCGTTCATGTCGTTCGACGCGGGCGATGTGCTGCTGCTCGGCGTTGCCGGCGGCGCACCGCGCGCCCGCGCGGGCAGCACGATCGAGATCGCCGCCGCCGGCATCGGCACGCTGCGGCACACGCTGATTGCGGAGGAAACACGATGAAGAAGGCGCGCGTGATCTACAACGGCGCACTGCATGCGGCCGAACCGGCCGGCGACGGCGCGATCCGACTCGACACGGGGCGCGTGGTTGCCGAGGACCTGGTCGCATGGCTGCCGCCCGTCGCGCCGCGCACGACGTTCGCGCTCGGCCTCAACTACGCCGACCACGCGAAGGAACTCGCGTTCAAGGCGCCGAGCGAGCCGCTGATCTTCCTGAAGGGGCCGAACACGTTCATCGGCCACCGGTCGCGCACCGTGCGTCCGGCGGATGCGACGCACATGCACTACGAGTGCGAGCTGGCCGTCGTGATCGGCCGGCCCGCGCGCAACGTGAGCCGTGCGCAGGCGATCGACCACGTGGCCGGCTATACGGTCGCGAACGACTACGCGATCCGCGACTATCTGGAGAACTACTACCGCCCGAACCTGCGCGTGAAGAACCGCGACACCTGCACGCCGCTCGGGCCGTGGTTGGTCAGCCGCGACGAGATCGGCGACGCGGGCGACCTGACGCTGCGCACGACGGTGAACGGCCGGGAGACGCAGCGCGGCAGCACGCGCGACATGATCTTCGACGTGCCGGCGCTGATCGAGCACATCAGCAGCTTCATGACGCTCTCGCCGGGCGACCTGATCCTGACCGGCACGCCCGAGGGGCTGGCGGACACGCAGCCGGGCGACGAGGTCGTGACCGAAATCGAAGGGATCGGCAGGCTCATGAACACGATCGTCGCCGAAGCAGACTACTATCGCGCCGGCTGAGCCCGTCGCCCAAGGAGAACCCATGACCATCAAGCACTGGATCGACGGCCGCGAAGTCGAGAGCCGCGAGACCTTCACGACGCTGAATCCCACGACGGGCGACGTGATCACCGACGTCGCGTCGGCCGGCGAGGCCGAAGTCGACGCGGCGGTGCGCGCGGCGAAGGAAGCCTTCCCGAAATGGGCGAATACGCCCGCGAAGGAGCGCGCGAAACTGATGCGCAAGCTCGGCGAGCTGATCGAGAAGAACGTGCCGATGCTTGCGGCGCTGGAGACGCAGGACACCGGCCTGCCGATCGCGCAGACGAGCAAGCAGCTGATTCCGCGCGCATCCGAGAACTTCAACTTCTTCGCGGAAGTGTGCGTGCAGATGAACGGGCGTACCTATCCGGTCGACGACCAGATGCTGAACTACACGCTGTACCAGCCGGTCGGCGTGTGCGCGCTGGTGTCGCCGTGGAACGTGCCGTTCATGACGGCCACGTGGAAGACTGCGCCGTGCCTCGCACTCGGCAACACGGCCGTGTTGAAGATGTCGGAGCTGTCGCCGCTGACGGCCGACCAGCTCGGCCGGCTCGCGCTCGAAGCCGGCATTCCGCCCGGCGTGCTGAACGTCGTGCAGGGCTACGGCGCGACCGCCGGCGACGCGCTGGTGCGGCATCCGGACGTGCGTGCGGTGTCGTTTACCGGCGGCACGGTCACGGGCAAGCGGATCATGGAGCGCGCGGGCCTCAAGAAATATTCGATGGAGCTCGGCGGCAAGTCGCCGGTGCTGATTTTCGACGACGCGGATTTCGACCGTGCACTCGATGCGTCGCTGTTCACGATCTTCTCGATCAACGGCGAACGCTGCACTGCGGGCTCGCGGATCTTCGTGCAGCGCAGGATCTACGACCGCTTCGTGCAGGAATTTTCGCGCCGCGCGAACAATCTGGTGGTCGGCGATCCGTCCGATCCGGCCACGCAGCTCGGCGCGATGATCACGCGCCAGCACTGGGAGAAGGTGACGGGCTACATCCGCATCGGCGAGCAGGAAGGCGCGCGCGTGGTCGCGGGCGGCGCGGACAAGCCGGCGGGCCTGCCCGACCATCTGCGCAACGGCAACTTCGTGCGGCCGACCGTGTTCGCCGACGTCGACAACCGGATGCGTATCGCGCAGGAAGAGATCTTCGGGCCGGTCGCGTGCCTGATCCCGTTCGAGGACGAGGAGGAAGGGCTGCGGCTCGCGAACGACACGTCGTACGGCCTTGCGTCATACATCTGGACGCAGGACGTCGGCAAGGTGCATCGCCTCGCGCGCGGCATCGAGGCCGGGATGGTGTTCGTGAACAGCCAGAACGTGCGCGACCTGCGCCAGCCGTTCGGCGGCGTGAAGGAATCGGGCACCGGGCGCGAGGGCGGCGAGTACAGTTTCGAAGTGTTCGCGGAGATCAAGAACGTGTGCATCTCGATGGGTTCGCATCACATTCCGCGCTGGGGCGTGTGACGGGCGCGGGTCGTTTCGCCGCAAGCACGAACGATATGGAGACTTAACGATGGGCAAACTGTCCCTCGCCGCGAAAATCACGCACGTGCCGTCGATGTACCTGTCGGAAATGCCCGGCAGGCATCACGGCTGCCGCGAAGCGGCGATCCGCGGCCATCGGCTGATCGGCGAGCGCTGCCGCGCGCTTGGCGTCGACACGATCGTCGTGTCGGACGTGCACTGGCTCGTCAACGCGGGTTATCACGTGAACTGCAATGCGCGGTTCGCCGGCACGTACACCAGCAACGAGCTGCCGCATTTCATCCGCGACATGCAGTACGCGTATCCGGGCAACCCGGCGCTCGGCCGGCTGATCGCCGAGACGGCCAGCGCACGCGGGATCGCGACGCGCGCACACGAGATCGACAGCCTCGAACTCGAATACGGCACGCTCGTGCCGATGCGCTACATGAACGGCGACCGGCACTTCAAGGTCGTGTCGATCGCCGGCTGGTGCATGTGGCACACGCTCGACGAAAGCCGCCGTTTCGGCGAGGCGCTGCTCGAAGCGATCGAGAAGAGCGATTCGAACGTCGCGTTCCTCGCGAGCGGTTCGCTGTCGCATCGCTTCAACGACAACGGCAGCCCCGAGGAATCGATCCACCAGATCAGCCGCGAATTCTTCCGGCAGGTCGACCTGCGTGTGGTCGAGCTGTGGAAGCAGGGTGATTTCAAGACGTTCTGCGCGATGCTGCCCGAGTACAACACGCATTGCCACGGCGAAGGCGGCATGCACGACACGGCGATGCTGCTCGGCCTGCTCGGCTGGGATCGTTACGACAAGCCCGTCGAGATCGTCACCGACTATTTCGCGAGTTCGGGCACGGGGCAGATCAACGCGATCTTTCCGCTGCCGTGAACGTTGCCGCCCCGCATCCGACTTCCGACTGCAAAGATTGGAGTCCGAAAGTAAGTGCTGAAGCACCAACTTGATCCGACATAAGCGCTAACGCGCCAACTCGGGTCGACAGGAGATTAGCCATGCCCCACATCGTCGTCGAATACACCGCGAACATCCGCGACGACGCGCGCATTCCCACTCTGCTGCGCACGATCAATGCGACGCTGATCGCGCAGGGCGGCGTGTTCCCGACCGGCGGCATCCGCTCGCGCGCGATCGAGCTGCAGGACTACTGCGTCGCCGACGGCACGGAGGACGACGCGTTCGTCCACGTGACGCTGAAGATCGGCTCGGGCCGCAGCGACGACACGAAGAAAGCCGCGTGCGACGCGCTGTTCGACGCGATCAAGGCGCATTTCGCCGAGCTGTACGCGAAGCGCTATCTCGCGCTGTCGATGGAGCTGACCGAGTTCAGCGAAAGCGGCTCGTACAAGCACAACAACATCCACGCCCGCTACAAGCGGGCCGGCTGACCCCATTCCCGATCCGACCATGCTCGAACCCGCCATCATCGACCAGCTCGCGCAGCGTCTGCACGACGCCGAGCGCGAGCGCAAGCAGATCCGCCAGATCTCGCTCGACCATCCCGACATCACGATCGACGACGCATACGCGATCCAGCGCGCGTGGGTGACCCTCAAGCTCGCGGAAGGCCGCACGCTGAAGGGGCACAAGATCGGCCTCACGTCGAAGGCGATGCAGAACACGTCGCAGATCGACGAACCCGACTACGGCGCGCTGCTCGACGACATGTTCTTCGCGGACGGCGGCACGATCCCGACCAGCCGTTTCATCGTGCCGCGCGTCGAGGTCGAACTCGCGTTCGTGCTCGGGAAGCGGCTTTCGGGCCCGAACTGCACGATCTTCGACGTGTACGACGCGGTCGATTACGTCGTGCCCGCGCTCGAGATCATCGATGCGCGCAGCCAGTCGATCGACCCCGATACGAAACGGCCGCGCAAGGTGTTCGACACGATCGCCGACAACGCGGCGAACGCGGGCGTCGTGATCGGCGGGCGGCCGGTGAAGCCGCAGGACGTCGACCTGCGCTGGGTTGCGGCGATCATGTCGCGCAACGGCGTGGTCGAGGAAACGGGCGTCGCGGCCGGTGTGCTGAACCATCCGGCGAACGGCGTCGCGTGGCTCGCGAATCGTCTGTCGCGCTTCGACGTCGCGCTGGAGCCCGGGCAGATCGTGCTCGGCGGCTCGTTCACGCGGCCGTGCGCGGCGCGGCCGGGCGACACGTTCAGCGTCGACTACGGTCCGCTCGGGACGATCCAGTGCTACTTCGAGTGAGCGGGCGATGCAGATTCCTTCGAATGTCTTCAAGGCCGCGCTCGCGCGCGGCGACGCGCAGGTCGGGCTGTGGCTCGGGCTGGCAAACCCGTACAGCGCCGAAGTCGTCGCGGGCGCCGGTTTCGACTGGCTGCTGATCGACGGCGAGCACGCGCCGAACACGGTGCCGACGATCCTCGCGCAACTGCAGGCGATCGCGCCATATCCGTCGCATCCGGTCGTGCGCGTGCCGTGGAACGATCCGGTGATCGTCAAGCAGGTGCTCGATCTCGGCGCGCAGACGCTGCTGGTACCGATGGTGCAGAGCGTCGACGAAGCGCGCGCGGCCGTTGCCGCGACGCGTTACCCGCCGCACGGGATGCGCGGCGTCGGCAGCGCGCTGGCGCGTGCGTCGCGATGGAATCGCGTCGGCGACTACCTGCACCGCGCGAACGACGAGATGGCCGTGCTCGTGCAGGTCGAGACGCGCGCGGGGCTCGATGCGATCGATGCGATTGCGCGGGTCGAAGGTGTCGATGGGGTGTTCATCGGGCCGGCCGATCTGGCGGCCGATCTCGGGCATCTCGGCAATCCGGCGCACCCGGACGTGCAGGCCGCGATCGACGGCGCGATTCGGACGATCAAGGCGGCCGGCAAGGCGCCCGGTATTTTGAGTGCGGATGAAGCGGCGGCGCGGCGCTATCTGGAAGCGGGTGCGCTGTTCGTTGCGGTCGGGGTCGATACGACGCTGCTGGCGAGGAGTGCGGAGCGGTTGGCGGCGCAGTTCAAGGAGGTATCTCGACCGGCGAAAAAGAATGGCGACACGACGTATTGAGCGACGGGTGGTGACGGGTATGACAAGCAAGGTAGACGTACTGCCTGACGAATCGGAGCATCGGCACAAGGTTTCGCAAAGGGACCGGATGGCCTCGCTCGAATCGAACGCGATCCTTGATCGCGAGGCGGGGGCTCGTTGGCACGTCCGAGCCATCGACATGACGCGTTGCAGGGAAACAAGCGGTGAAGCAATCCCGGATGTGATGTCGGAATTGAGTGCGCAGGCGCAAGCCCTGCGGATGGGTTACGACTGACTTCCCACTGTCCCGACTGCTGATCTTGCTACGTCCGGATATCTCCCCGGCGTCGTCCCCAACGCCCGCCGGAACATGTCGATGAACGCGCTCACGTTGTCGTACCCGAGATCGAGCGCGATCGTCGTCACCGGCACGCCATCCGCGATTTTCTCCAGCGCGCGCAGCAGCCTTGCCTGCTGACGCCACTGCGCGAACGTCAGCCCCGTCTCGGCGACGAAGCGGCGGCTCATCGTTCGTGCGCTGATGCCGGCCCATTCCGCCCGTTCCTCAAGCCGCCTGTTGTCCGCGAGATTTGCGGCCAGCGCATCGGTGATCCGCATGAGCCGCGGGTCCTGCGGCCGTATCAGTCCCAGCGCTTCGACCTCCGACGCGGCGATTTCATCGAGGATCACGTCAGCGATCCGCGTCTGCGCGGCATCCAGTACGGAATCGCCCCAGCTTGCCGCACGCTGCACGGCTTCGCGCAGCAGCGGCGACGCACGGATCGCGCGCGGCGTATCCGGCAGTGCCGCGCAGCGCGCTTCGGCGACGAATGCCGACCAGCCGGAAATCGGCCCGAACGAGCGCAGCGAATGCCGGCAATGCGGCGGAATCCAGATTGCGTGGATCGCCGGCACGACCCAGTCCTGGTCGTCGAGACCGATCGTCAGAAGCCCGCTCAGCGCACCGACGAGCTGGCCGCGCGCATGCGCATGCGGCGGCGTGATGCGCGGGTCGCGTTGCGACAGGACGGCCGCGACGACGAACGGACCATTGTCGGACGTGATGAAGCGGGCGGGCAGGAGCGGATCGGACATGGCCGGATAACGGTATCGAATGGCCGTTATACCGGAGATCGGCCGGCTTCGCATGCCTACACTGCGTCCATCGATGACAACCGGAGTACGACGCGATGCGAGCCGAACAGATGCTTCCCGACCATGCCGACCGGATCGATGCCGGCGGAACGACGATCCGCAAGGGCACCATCGGCGCGTTTCTGGTCAACGCGCGCGTGCTGACCGATCCCGACGCTACACCCGCCGACCGGGCACGCGCGGAAACCGACACGATCGATGCGTTGCCCGCGCTGCGCGCGATCGGCCTGTTCGACGTGATGGAAGTGCGCGATCCCGCGCTGCGCGCGTGGCTCGACGCCCGCTGATGCGCACCGGAACCGTCGATCGAGATCCCCGATTCAAGGAGTCACCATGAAAGCAGCAGTCGTGACGGGCGCCGGCGAGCGTCCCGTTCATATGGAATTCGATGCGCCGCACGCGATGCCGGGCCACAGCCTGATCGACGTGACGGCGTCCGCACTGAGCTGGATCGCGCAGGGGCGTGCGTCCGGCACGCATTACTCGTCGGATCGACGTTATCCGTTCGTCGTCGGCGTCGACGGTGTGGGCCGTCGCGACGACGGGAAGCGCGTCTATTTCTTCGGCACCCCCGCGCCGTTCGGCGCGATGGCCGAGCGCACGATCGTGCCGGACACGCAGTGCGTGCCGCTGCCGGACGGGCTCGACGACGTCACGGCCGCGGCGATCGCGATTCCCGGGATGTCGTCGTGGGCCGCGCTGACCGAACGTGCGCGGCTCGTCGCGGGCGAGACGGTGCTGGTCAACGGCGCAACGGGCACGTCGGGCCGGCTGGCGGTGCGGATCGCGAAGCATCTCGGTGCCGCGAAGGTGATCGCGACAGGCCGCAACGCGGTCGCGCTGGACGCTTTGCTGAGCGCCGGCGCGGACGCCGTCGTGTCGCTGCAGCAGGACGATGCGCATCTGGCGCGTGCGCTCGAACCGCACTTGCGCGCGGGCGTGGATGTCGTGCTCGACTATCTGTGGGGTGCCAGCGCGCAGACGCTGCTGGTTGCCGCGGCGAAGGCGGCGCCCGATGGCCGCCGGCTGCGGTTCGTGCAAATCGGCTCGATCGGCGGCGCGGACGTGCTGTTGCCGGGCGCAGTGTTGCGCGCAACCGCAATCGAATTGATGGGCAGCGGCCTCGGCAGCGTGCCGCTGCCGCGTTTGCTGGCTTCGGTGCGCGGCGTGTTCGACGCGGCCGGCCCGGCGCGGCTGGCGATCGAGACGCGCACCGTGCCGCTGTCGGCTGTCGGCGAACACTGGGGCGATACAGACAGTCGCGTGCGCACGGTGTTCACGATGCACGGCGAGTAAACGGCGACCGAACCGCAGTGGGGCTGGCTCGGCGCGATGAACGAGCTGCGCGGCGACAACCGGCTATCCGTCGTGATGCCGCCGCGCATGCGGGGAAAGCAGGGCGGTCGCGGGCGAAACACACCCGTCGCCACCCACTGCATCAGGCTCAGAACCGCCTGATGCCGCCGCGCATGCGGGGAAATCAGGGCGGCCGCGGGTGAAACTCACCCGTCGCCCCCCGCCGCATCAGGCTCAGAACCGCTGCTGAATCCCCGCCGTGACACCGACCTGCGTCGTGCCGTAGCCCGCGAAATCGCGCGACGCGCCGACCTTCTGGTCATGCTTCGCGATCGCGAACGCGCCGGCCGCGTACAGCACCGTGCGCTTCGACAGCGCGTAGTTCGCGCGCAGCGACACCAGCGTCGGATCGGCGTCGGTGCCGCCCTTGATGTTCTGGTGATAGACGGCCGCGATCAGCGAGAACGTCGGCGTGAACTGGTACGACCCGCCGACCCAGACCATGTCGCTCAACTGGTTCGCCGCCGTCGTGCGGAACGTGCGTTTGTAATTGCGATAACCCGCCATCGTCTTCAGGTTGCCGAAGTCGTAGCTCAGGCCCGCGTGGATGCCCTGGATGTAGTTGACCGTATCGGCCGGCGTGACGCTGTCGGCCGCGCCGTTCTGCCGGTCGAACGTGACCACCGCCGCGAACGGGCCGGTCTCGTAGCCGAGCGCGAAATCGTATTTCGAGCTGGTCTTCACGCTGCCCGGCACGTTGCCGAAGCCGTACAGCGCGCCGAACTTGAAGCCGCTGAATTCGCCGTCGTAGCGCACCGCGTTCGACGAGCGCGTGAACATGCCGTCCTTGCGGCCGCCCGTCGCCATTGACGACGAGGCCCACGAGTAGTTCTGCGCGTAACCCATCGGGTCGAACGGCAGCATGTAGTCGTAGGTGACGGTGTAGTTGCGGCCGAGCGTGAGTTCGCCCCATTTGCTCTTCAGGCCGATCGTCGCGCGGCGCGCGAAGATCGAGTCGGGGCCGTCGTCGAGCGCGCCGTTCGCGAGGTCGATCCCGCTTTCGAGGCGGAACACGGCCTTCAGCCCGCCGCCGAGATCCTCGACGCCGCGCAAGCCCCAGCGCGACGTATTCTTGTTGCCCGACTTGAGCTTGACCGAACTGCCGCCTTCCGGCGCCGCGTGGTTCGTGTATTCGATGCCGGCATCCATGATCCCGTACATCGTGACGGACGACTGCGCATGCACGGCGGGCGCGGCGATGCAGGCCGCGGCGGCCGAGCTCGTGAGGACTACTGTGCGAATCGAACGTTCTGCGCGTGACTTCATTGACGGTGTCTCCTTGGTTTCTTGTGGGTGGGGTGAAACAGGTACGGTGCGCAACAGGCTGCGGCGGACGCCAGAAGACGTCCGCCGGACCGGCATGTCATCACATGGCGCGATGCACGCGGTGCGCGGCGTGCAGGCGCGGCGGCGCGCGGGCCGCCGCGCTCGGGTCAGCCCGCTTTCGCGAACGCCCAGCAGTCGTTGGTCGGGAATTCGAGCCAGTGCTTGCCGGCTGCGCGCGGCATGTGGCCGAACGCGCGCAGGCGCATGTCGCCGCAATGGAACAGGTATTCCCAGCGATCGCCGAGATACATCGACGTGACGAGGTCGGCCTGCAGCCGGTTCGCGCCCGGGCCGTCGGCGACCTGCACGCGTTCGAGGCGGATCACGGCCTGCGCGTCCTGGCCCGGCGCGAATGTGTCGCGCGCCATCGCGCGGATTTCCCAGCCGTCGCCGGCAAGCGTCACGCATTCGCCGTCGATCGCGGCGACGCGTGCGTCGATCCGGTTGTTGCTGCCCATGAATTCGGCCGTGTACAGCGAGCGCGGCGCGCCGTACAGCTCGGCCGGCGTGCCTTCCTGCTCGATGCGGCCGTTGCGCAGCAGCAGGATGCGGTCGGACATCGCCATCGCCTCGGTCTGGTCGTGCGTCACGCACAGTGCCGACAGCCCGAGCGACACGATCAGCTCGCGCAGCCACGCGCGCGCTTCCTCGCGCAGCTTCGCGTCGAGGTTCGACAGCGGCTCGTCGAGCAGGATCACCGGCGGGTTGTAGACGAGCGCGCGTGCGATCGCGACGCGCTGCTGCTGGCCGCCCGACAACTGATGCGGAAAGCGTTCCGCGAGATGGCCGAGGCCGAGCTGGTCGAGCGCGGTCTGCACGCGGCGCTTCTGTTCGGCGGGTGCGACGCGGCGCAGCTTCAGCCCGTAGCCGACGTTCTCGGCGACGGTGCGGTGCGGCCACAGCGCGTACGACTGGAACACGAGGCCGAGCGAGCGCTGCTCGACGGGCAGGTCGACGCGCTTCGCGCCGTCGAAGAACACGCGGTCGTCGAGCTGGATGCGGCCGTCGGACGGCTGTTCGAGGCCGGCCACCGCGCGCAGCAGCGTGGTCTTGCCGCTGCCCGATGCGCCGAGCAGGCACACGACTTCGCCGGCCTTCAGTTCGAACGACACGCCCTTGAGGATCGGATTGGCGCCGTAGCTGAGATGCAAATCGTCGACGATGAGCTTATCCATGAAGTTTCACTCCGAAACGCAGGGCCACGCCGAGACCGGCGCCGACCATCGCGATGTTGATGACAGAAAGCGCGGCGACCTGGTCGACGGCGCCGGTCGCCCACAGCGACACGAGCAGCGCGCCGATCACTTCGGTGCCGGGCGACAGCAGGTAGACGGCCGTCGAGTATTCGCGCTCGAAGATCATGAAGATCAGCAGCCACGCGGCGAGCAGGCCGAAGCGCACGAGCGGCAGCGTCACGTCGAGCGACACGCGACTGCGCGTCGCGCCGACGCTGCGGCCGGCTTCCTCGAGCTCGGGGCCGACCTGCAGCAGCGCGCTCTGGATGAGCCGCATCCCGTATGCGAGCCACACGACCGTGTACGCGATCCAGATGCTCCACATCGAGTTCTTCAGCTCGCGCAGGCCGGGGACGAACAGGAAGATCCACAGGAACGCGAGACCGGCGAGCAGGCCCGGCACCGCGCGCGGCAGCAGCACCAGATAGTCGAGCAGCTTGGTCGCCCAGTCGGGGCGGCGGTGGCCGGCGAATGCGACGAGCGAGTAGAAGCCGACCGCGAGCGCGCCGCCGATCACGCCGATGCCGAGCGTGTTGACGATCGCGCGCACCAGGTTGTCCTGCTCGAACAGCTCGATGAAGTTCGCCAGCGTCAGCACCTCGGCGAGCGCCACGCCTTCGCCCCAGTTGGTCACGAACGCGCGCAGCACGATGCCCGAGATCGGCACGATCACGGTCAGCATCAGCCACAGCGCGACGATCGCGAGCGCGACCCAGCGCCACACGCCGAGCGGCAGCACCGTCGCGCGGCCGGCCTTGCCCTTCACGGTGACGAAGCGGTTCGCGGTTTTCAGCAGGTGGCGCTGCAGCAGCACGAGCGGGAACGTGATCGCGACGATGCACACCGCGACCGCGGCCATCAGGTGGTACGACGGCACGCCGAGCTTGTTGGTCAGCTTGTACAGGTAGGTCGCGAGCACGAGGTGGCCTTCCGGATCGCCGAGCACGAGCGGCAGCCCGAACACCTCGAAGCCGAGGAAGAACACCAGCACGCCGGCGAACAGCAGCGCGGGCATCGTCATCGGCAGGCTCACGTCGAGCGCGACGCGGAACGGGCGGGCGCCCGTCACGCGCGCGGCTTCCTCGACGTCCGAGCCGAGGTTGCGCAGCGCGGCCGACGAATACAGATACACGTGCGGCACGTGCGTGAGGCCGACGATCACCGTGATCGCGAAGATCGAATACACGTTCCAGGGCACGTTTTGCACCCCGAACAGTTCCTTGAACCATACCGAGTAGAAGCCGACCGGGCCGGCCGCGACCACGTAGCCGAACGCGAGCACCATCGGCGACACGAACACCGGCGTGAGCAGCAGCGGTTCGAGCCAGCGGCGGCCGGGCAGGTCGGTGCGCACCATCAGGAACGCGAGGATGCCGCCGAGCGGGATCGAGATGAACAGCATCCCGCCGGCGATGATGAACGAGTTCTTCACGGCCGACCAGAAGTCGGGATCGCTGAAGATGAAGCGGAAACCTTCGATGCCGAGCGTCTTGTTCGCGTCGAAGAACGGCGCGGACAGCAGGCTCTGGAACAGGATGAAGCCGAGCGGCAGCGCGACCGCGACGGTCAGTACCGCGACGACGATCCAGCGCAGCATGCCGGCGAGCGGCTGCAGGCTGTTGACCGGCAGCGCGGGAATCGCGCCGCGCTGGCCGGTGGCGGGCGCAACGGCCGGCGCCGTTGAGCGTGTGCTGGTTGAAAGCATGAGTTCGCCCCTGCGGCCATCCGGATGGCCGCCTCTAGGAAGTCGGTGAGGGGAAGCGGCCGCCCGCGCGATGCGTGGCGGGCGGCCCGCTGTCAGCGGATCAGCGCTTGATCGACTGCTGCCATTGCTTCAGGAAAGCAAGGCGCTTCGACTGGTCGAGATAGACGAGCAGGCCGGTGCCGATCTGGATCGGCTTCAGCGAATCGCCGAGCTCCTTCGACAGGCTCGCGGCCGACGTTTCGCCGGTGACGTCCGCGCGGATCGCGTACAGGTTCGCCTGGTTCGCGATCAGCGTCTGGCCGCGGTTCGACAGCAGGTAGTCGACCCACAGCTTGGCGGCGTTCGGGTTTTTCGCCTTCTTCGAGATGGTGGCGAGGCGGCTCACGATCTGCGTGTAGTCCTTCGGAAACACATACCCGATGGACTTGTCCTTCTTCGCCTTCGCGTACGCGTACGAACCGATGATGTTGTAGCCGATCAGGTTCTCGCCCGACGAGATGCGCTCCATCATCGCGCCGGTGCTCGACTGCAGCTTCGGGCCCGTCGCGCCGATCGCCTTCACGAGTTCCCACGTGACCTTCTCGTTCAGGTGCGCGTCCTGCGTCAGCGCATTGAAGCCGACGCCGGATTTCTCGACGTCGTACGTCGTGAGCTTGCCCTTGAACTTGTCCGGTTGCGACGCGAGCAGCTTGATCAGCTCGGCGCGCGTCTTCGGCACTTCGTTCTCGGGGATCAGGCGCTTGTTGTAGACGATCGCGAGCGGCTCGAAGGTCGTGCCGTACGCCTGCTTCTGGTATTGCGCCCATTGCGGCACGTTCGGGCTTTCGGGCGAATCGTAGGACGCCATCAGGCCGTCGTTGACGAGCTTGACCTGCAGGTCCATCGCCGAGCTCCACAGCACGTCGGCGCTGGTGCTGCTCGCCGCGTTCTCGCTGATGTAGCGGTTGTACAGCTCGGTGCTGTTCATGTCGTTGTACTCAACCTTGACGCCGTACACGCTTTCGAAGTCCTTGATCAGCGGACGCACGAGGCCCGTGTCGGTCGTCGAGTAGACGATCAGCTTGCCTTCCTTCTTCGCGGCGTCGATCACGCCCTGGTAGTTACCCGGATACCCGGCCGGAACCTGCGCGACGGCGCTGCCGGCGGCAGTGCCCAGGGCGATCGCCAGCGCGGCGGCGAGGTGCTTCGGTGCAAACGGCATGTCTTCCTCCAGTTACCCATAGATGTTGTTCGAGTGACGCGGATGTTAATTGCGGGGTACTTTCAGCCTGCTTTCATTTCGGTTCACAATAGCGTCCTTTGTGTCATGGATTTCCCGAGGTCCCCATGCGTGTGCTGCTCGTCGAAGACAATCCGAACCTGGCCCAGTCGCTGAACGACGCACTGAGCGCCGCGCGCTTCGCGGTCGATCACATGGCGGACGGGGAGGCGGCGGACCACGTGCTGCGCACGCAGGATTACGCGCTGGTGATCCTCGATCTCGGGCTGCCGAAGCTCGACGGGCTGGAGGTGCTGCGACGGCTGCGCGCGCGGCGCAATCCGGTGCCGGTGCTGATTCTCACCGCGCACGGGTCGGTCGAGGACCGCGTGAAGGGGCTCGATCTTGGCGCCGACGACTATCTCGCGAAGCCGTTCGAGCTGACCGAACTGGAAGCGCGCGCCCGCGCGCTGATCCGGCGCAGCCTCGGCCACGAGCACTCGCGAGTCGAATGCGGGCCGCTTTCGTATGACAGTATCGATCGCAGCTTCCACCTCGCGGGAGAACCGCTGTCGCTCACGCCGCGCGAGCGCTCGGTGCTCGAGGTGCTGATCCTGCGTAACGGCCGCGCGATCAACAAGGAAACGCTGTCGGAGAAAATCTTCGGGCTCGACGAGTCGGTCAACGCCGACGCGATCGAGATCTACGTGTACCGGCTGCGGAAGAAGCTCGAGAACACGGGCGTCGCGATCGTCACGCTGCGCGGGCTCGGGTATCTGCTCGAAGCGAAGGAAGTATGAGTTACGACCCCGACGCTCACTGGCTTTGCGTGGGACCGGAGTACGCGCTAAAGCGCTACTCCGGATCGACAGCTTTGCATGGGACCGGAGTAAGCGCCAAAGGCGCTAACTCCGGATCGACACGTTCGCTGCGCCCGAAGGGGGCGCATGGCTTCCTTGGGGCGGCCCGGCGGGAGCCATGGTGACCCGTCCGAACCTGCGCACGCAGGTCGCGCTGTGGCTGCTGCTGCCGTTGCTCGGCCTGCTCGCGCTCGACTCGTGGCTCACGTACCAGCGCGCGATGAGCGCCGCGCACGTCGCGTTCGACCGCACGCTGTCGTCGTCGCTGAAGTCGATCCGCGAAGGCGTGCGGCTCAACGACGGCGAGATCGAGGTCGACCTGCCGTATCTCGCGCTCGAAATGCTCGAATCGAGCGACGGCGGCAAGATCTACTACCTGATCCGCGAGGACAACGGCCGCACGATCACCGGCTACCCGGACCTGCCGCCGCCGCAGGGGCGCGACGCGGGCGACGGCGCGCTGTTCGTCACGCGCTACTACGACGTCGTCTATCGCGGCGAGCAGTTGCGGATGGCCGCGCTGCGCATACCGGTGCACGACGTGCCGACCGCGCAGTCGCGCATCGTGTGGGTGATGGTCGGGGAGACGATCGAGGCGCGTCAGGCGCTCGCCCGCGAGATCCTGGTGGGTTCGCTGCTGCAGGAAGGGCTGCTCGTCGTGCTCGCGCTCGGGATCGTGTGGCTCGGCGTCGGGCGCGGGCTGCGGCCGCTGAACCGGCTGTCGGCGACGGTCGCCGCGCGCAGCGAGGACGACCCGACACCGCTCGACACCGGCGCGATGCCGAGCGAGCTTGCGCCGCTCGTCGATTCGATCAACCAGTACATCGGCCGCACGCAGCGGATGCAGGTCGCGCGGCGCCGCTTCTTCGCCGATGCGGCCCATCAACTGAAGACGCCGCTCGCGGCCGTACAGGCCGGCGTCGAGCTCGCGCTGCGGCCCGACGAGCAGCCGCGCGCGGACGTGCACCTGCGGCGCGCGAACGGCGCGGTGCGGCAGGCCGCGAAAATCGTCCAGCAACTGCTGTCGCTGTCGCGGCTCGATTCGGACAGCGGCCACGCGGTCGCGCACAAGCCGGTCGCGCTGCATCGCGTCGCGCGCAGCGTGACGCTCGACTGGTCGCCCGTCGCACGCGCGCGCGACATCGATCTCGGCTTCGAGCACGAGGCCGACGTCAGCGTGCACGGGCAGTCCGACCTGCTCGGCGAAATGATCGGCAACCTGATCGACAACGCGATCCGCTATGCGGGCGACCGCGCGGTGATCACGGTGCGCGTGTCGCGCGACGGCGAACAGGCGCAGCTCGACGTGATCGACAACGGGCCGGGCATTCCGGCGGACGAGCGCGACGCGGTGTTCGAGCGCTTCCATCGCGGCAGCAAGACGCAAACGGTGGAAGGGACAGGGCTCGGGTTGTCGATCGTGCGGGAAATCGCACGCGTGCACCAGGGCAGCGTGACGCTTGTCGATGCGGCGGGCGGGGGGCTGGTCGTGACGATCCGGCTGCCGGCGGCGCACGAGGAGGGGCCGGGCGCGGCGTGACGACGTGCCTGAGGCAGGCCGAAGACCCCGCGGCAAGGTAGGCTGCGAAGCCGAAGCCGAAGCCGAAGCCGAAGCCGACATGCAGGCAAGCGTGCCGGCGCTATGCGCGCCGAGGCTCGATGACCGTCAGGATATTTCCGTGAATTCCACTACCGCATCCTTTTCCGCTGCGCCGGCGCGGCACGCGCTGCGCATTCATCGTGGCCGCGCCGCGATGCTCGGCGTCGCGGCGCTCTTCGCGTTCGGGGCGACGATGCGACGGCTATACAGTGCCGTGAGCACGCCTCAATCGCCGAACCCGATCTCCGCTTCGACCGTCTGGCCGACTTCGAGCCACGCACCCACGCCTTCGACGACGATCGCGTTGATGCCGAACGTCAGCGCATCGTCGTAGTTCGGATTCGCGCGATAGGTCTGCATCGTGTCGGTCGGTTCGTGCGGCCATTCCGGATCGGGCGCACCGGTGACCTGATCGATCGTCGGCATCGGGCAGCGCGTGCACAGCTTCACGAGGCGCAGCCGCACGGGCGTCGCGCCGTCGGTGTCGAGGTGTTCGACGAAATCCTCTTCGTATGCGTCGAGATCCGACACGACAATGTTCGGGCGGAAGCGGTTCATCGGGATCGCCGGCGCACCCTTCGCGGCGAGCCGCGCGTTCAGGTCGTCGAGCGACGACTGGCCGATCACGAGCAGCGGATAACCGTCCGCGAACTGCGTGTGCGTATCGATCTCGCCCGTCCATTTGCGGTTGCAGCCGCGGCGCGCGTCAGGCCCGAAGCGCGCGAGCCTGGTGGGCATGCCGAGGAATTCGGTGAGCCATGCGGCCGTCTCGGCGCCCGTGTCGATCGCGTCGACCGTGTCGCGCCAGACGGTCGCGGCCATTTTCGGCGTGGCGGGCGACACGTCGCCGTCGAGCGGCGTGCGGATCTCGCGCATGCCCGGCGCGTTCAGCACGAGCGCATCGCTGTCGAGTGCGGTGCGGATCAGCGCGAGGCGCGGGTGCGTGCGCTGCGTGATCATCTGCCCGTCGGGATCGGTGATCAGCCAGTGGCGGTCGTATGCGAGGCCTGTTTCGAGCAATTGCGCACGCGTCAGCGCGACGCCGGCGCAGGATTTGATCGGGTAGACAAAAAGTTCACTGATGGCTGGCATGGCGCTGGCTTCGAATGACGTAGATGGTCGAAGCGAGATTGTGCCAGATCGTGCCGAAGCCGTTCGGGCGGTTGCGCACCGCCGGGCGGCCGGTCATGCGAGCGGGAAACCCGCGTCGAAGGTCGTGCGCACGTCGAGCGGCTGGCGCAGCAGCCCGGCCTTCAGATAGAAGTC
Organism: Burkholderia sp. BE17; assembly: GCF_009362305.1. Lineage (NCBI taxonomy): Bacteria > Pseudomonadati > Pseudomonadota > Betaproteobacteria > Burkholderiales > Burkholderiaceae > Burkholderia > Burkholderia sp. BE17. Next base: position 147,182 of record NZ_WHNU01000016.1, read on the forward strand.
GGCCGTGCGCTGCTGTTCGGCGATCAGCGTCGCATCGATCGGCAGCCAGCGCGTGTTGCGGCGCTCGAACTGCAGCTTCGCGGCTGCCGGCGGAATGCCGATGATGCGTGCGAGCGCCGCGGAATACGCGTCGACGTGCCGGTACGACCAAGCCTGGGCGCGCACGACGCGCCGCAGGAAATCGTGCAGCACGTCGCGCTTCGACGCGATCGCCGCGTCGGTCGCCGCGATGTAGCTGAGGCCCGACCACAGCCCGCGGCCGTTGACGAGCACGCGCGCGCGGCCGCTCGTTTCGGCGAGCGCCGTGTAGGGCTCCCACGTCGCCCATGCGTCGATCGATCCGGTTGCGAGCGCAAGCATCGTGTCGGCCGGCGGCAGGAAGCGGAACGACACGGCATCGGGCGGCAGGCCCGCCGCGTCGAGCGCCTTCAACGTGACGAAATGGCCGATCGAGCCGCGCGTGGTGCCGATGCGCTTGCCCTTCAGGTCGGCCGCGCCTTTCAGTGCCGCGTCGGGCCGCACGAGCACGGCCGTGCCGTACGGATCGGAGCGGTTCGCGCCGATCACCTTGATGCGTGCGCCCGACGCGAGCGCGAAGATCACCGGCGCATCGCCGATCGGCCCGCAATCGACGGCGGCCGCGTTCAGTGCTTCGGCGAGCGGCGCGGCGGCCGGGAACTCGGTCCACGCGATGTCGTACGCGAGGCCGTTCAGTTCGCCGGCCGCTTCGAGCAGCGCGCGCAGCCCGCCTTTCTGGTCGCCGGCGCGCAGCAGCGGCCGTGCGCCCGATTGCGCGCGCAGCGCGGCCGGGGCCGCGGCGATCGTGGCGAGGGCGCTCGCCTGTGCGAGGAAATGGCGTCGGGTCGGATTCATCGTGAAGTTCGGTTGATCGAAAGAGAGGTTCGGGAAATCAGTGCGGGAGCCCGGCCTGCACGTCGCGTACGGGTTCCGCGTCGACGCGCAGCAGCAGCGCGGTCAGCGGGTCGCCGTTCGCGGCGGCCGTGGCCGGCCGCGCAGCGGCATCGGAACGACACAGCAGGTCGGCATCCGACCAGCCGGCGCTGCCCGGCAGCGCGCGCGCCCGCAGCCAGCCGCGCCGGTCGGCGAGCAGTTGCGTGCCGCCGAGCGTGTCGGGCGCGACGCCGGCAATCGTCGCGAACGCGAGCCAGGCATCGGGTGTCGACGCGACGCAGTTCGCACGCGTGCCGGTTGCCGACGGCACGGCCGCGCCGTGTGCCGTGACGAGCAAGGTTTGCCAGCGCGCGTCTTCCGGCGGCGGCGCGACGCCCGGTGCGAGCGCGACGATCCGCACGCGCTGGCCTGCGCGCCAGCGGTCGAGCGATTGCGGCGCGGCGCTGCCACAACGCACGTCGAGCGCCGGCAGCGGGACGGGCACGGGCCACGCGCCGTCGGCCTGCGCGCCGCTGCCTGCGGAGAGCGCTTTCAGGTAGTCGAGCACGGCCCACGTATCCTGCGGGTCGAGCGTCGCGGCGAAGCCGGGCATGGTCGGTGCGCCGTGTTCGTCGTGCGTGCCGTGGCGCACACGCCAGAACAGTTCGCCGTCGAGGCGACGGGCGAGCAGCGCGCCGGCAAAGGTCGGCGGCCAGTGCGAAAGCGTGGCCGCGAGCGGCCCTTCGCCACGGCCGTCCGTACCGTGGCAGGCCGCGCAGTGTTGCGCATACAGGTGTGCGCCGCGCATCACGTTCGATACCGAAAACGGCGTGGGATCGCGCTGGAAACTCGTCGGCACGGCGGGCGCGAGCCACAGCGACGACGGCGGCCACGGCGCGAACCATGCAATGGCGAGCGCGGCGATCGCGGAGGCGAAACGCCACTTTCGCGAAGCGAGCGCGACGCAGGTGAGCATGACGGCCAGCGCCGTCGCCGCACCGGCGAACGCGAGTTGCCGCGTGAGTCCCGCATCGATGCGCAGCGTCTCGAGTGCGATCCGGTGCGCCCACGGCCATGCGGCCTGACCGTCGGCGTCGCCTGTCAGGCCGACCGCGTGCAGCGCGCGCGCCAATGCGATTTGCGCGCGATACAGCAGTTGCAGGAATGCGAGCGCCCAGTCGGAGAACGGCGGCGCATTCATCGGCCACGTTCCCGCCGCGCGGCGGCCAAGCGTCGAACGGCACCCCGCATCTACCAGCTCGCATCCAGCCCGAGATGCCGCAGCGCGTCGTGGCGTAGTTCGGCGAGGCGCGGGTCGCCGCGATGGCGCGGGTAGGGCAGGTCGACGTGCAATTCGGCGACGATCCGTGCCGGACGCGGTCCGAACACGATCACGCGCTGCGCGAGAAACAGCGCTTCCTCGACATCGTGCGTGACGAGCAGCGCGGAGAACTCGTCGCGTTGCCACAGCGCGGTCAGCTCGGCCTGCATCGTGAGCCGCGTCAGCGAATCGAGCTTGCCGAGCGGCTCGTCGAGAATCAGCAGCCGCGGATCGTTGACGAGCGCACGGGCAAGCTCGACGCGCTGCGCCATTCCGCCGGACAACTGATGCGGAAACACGTTCGAGAATTCCTGCAGCCCGACGCGTTCGAGCGCATCGTCGACGCGATGCTGCGCGACACGCGCCACGCCGCGCGCTTCGAGGCCGAGTGCGACGTTCGCGCGCACGCGTCGCCACGGGTATAGCGTCGGGTCCTGGAACACGACGATGCGCGACGGATCGGGTTGCTCGATCGGCACGCCGTCCTGCGCGATCGTGCCTTGCCGCGCGGCGTCGAGGCCCGCGACGAGGCGCAGCAGCGTCGACTTCCCGCAGCCGCTCGGGCCGAGCAGCGCGACGAATTCGCCGGCCGCGACCGACAGCGTGACGTCGTCGAGCACCGGCAGCGGGCCACCTGAGCCGTCGAACGCATGGCTGACGCGGCGGATGTCGATGCGCGCGCCGCGCGGCGCCGTGATGGTGGGCGAAGCGGCTGCCGAAGCGGCAACTGACGGTCCGAATACGGTGGCGCTTACCATTTGACGGTTCCTTTCTGCCACGCGAGCACGCGGTCGCGCACCGCGAACAGCAGCGCGATCAGCCCGGAAAACAGCAGCGCCATCACGATCAGCGCCGCATACATGTTCACGTACGATGCCCAGCCCTGCGCCCAGCTCAGGTACCAGCCGAGCCCCGACTTGACGCCCATCATCTCGGCGACGACCAGCACCGTGAACGACGCGCTCAGCCCCATGAAGATGCCGACGAACACGTGCGGCAGCGCGGCCGGAATCGCGACGCGCAGCACCAGGAAGCGCGCGTTCGCGCCGAGCGTGCGAGCCACGTCGTAATACTGCTTGTCGACGCTCGCGACGCCCGACCACGTCAGCACCGCGACCGGGAAGCCGGTCGACAGCGCGATCAGGAACGCGGCGGCCGAATAGCTCGACGGGAAGAAGTAGAACGTGAGCGGCAGCAGCGCGGTGGCCGGCACGGGGCCGAGCACGCGCAGCACCGGATGCACCCAGTAGCCGATCCGGCGCGACCAGCCGATCGATACGCCGACGGCAAAGCCGACCGCGACGCCGTACGCAAACCCGAGCGCGAGCAGCTTCAGCGTGTTGCCAGCGCTGCCGAGCAGGCGCGGCCAGTCGTCGACATAGACCTCGATCAGCGCCTGCGGCGGCGCGAAGAACGGCGTCGGCAGCCAGCCGGTTTTCGCGGTGACGATCTCCCATGCGGCGAGCACGAGCGGCAGCGCGACGAGCCACGGGCCGGCCGGACGCACGCGCGCGAGCCGCGTGCGAGTGGCGGGCACGAGATGGCCGAGCGTCGCAACGGCGAGCAGCACCGCGGCGATCGACCATGCTGCCGTGCCGAACGTGTCCGTGTATGCCCAGTCGGTGAAGCCGACGACACGGTTCGGCCACAGTTGCGTGAGCGCGCCGAGCGCGGCCCACGCGAATGCGGCGGCGATGCCGGTCGGCCAGGTGCGTGCGCGGCGGGCTTCGGTGGACGGCGTGGCATCGCAGGCCGTGCAGGCAATGCGCTCAGACGCAGCGGAGACAGCGGAGACAGTAGACGCAGCGGCGCCGCCGGCCGGTACCGATGCAGCGCGCGCGGGGGAAGCGTGTTCGATCGTCGACATCGCGTCACCCCAGCACGTTCGCATAGACCTGCTGCGCGAAGCGCTGCGGGTCCGTGCTTTTCTTCAGCACGCTGATGCGGCGGAAATCGTCCGCATAGAACGCGATTTCCTGCTGCAGGTCGACGTTGGTCGGGTGATGCGTGTAGGTGAGCGTCGCGTACAGCTTTCGCAGGTCGTCGGGGCTGATCTTCGGCGAATACTTTGCGAACACCTTCGCGGCCTCGTTCGGGTTGTCGTGCGTGAACTCGGTCGCCTGCACGATCGAGCGCGCGAGTGCGGCGGCGGCAGGCCGGTCGTTGCGCAGGAGATCGCCGCGCGCGCCGATCACGCAGCACACCTTGCGCGCGTATTCGCCGGACAGGTTGGTCGCGAGTTCCGTATACGCGCCGTTGCTGCGCTTTTCGAGCAGGAAGAGATTCGGGTCGCCGTCGGCGATCGCGTGGATCTCGCCCTTGTCGACCGCGACGCCGAGCAGGTCGGCCGGATACTGCCGCCACGTGATGTCGCGCTCGGGATCGATCCCGTTCTTCGCGAGCAGGATCGAGAAGAAATGCTTGCCGGGCGCCGCGAGATCGCTGACGCCGACCGTCTTGCCCTTCAGCGCCTGCAGCGTCGTGACGCCGGCCGCCTTCGCGCCGACCAGCCGCACGCAGCCGCCGTGCGAGCTGCCGATGATCTTCACGTCGAAACCTGCTTCGAGCGGCTTCAGCCAGCGGTGGATCATCCCGACCGCCGCATCGGCCTTGCCGGTCGCGATCGATTCGAGCAACTGGTCGGTCGACCCGCTGTAGTTGATCAGGTCGACCTTCAGGCCGTTCTTCTCGAAGAAGCCGCGCTCCTGCGCGACGACGATCGGCGTCAGGCAGAACGCGTTCTGGTTCCACGCGAACGTGAGCTTCTTCAGCGGCGGTGCGGACCACGCTTTGCGGCCGAGCGTGATCGCCGGCGCGGCGAGCGCGGCGGCGCCGGCCGCGCGCAGCAGCCGGCGGCGTTTGTCGTCGTGCGCGATGGCCGGCGCGGGTGCGGTGGGTTGGGTCATGGCGGTCTGGTCTCCGGTCGTGCGGAAGGGCGCTCAGTCGAGCAGGTCGGGTTCGTCGGCGACGACGCGCGCGAACAGGCTGTCGAACGCATGCAGCGCGCCGTCGGGGCCGCCGATCTGGCCGTGCGTGTGGCGCGCGGTCGCGTGATCGATCGGCTGCGGTGTGCCGGCCGCTTCGGCCAGCAACTGCGTGTGCGCGGCGTTGTCGAGCGCGATGTACCACCACGCGGCGGCCTCGACCGTCGGGCCGGCCGTCAGGATCCCGTGGTTCTTCAGGATCACGCCCTTGTGCGTGCTGCCGTCCGGCTTCGAAAGCGCGTGCGCGATCCGCGCGCCTTCGCTCGTGTCGACGACCATCCCCGTGAAGTCGTCGAACAGCGCGTGATCCTCGTAGAACACGCACGCGTCCTGCGTGAGCGGATCGAGCGGGCGGCCGAGCGTCGACCATGCCTTGCCGTAGGTCGAATGCGTGTGCGCGGCGGCGACGACGTGCGGATGCGCTTCGTGGATCGCCGCATGGATCGCGAACGCGGCCTTGTTCAGCGGCCGCGTGCCGATCGCGGTTTCGCCGCGCGCGTTGACGAGCAGCAGGTCGGACACCTTGATCTGCGAGAAATGCACGCCGAGCGGATTCACCCAGAAATGATCGGGCAGTTCCGGATCGCGCGCGGTGATGTGGCCGGCGAGCCCGGCCGCGAAACCGAAGCGCGCGAACAGGCGGAACGCGGCCGCGAGCCGCTCCTGCCGGTGGCGGCGTTCGGCGGCGACGTCGATGCGCGGCGCGGGCGGATCGAACCAGAAATGCTGGCGCGGCGCTTCGGCGAGCACGAGGCCCGATGCGGTACGGACGGGCGTGGCGAGGACGGCGGACATGGCGTGCGGCTCCGTTGGCGTTAGGCGGCGCGGCGCGCCGCGTCGCGTTCCGCGACAGCGCTGCGCACGCGCGGAATCAGTTCGCGGCCGTAGTCGATCGCGTCTTCGAGCGGATCGAAGCCGCGGATCAGGAACGTCGTCACGCCGAGGTCGTAGTAGTCGAGCAGCGCATCGGCGACCTGTTCGGGCGTGCCGACGAGCGCCGTCGAGTTCGAGCGCGCGCCGGTGAGCTTCGCGATCTCGGTCCACAGCCGCTTGTCGACGCGCGAGCCGCGTTCGGCCGCGGCGAGCAGGCGGCGCGCGCCTTCGCTCTGCTGCGGGCCGCCGGCGCCGAGGCCGGCCGCTTCGCGCAGCCGCCGCGTTTCGTCGAGGATGCGGTGCGCGCGCGCCCACGCTTCGTCCTCGGTCGCGGCGAGGATCGGGCGGAACGACACGGAGAAACGCACCTGCCGGCCGTGCTGCGCGGCTTCGGCGCGCACGCGCGTCGTCAGGTCGCGCACCTGGTCGAGCGATTCGCCCCACAGCGCGTAGACGTCCGCGTGCTTGCCGGCCACCGCGAGCGCGGCCTCCGATGCGCCGCCGAAATAGATCGGCACATGCGGTTGCTGGAACGGCTTCACTTCCGAAAAGCCCTGCTTGAAGCGGTAATGCGCGCCGTCGTGATCGAACGGCTGCGCTTCGGTCCAGATCCGGCGCAGGATGCCGAGATATTCGTCGGTACGCGCATAACGCGCGTCGTGGTCGAGGAAATCGCCGTCGCGCTGCTGCTCGCTGTCCGAGCCGCCGGAGATGAAGTGCACGGCGAGCCGGCCGCGGCTGAACTGGTCGAGCGTCGCGATCTGCCGCGCGGCGAGCGTCGGCGCGGTGAAGCCCGGGCGATGCGCGAGCATGAAGTGGATGCGCTCGGTCGCGGCGGCCGCGAACGCGATCGTCAGCGTCGCCGACGGGCCGGTCGAGTGATGCGGCACAAGGATCCGGTCGAAGCCGGCCGTTTCGTGGGCGCGCGCAAAGTCGCGCACATAGTCGGGATCGACCACGGGGCCGGACGGCGAGTGGATTTCCGACTGCTTCTGGCTCTGGATCATGCCGATGAATTCGACGCTCATCTGGGTCTCCGGTGCAGGGACGTCCCGGTGCACGGCCGGGCAGGAATGGAGCGCAGGTTAACGCCGGGATCATGCGGAATGGAAATAATCAATCCCGATTTGAATATCAGATTTGCATGGTTTGGGAGGGTGGGCGCTGAGCATACGCTGTGGGCTCACTATCGATCGGGCGCGGATCGGGCGCGCGTCGGCGGCGTGCCGCGCAGTGCGTGCCGGCGATTCCGGCGCGACATGCCGGCCACATCGTCGACGTCACGCGAAACCGCGCCGCGTGGTGATCGATCACTGCTATTGCGGCTTTCGCCGCGATTGCCGCCTTTGCGTATTACCCAGGGAATCCGTCTCGATGTCCGCCAGCCTTGCCGCTTCCTCACCGTCGCAACAGCAGCCTTCGCTGCGCCTTCTGCCTGCCGACGATGCCGACGACGCCGACGATGCCGAAGACGCGCGCATTGCCGCGCTGCTCGACCGCCTCGCACCCACACTCGCCGCCGATGCGGCGCGCAACGACGTCGACGGCCGTTTCCCGCACGAGAACTTCGCGCGGTTGCATCGCGCAGGGCTGATTGCACAGATCGTGCCGCGCGAGCATGGCGGCGCGGGCGCGACGCTCGCGCGGGCGAGCCGGATCGTGGCCGCCGTCGCGCGCGCCGATCCGGCGACCGCGCTGGTGCTGACGATGACGTATCTGCAGCATCGCGCGCTCGCCCGTGCCGACACCCGCTGGCCTGCCCAGATGCGGCGCGCGGTGTTCGACAGCGCGGTCGCGCAAGGCGCGCTGATCAACGCGCTGCGCGTCGAGCCGGCGCTCGGTTCGCCGTCGCGCGGCGGCCTGCCGGAAACGGTCGCGCGCCGCGACGGCGACGGCTGGCGGCTGTCCGGCCACAAGCTGTACAGCACCGGGATTCCGGCGCTGCGCTGGCTGGCCGTGTGGGCGCGCACCGACGAACCGGAGCCGCGCGTCGGCGTGTTTCTCGTGCCGCGCGATCGTGATGCGGACGGCGACCGCATCCGCGTGATCGAAAGCTGGAATCACCTCGGCCAGCGCGCATCGGGCAGTCACGAGGTGGTATTCGACGATGTGCGGCTGCCGGCCGACCACGCGGTCGACGTGCGCGCGCCGCAGGCGTGGGCCGTGTCGGCCGCGACGCATGCGGATGCCGACGCACAGGCCGACCAGCAGGCTTGGATGGTCGCGCTGCTCGGCAGCCTGTACGACGCGGTGGCGCGCGCGTCGCGCGACTGGCTGGTCGGATTCGCGACGACGCGTGCGCCGAGCGGGCTCGGTGCGCCGCTCGCGACGCTGCCGCGCGTGCAGGAGGCGGTCGGCGAAATCGAGGGCTGGCTGCATGCGAACCGCGTGCTGCTCGACGATCTCATTTCACGCACCGACGCCGGCAACGCGCCGTCGGTGACCACGAGCGGCCTCGTCAAGCGGAGCGTGACCGAGCACGCGATCCGCGCGGTCGAGCAGGCGCTGAAACTGTCGGGCAACCACGGGCTGAGCCGTGACAATCCGCTCGAACGCCACTATCGCGACGTGCTGTGCAGTCGCGTGCATACGCCGCAGGACGACGCGATCGCGGTCGCCGCAGGGCGTGCGGTGCTTGAAGCGGCAAGCCGGGATGAAACGAAAGCGGAGGCGCGCGGGGCGTCGCGCGACGAGGTCGAACGCGGCCGAAACGATGCGTGAGCGGTGCAGCGCTGCGGGGGCAACAAACAGGACGGCGCGAAGCAGACGCCGCCCCGTCCGGTCACGCAGCCTTGCCGTGCGTCTGCTCGGGCAATGCGAATGCCGCGCGCGCATGCGCGGCTACGGCCGCGAGCGGTGCGTCGAAGCGCGCCGCATCGTGCCGGCGCAGCAGCCACAGATCGATCTGCGGCTTGAAATCGGCGAGCGGCACGATGTCGAGCGCGTCGCGCAGCGGGCTGCCTTCGACGAGCGGCAGCGGCATCAGCCCGATGCCGAAGCCGTTCGCGACGCTCTGCAGTTGCAGGTCGCGGCCGTAGGTGTCGAGCGTGACCGGCATCGGCAGGCCCTGCGCGTCGAGCGCGCGCCGCAGGCCCGCGCGAAAGCCGCAACCGTCGGGATTGAGCACCCAGCCGCGCGCGTGGCAATCCGCGAGCCGGTAGCTGCGGCGCGGCCAGTCGCCCTTGCGGCCGACCGCGACGAGCCGCGTGGCCAGCAGCCGTTCGCCTTCGACGTACGGCGGCAGCACCATCTCGCGCGCGAGGAATACGAGCGCCGCATCGAGCTCGCGGCGTGCGACGCGCTCGACGAGCGTGCCGCCCCACGCGGTCGTGACCTGCGTCGCGAGCGCGGGCCACTGCGCGGCGAGTTCGGCGATGAGTGCGGGCAGCATCAGTTCGCCGAGCCCCTGCGTGAGCCCGAGCCGGAATTCGCCTGCGGGCGGCTGCTGGCCGGCCGTCAGTTCGCGCAGCGCATCGACTTCGCGCAGGATCGCGCGACACTGCTCGAATACCTGCCGGCCGATGTCGGTCGGGCGCGGCGGCTTCGTGTTGCGATCGAGCAGGATCACGCCGAGCGCGTCCTCGAGATTCTGGACGCGCCGCGTGATCGCGGGCTGCGTCATCCCGAGCTCGGCCGCGGCCAAGCTCAGGGTCTGGCAGCGGACGACCGCTGCAAAAGCGTCGATATCGCTAATTTTCATGTTTGTTCTGCATGGTCTTTCGGGTGCATCATGACGATCCATCATATTCGGCATCATATTCGAGGAGGCAGCCGATGAGTACGCTTTCGCTGCATCAGACGCCGCTGCGTCCGTTCGTCGACGGTCTGGGCGCGCTGCTCGCGTCCGGCGCGAACGAGGCGCGCATTCTCGACGAGGGCGGCGCGCTGCTGGCCGCGCTCGTCGAACACGACGACTGGCTGCCCGACGCGTTCGCGCAGCCCGATCCCGCGCGTTATCGCCAGTACCTGCTGTATCTCGATCCGGACGAGCGGTTCTCGGTCGTCAGCTTCGTGTGGGGGCCCGGCCAGACGACGCCGATCCACAACCACACGGTGTGGGGGCTGATCGGGATGCTGCGCGGCGGCGAGTTTTCGCAGCCGTACCGGTTCGACGAAGCGGGCAAGCCCGTGCCGGCGGGCGAAGCCGTGCGGCTGGAGCCGGGCGAGGTCGAGGCCGTATCGCCGCACATCGGCGACGTCCATCGCGTGACCAACGCATTCGCCGACCAGGTATCGATCAGCATCCACGTGTACGGCGCGAACATCGGCAAGGTCGAGCGCGCGGTGTACCTGGACGACGGCACCGTGAAGCCTTTCGTGTCCGGCTATTCGAACGCCTGATGCGGCGCCCGCCGGCGTGGCCCGTTGCGGGCGCGTGCGGGCAGGCCGAAGATTCATCCGTTTCGCTTTCTTCACCGACTTCAACAGAATCCGACAGAGACATCGTGACGCAATCCGCCGATTCCACCTCCCGCTTTCCCGCCGCGTCGTACCAGGACGTGCGCGCGCGCCTGCTTGCCCGCGATGAGCTCGCGCTGATCGACGTACGCGAGGAAGATCCGTACGCGCAGGGCCACCCGCTGTGGGCCGCCAACTTTCCGCTGTCGAAGCTCGAACTCGACGCGTGGACGCGGATTCCGCGCCGCGACACGCCGATCGTCGTGTTCGGCGAAGCGGGCGGCGAGGATCTCGCGCCGCGCGCGGCCGCGAAGCTCGCGCAGCTCGGCTATACCGACGTGCGGCTGCTCGACGGCGGCCTTGCGGGCTGGCTGGCCGCGGGCGGCGAACTGTTCATCGACGTGAACGTGCCGAGCAAGTCGTTCGGCGAATGGGTCGAGGCCGAGCGGCATACGCCGTCGCTGTCCGCGCAGGAAGTGCAGGCGCTGATCGACGCGAAGGCCGATGTCGTGATCGTCGACGCGCGCCGTTTCGACGAATACCAGACGATGAACATCCCGACCTCGACGAGCGTGCCGGGCGCGGAACTCGTGCTGCGCGTGCGCGCGCTCGCGCCGAATCCGCACACGCAGGTGGTCGTCAACTGCGCGGGCCGCACACGCAGCATCATCGGCACGCAGTCGCTCGTCAACGCGGGGCTGCCGAACCCGGTCGCGGCACTGCGCAACGGCACGATCGGCTGGACGCTTGCCGGCCAGACGCTCGAGCGCGGCGCGGCGCGTCGCTTTCCGGACGAGATCGATGCGACGCAGCGCGCCGATGCACGCCGCGCTGCGCGCGCGGTGGCCGAGCGCGCCGGCGTGCCGCGCATCGGGCTCGCGGATGTCGCCGCGCTCGACGAGCCGGGCCGCACGCTGTACCGCTTCGACGTGCGCACGCCGGAGGAATATGAAGCCGGCCACCTGCCGGGCTTCCTGAGCACGCCGGGCGGCCAGCTCGTGCAGGAGACCGACCATCACGCGGCCGTGCGCGGCGCGCGGATCGTGCTCGCCGACGACGACGGCGTGCGCGCGGACATGACCGCGTCGTGGCTTGCACAGATGGGCTGGGATGTACGCGTGGTCGAGCCGGCCGGCGCGGCGGCGTTCGGCGAGCAAGGCCAGCCGCCGCGCGACGTGCCGGCAACGCCGCCCGCGACCGACGTGTCGCCCGCGACGCTCGCGGGCTGGCTGAAGGAAGCCGCGCCCGGCGAACTGGCGATCGTCGACGTGACGGCCAGCGCGAACTACGTGAAGCGCCATATTCCGGGCGCCTGGTTCGTCGTGCGCGCGCGGTTGCGCGACGCGCTCGCGGCGATCCCGCCGGCGAAGCGCTACGTGTTCACGTGCGGATCGAGCCTGCTCGCGCGGTTCGCGGCGGACGATGCGCGCGCGCTGCTGCCGGCGTCGGCCGACATCTCGGTGCTGACCGGCGGCACGGCCGCATGGATCGATGCGGGGCTGCCGCTCGAAAGCGGCGAGACGCGGCTCGCGTCGCCGCGCGTCGACCGCTACCGGCGCCCGTACGAAGGCACCGACAACGCGGCTGCCGCGATGCAGGCGTATCTCGACTGGGAATACGGGCTGGTCGACCAGTTGAAGCGCGACGGCACGCACCACTTCAGCGTGATCTGATCGATACGTGCGGTAGCCGGGCGCGGCGGCACGTAGTGCGCCGCGCCCGGCTACCGCCCGGCTACCGCCCGGCTACCGCCCGGCTACCGCCCGGCTACCGCCCGGCTACCGCCCGGCTACCGCCCGGCTACCGCCCGGCTACCGCCCGGCTACCGCCCGGCTACCGCCCG